>JAZQJB010000101.1:0-33540 GCA_045541375.1 Eubacteriales bacterium | reverse complement strand
AGGTTGCACGCACCCCTTAGCCTTCCTCCGGGAGGAAGGGGGACCGCGGAAGCGGTGAAAGGAGAGCGCGCAACTTCATTTTATTGCAAATTTCACCAAGGGATTAATTAATGATATTGTTTATATTACTCTTTGATAAATATATCTTAATGATCCAGCCCCTTTCCCATTTACTGTTGACATATCGCTCAATAAATGGTATAATAGAATAAATCAAATAAACCGTGAGGTAACAAGAAATGATCAAAAAGAAAATCCTCTCCGCGCTGGCACTCTTACTCGCTCTGATCTCTGTCGTATCCTGCGGCCCGACAACTCCCGTCGAGATTCCCGGTGATACCGATCCGACCACACTCGGTGAAGGAACTACCGAGGTCGTCTTCGACCCCTCTATTCCCGAAGGCATCCTTCTTGCAGGACCCGAGATCACCAGCTCCTGCGCGATCGTCTATCCCTCCGGCTCCAAGGCGGTCAAAACCGCAGCCGAAAACTTTGCTGAATACTTTATGACCCTCATTCCCGGCTCCACCTTCACCGCACGCACTGCAAACGAAACCGTGTCAGAGGAATACCGGATCGTTCTCAAAAACGACTCCAAGCTTGCGGAATTCTATTCGATCAAGCTTGAAGACAAAACAATCACCGTTACCGGTAAGGAAGCGAAATACACACTCGAAGGTCTTTCCTACCTCAAGCTGACCGCATTCCGCAACGGTTATTTCGCAATTCCCGAAGATCTTGATCATACCGTAAGCGCCGCGCCGACCGTTTTCGAATATTCCCCCGAAAATCTTTACTATTACGAAGACGTTTACACCCCCGTTCTTTTCTATGACTTTGCGGAAACTCACGTAAACAAAGAAAACAGCCGCCTTGTTATAGACGGCGTTGACGTCATCGACAAGGCGACTTGGGGCTTTGGCGAGCTCCTTCTCAACAGCGTAACCGTTGAGCCCGGAGATCACACCGCGATCCTCTATCTCGCAGGCACAAACGGAGGCGAAAAGGTTATCGAAACTCTCTTCTCCTGCGGTGACGCATCCGAAATGAACCTTTACTCGGGCGAGCTCCACGCTCACACGGGCGACTCGGACGGTAAGGAAACCGTAAAAGAAGCCTACAAATACGCGCGCGACGTCGCAAAGCTCGACTTCTTCTCGGTCACCGACCACTCCAACTCCTTCTCGAACTCCGTATATCAGGGCAAGCATCAGACCAACGCGGACAACTACAACGATCCCGGCACGTTCGTTGCCCTCTTCGGATACGAACAGACCTACAACGCGGCAACCTATTACGGTCACCTTAACACCATCAACTACACCTCCCTTACCACAAGATCGACTCTCCTGAAGAACTATTACGCTATAATGGCAAAGAGAGACGATTCCATTGTAATGTTCAACCACCCCGGATATAAATGGGGCAACTTCTGCGAATACGATTTCTGGTCCGAGTCATTCGACAAGGTCGTCAACCTCGCCGAGATCAAGGGCAAGGGCTACGACATTGAATACGCTCTCTGCCTTACCAAGGGCTGGCACGTTTCTCCTCTTTACAACGAGGATAACCACTCGGCAAACTGGGGCGCCGCATACGAATACTGCGGATACGCCCTCGCACCCTCTCTCACGCGCCAAAACATCGTCGAGGCATTCCAGAAGAATCGTACATATACAACCACCGACAAGACTCTGAAGATCTACTACAAGATCAACGACGAGTGGATGGGCTCCCGCCTCAACAACCCCGACAAGCTCAAGGTAAGCATTGATCTTTCCACCGAGAAGGCCATCGGTCTTGGCACCGTTTCCCTTATGGCAGAGGACAACATCGTTGTCGCTCAGCAGAATCTTGGAAGAGAAAAGAAATTTACATGGGAATTCGAGATCGATCCCAAGTATGATTACTACTACGTTAAGGTACACGCTGATACCACCTGGTGCGTAACTGCTCCCATCTGGATCGAAAACCGCGAGGAGCTCACCGTCACCTCGATCGAGCAGTCTCTCGTCACCAACACCGTTGATAACAAGGATCAGCGCATTACCGCCACCCTCAAGAACTCGGCAAGCACCGATATGACCAACGTGAAGGTTGATTTCTACCTTTCCTCCACCGCGGGCTTTAACCTCACAACCGTTAAGCCCTCCGCGACAGTCGAGGTAGGCACCATCCGCGCGGGTGAAAGTGTTGAAGTTTTCGCAGACCTGCCCTACTCCTCCGCAACTCCCCGTATCTACGCCATCGCTTCGGGCGAGGCAGGCGGCAAGCAGTTTGGCGCTGTCAGATACTGCGAGCTCTCGAACCTCTATTTCACCGAAATAGTTCCCCTTTGCGCCAAGGGCGGCGTTGCTGCTTACGAGTTCATCGAGCTTTATAACAACACCAATCATACCGTAAATCTCTCGAACTACAGCATCCGCTACTACGCAAAGCCCGGTGCAAACGCAGAGTCTCTTGCGGAAAACACCTGGAAGCTGTCGGGTACGATCGCACCTCATTCGACTATCGTTCTTTGGTTCGTTACAACAAACAATAAGCTCAGCGTTGCCGACTTCAACAACCGCTACGGCACTTCTCTTGTCGGCGGCAAGGACATCGTTATGATCGTCGGCAATCCCCTTCCCGACACCAACCCCGTTCAGCTTGAGCTGATGACCGGCGGAAAGGTCCTCACCCGCTGCTGGTTCAACTGGGAGGGAGCAAAAGACGTAGCCGCAGATAAGTCCATCCTCTTCAATTACCCCACCAACTACACTGCCACTGCGGTTGTCAGCAAGACCCAAGTCACCCCCACCCCCGGTACACTTGAAGAAGGACAGATGCCCGAGCAGGTGCAGAAGTGATCAGTGGTTAGTGGACAGTGGACAGAAAGATGCGGGCAGATAATTCTGGTTCGTATCTTTGGACATTGATCGGATAAATAATCTAATAATAAATAACACGGATATTGCAATTTGCAATATCCGTGTTTTAAGTTTGTTTTGAATTGTTTAGCCTAATAATGGACTAAAAGGTAAAATTGAATTATAAATTCGCATCTTTCTGTCCACTGTCCACTAACCACTGTTCACTTTCTTCTGCGTACAGTAAGGCACGCGCCGCAAACGATAACGGTGATGATCGCATAGATCGAGAATCCTCCGCAACCCTTCTCGGGAGCGGGTTCGGTTGTGGGCTCGGTAGCGGTGGGAGCTTCGGTTTCGATAGCCGCGGTGGTTTCGGGCTCTTCGATAACCTCGATGAACTGCTCTGCGTCTGCGGAGTTGGTGAGTGTAGCACCCTTGAACTTCGCATAAGCCTCTGCAAGCCACTGATCAAACTTGGGAGCAACGAGGTACATACCGTCAGCATTGAGATGGCTTACGTCGCTTGCGGTCTGGCAATACTTTGCGCGGAACTTCGCGTCTGCCATATCAACGCCGGTATACTCGGTGTCAGCCGCGTACATACAAACGACGTGGGGATCGTTATAGTATTCAGCAAGCTCCTTCATAGCATCAGCATAGTCATTGTTGGTGCCAAGATAGCCCTTCTCGCCGAGGTTGCTCCAAGCGGTAACAAGAACGATCAATGCATCGGGATTCTTCGCACGGATACCCTGAATGATAACGTTGAGCGCGCCCTTGAAGGAGGTGACGGTCTTGCCGTCGTTCTGACCGAAGGGAACGCTGTAATGACGGTCATTACGTCCGCCCTCGATGATGTAGATGTCACCATCCATAGGCATCTGATCGTAACGTGTGTGCATGGGAGGCTGGTTACCCGACTGACCGCGTGCGGTTGCAACGGTGTTGCCGCCGATACCGTAGTTGTGGAAGGTCATGCCGTACTTGTAACCAAGAAGGTTGACCCAGGTCTGATGCTGACCGAGCTGCGAGCCGCCAAAATAGCTGTCGCCGATCGCGTACATCTTGACGCCCTCGAGAACGTCATAGTAATCCTCGGTCTCGCCCACGAGCCAAAGAGCCGCTTCCTCGGCATCCTTGAACTCGGACATTGCCTTCAGTGTTGCATACTTTGCGGAGGGAACGTTGTTGGAGGTGACTACCATAGCCTGGCAGAGTCTGATGACCTCGAACTCGACTGCGTGCTTTGCAAGCTTTTCGTCACCGACAAAGAGGAAATCGGAAACCTTGATGGGATAGTGCTTGACTACCTCGTCAAAGAGACGGAGAGACTTGTCAAGATCGCCCGTGTAAGAGAGAACGATGCCCTTGTAATTCTTCTTGATGAGCGCATTCGCGATAGCGGAATCCGCGGAGTTATCGAAAACGAGGGTATACTGCTTATCTGCGGTGTAATCAGCGGGGAGGTAAATATTGTAGGTTACCTTTTCGCCCGACTGATCGGTATAGGAAGCCTCGCCGGATTTTTCAACAGTCTTGAAATCGGTGGGCTCAACGAGATAAACGGGAGGAATGAGCTCTTCCTCGGTAGAGTAAACGGGAGCATAACGCATACAGATGCGGAGATTCTCGTTATCCTCGGTGGTGGTGTAAGAATAGAGGCGGTACTTTTCGGTCATAAGAACGTTGTAAACGTCGCAACCGTTGAGGTATTCCTTTGACTTATCGAATACCCAGTTCGAGCCTTCCTTCTTCCAATGCGAGATGGTCATAACGCTTGTGGAAGCATACTTACTTGCATCGTGGTCCTCAAAGGTCTGGTCGAAGAAGTAAACGGTAGTGCCTGCCTTCGGAACGGTGAAAACGTCGGAGTAATCGTAAACTGCGTTACCGTCGGAAATAATGAATGCCTTGGAATCGTGGTACTGCGAGCCTACGTAGCCGTCGTGCCACTCAAGACCCTTGACCTCGGAGGTAGCGATGAGGGGAGCGCCGGTCACCATGCTGAGAAGCTCGGGATCGGGCCATTCGGTCTTGAGCTCCTTGTTGCCGGAAGCGGTTCCTGCCTCATTGGTCTGCTCCCACTTAACGGTCACGGGAGCGTCAACGGCGATGTTGCTATAACCCTTGTCTGCCTTAACGCAGAGACGGATGACTTCGTTATCGTATTCGGTAACGTATGTATACGTAGTGCCGTTCTTTACGATGGTGTTGCCTGCGTCGAAGCCTACGTCATAAACGTATCTTCCGCCCTCGAGCTTATAGCGTGTGAAGGCGTTGAACGCGGTGTTGTAAGAACCCGAAGAATATGTGATCTTCGTGCCCTTCTTGGGAACGTTGATCAGACCCGAGAAAGCATAAGCCGCGGATGCATGGCGGACCTCCTTCGCCGAGCCGTTGGTGTTGGACGCCGAGGAAGCATATCCGCAGAACCACTGCAGATTGCCGATGGTGCCGTTAGCGTCAAAGGTAGCGGTGAAGTTACGCGCATTGAGCTGAGCGAGAGTCGAGGGCTCGGTGGTGGGCTCCGCGTAGATCACGGGAGTGCTTCCGTCGCCGTCAGCGGCATAGGAGAAGCGGATGGACTGATTATCCTTGTCGGTGATGAACTCGTATCTGATGCCGCCGTCAACCACGGTCTGACCGATGCTCTTGCCGTAAGCAAAAGTACCGTCAACGTTGGCTGCAGCCTTGTCGATCACCCACTCGCCGTTCTGCTGTACCCATACGGAAACAGCAAGGAGAGTGTGTCCGATACCCGCCTTTGTGGGCGCGGTATAATAGACCTTGGTGCCCGCTTTTTCGATAGTGATAATATCGGAAGTGCGGTAGTTATCATTGCTGATAAACTTGTACTTGTTGGAATTGGTGGGTCCGCCGACCGCGCCGTTCGACCACTTTGTTTCAATAACGGTCGCCTCGGCAAAAGCCGAGAATGCGCTTGCGGGGACGAGGCAAACGATGAACACGATTGCCATAATAAGACTGATAATGCGTTTAGTCATGATTTGACCTTGCCTTTCTTGATTGTTGATATAATGATACTACATTTTGGTAGGAAAGTCAAGATATATCTTGACAAGCACGAAAAAAATGTTATAATTAATTTGTTATCTATGGGAACTTTTTGTGCACTTTTTCGTCTTATACAGTAAAGGGAGGTAATATAAATGAAAAAATACTTTGTTTTACCGTTAATTGCGTTTATTCTATGTATTTTAACAGCCTGCGAACCCGGCGGTACCTGTATTGAAATTGAAGAAACCTTGAACGAAGATACTAATGAACAAACAGAGGAAAGATTCTTCAATTCAAACAATGACGGATGGTGCGTAGACACCGGGGCATACCGTAACATATACAGCGGAGCGCGCGATATTCCGCCCGTGGGTTCACTTCAGCTCACACCTCTTGCCGCATATCTCGCCAACACCGCCGAGGACGGCGAGGAAATGTATTTTCTCGTGGGCGTGACGGCTTCCAAAAACTCGTCGGGAACTCCGAAGGGATGGTCAAAGGAGGATCTTATGTCGTTCGTTTACAACGGCAAGACCGTTGGGGAATATCTTTCCTCCTTTGAGTATCAGGCATACTGCGAGAACAATTCGACCTATCCCAGCTATGCTTCGTGGGAGATACTTTCGGCAAATCTTTACGCCGGTATGACCGCCGAGGAGGCTCTTAAAGAGGAAAACTACGTCAAAATTTCCAAAATGCATTTTGAATATTGGGAGGCTTACTACAAAGCCCTGGCGGCTTTTCTGTGTGAGAACTTTCCATACGAACAAAAACCCGCAGTTGCGGAATATCTTGAGGAATTCGGCATCGAGCTTTACTGTGACCCGAGCACCGAGGAATGGCGCTATCATCTGCAGGTAATAAAGACAGCGAATTCTTCGATAGGTGCGATCAACGACACTATGGATTTCCTTGTTAAATGCACAAAAGAAGAGCTGTGGGCACTGAACGACGGCAACACCGAGTACGGCTTCATCTTCTACGCCTCCGACAGCGAGGGCAGATTTATCCTTTCGAATCAACCTCCGATCGAAGGCTACCGCGGAAATCTTTCGTCCGATCTGTGCTATCTCGACCGCAGACTCATCGACGGCCACGTTGCGTTCTCGTATGAAGAGCTTGGGATTTATGAGAGGTTGAAATATTGAAAAAATAACAAATGGCTGATCTACCGAAAAGCGGTGGATCAGCCATTATTATTATCCAAACATAGGTTCGCCCTTTTTGGGGTCAGTCATTCGTACAGAAGCAGCTCTGACTTTACTGTTGTAGGTGACTTCACCATCGCGAGTTTCGAATGTGCCTTCAATATTCTGCAAAGTATCCTCATCGAAATAAACTGCCAAAGAGTCGAATTGAAAAAAGAACTTATCTGCGTTATAATACTCGAAGAAAACATAATTTCCGTAACCCATCGAGCCAACAAATCCATGTTCGTTCACAGCGCTTACGTAAATAAACTTTAGCTTTATGCTCTCATCTTTTTCGTCAAATTCGCGCCCTTCATAAATTTCTCTCTCCCATTCGGTTCTTGTTGCCCAGTATCTGGCGCACTTTGCTCTATCATTACCGCTGTGAGCCCCAACCAAAACCACAAAGCTTTCTCCGTCCTCCATCTGCCATTCATAAATCGTATAGCCACCCCACGAATCGATCTCGTAATCTTCACCGAGAATATTTATTAAATTCACCGGATACATATCATATTCGACCTTCGCGGCATCCTCCGCTGAAATAGGCGTAATAACTATATCTCTTTTAAGTACCTCGAATACCTCTGAAAAAGTCATCCCTTTCTCAAGCAAATCTATGGATTTTTGAGTAACGGGAACTTCCATCACAACCACTCCCGCTACAACCAAAGCGCCAAGCAAAAGATATGGAATCAAAATCAATGCAACTTTAATTACTCTTTTCATTTCAATTTCCTTTCTTCGTGAATTATTTGGGTATCTCGGTATTATTATTCTAACATATATTTTACTTGATGTCAAGAAAAATCCGCCCTTGCGAGCGGATTATCATAATTATTCGGGCTTTTTTCTGAGCAGATATTCATCAAGCTTCTGCTTCATATTATCGGGGATCTTGCGGGCAACGGGGCAATAAACCGCGTTTGCCATTCTGTCGGCGAATTTGGTGATAAATTCGCTGTCCTTTTCGATCTGCTCTGCGGTGAGAAGAGCCTTTGTGTCGTAGCTGTTATGGATCGTTCCCGTGTTGCCGGGCGCGTGGCGCGCAAAGGAGACCGAAGGCACACCCTTATCCGAGAAAGGCGTGGAATCGCTCGAATAAACGCCCTGATAAACGCTGACGGGGAAACCGCACTCGAGTCCCATATAGGTAATATAGCTTACAAGCTCCTTCTCGGAAGTACAGCAAGAGGCAAACTTACCCATAATGCAGCCGATCATATCAAGGTTTATGCAGAGAACGCACTTGTCAAGCTCCTCGCCGTGGGTCTCGCAATATGCCTTCGAGCCGAGAAGTCCTCTCTCCTCGCTTCCACAGAAGACGAAACGCAGCGAATAGGAATGCGGATTCTTCGAGAAATACTCGATCATGTGGAGAAGTCCGAGGCAGCCCGACATATTGTCATAAGCACCCGTCGAAAGCGATGTCGAATCGTAATGCGCGGTGAACACGATATATTCCTCGCGCTCGCCCGTCATTTCAAGGACCACGTTCTGCGATCTGCCCTCATATTCATCCTGCTCGACCTCGATGCGGATGTCCTTGACGCCTTCCTCGACCATCTTGACCGCATCCTTGGCGTTGATATTGACGCCGAGAAGCTTCTCGCCTTTGCTGATATAGGAACGAAGCTCGCGCTGGTCGATGTCGCGGTCGGCATAGTTGATATTTCCGTCGAAGCTGATGAACGCGATCGCGCCGTTTTCGATCAGGTCGCGGTATCTCCAATAGCCGAGATAGGTATCGATCATAACGATCTTTCCGCGGCACTGCGAGAGCGAATATTTATCGGTCGCGCGGAGATAGTAAAGCTCGCCTTCGGCGATTCCCGAGCCACAGCACATATAAGCCTTGCACGCGATCTCCTTGCCGTCGGCATAAAGCTTCGCGCGCTTGATGTCGCCGAGATCAACGGCGAATTCCTCGAGGTACGCACCTGCCGTGAACTGATTGCACACTCGGGCAAGATATTCGGCGGCCTTTTTCTCCTCTTCTCTGCCGCCCATACGCACATAAGCGGTGTCGGCGAGGATCTTGTTAATAAGGTTCTTTTCCATTTTTATGTTCCTTTCGTTTTATTTACTAATTGATATGGAGCAAAGCTCATATGTGTAATTACCAACCTTTGTGCTGTAAGCAAACGCAAAAGTACCGCTTCCCGTGATCTTTCCTCCCTTGAAGGTAACGTCGCCTTCAAGCACGATCAGTTGCGCCTCGGCGGTAACGAGCTTCTCGCTTCCGTCGTAATTGACGCGGTAGACCTTCACGCTTCCGTCCGCGCCCATCTCGACACGAAGGTATCTTGCATACCCGTCAACGCGATGGGGCGTGTTGGTGGTAAATTCGGGATAACCGAGGGCGAAATCGGAATCGGTCGCCGCCTCGGTGGTCGTTGTCCAAGGTGAATATTTGATTCCTCTGTGTCGAAGCGCTTTGTTCAGATCGTAGATGCAATCATTCCAGACCGTGAAATAGGAGCTGTTGAGCCCCGTGACCTCCTCGCAAGCGTATGCAAGTGTCGCCTGCAGATTATTAACATCGTGTATGTAAGAACGGTTCATCTGCACCGCAACACCGTAAGTCTGATATGCATATCGGATTATACTGTGATTGGTGCAAATGATCAATATACGGTCGAGCATTCCCGCCGCCTTCGTGACCTCGTAGACCTTGTCAATGACCTCGTTGCGCTTATCCTTGATCTCAACAAGGAAAACGACATCGGTGTAATTCTTTGAGAAATAGTCAATGACTTCTTCATAAAAGGCGAATTCATCGTCCCTTGTGGCATCCGATTCCGCGTTTTTCAAAGCCTTCAGCTCCGCGCGCGTACTCTCCGTGACTGTCAGTTTTTTATCCCATTTGGACGTCGTAGCATCGTGATTGATGGCAAGATAGCCGTCCTTTGTCAAATACACGTCAAGCTCGATGACGTCCGCGCCCGATTTTGCCGCCGAAATGAAGGAAGGGAGCGTGTTTTCGGGGCAGTATTGCATATCGCCCCTGTGAGCCACGATCATAGTCGGGAAGCAGAGGGTATTATTCTTGAAGCCTTCAAGATACTTTAACGCCTTATCGGCATCGGCGCAAATGATTCCCATTGCGCCCTTGAAGATCGCATCGTGTATAGCAGCGGTATTATCCTCTGTTTTGAGGAACACCGAAAGCCCGTATGCTCGGAGAGCAGTCACATCCTCGGTTGAAAGAACCTCGGAAGCAATGATCACGCCCTTTGCGCGAGCCTCGGATACCGCAAGCTTCGTTTTTGTAAGGTCAATGCTCTTTTCACCCGAAAGGTCGAGAACAGGTCGCGCTGAGCGAGTGGACGAGCGAATCTTTTTGAGGATCTCACCGTCGGTGGAGAAAACAAAGCAGTCTCCGATATTGTGATAATTGATAAAATCGATCAAGAGATCAACCACCTTTGCGTCATTGACCGAAAAAGCGGGGATGATCCTTGCCCGCAGGTATTCAACCGCATCGACGAGCGGTGCGATCCCGTCACCCTTTTCCGAATACGCGTAAAGAATTCCGTCCTTGACTCCGACCTCAAAAATCACCGTTGCAGGATGAGACGCCTCGTTGTCAAGCACCTTGTGATTCTTGCCGTCGGCATACGTAATGACCGTCGGTGAGTTGACGATGGCAGTATCGGGCTCATAGACATCGGCGTAGCTCTCGGTAACCGAGGAAAAAAGCTTCAAGCCGTGAACCGTTTCCTCATTCTCGTAGTATCTTATTTCATACGCGACCTGTACCCCCGTAAACTTCTCGAGCATCAGCTCGTAGGCGGTGTCGACCTGCGCCAACCCCATAACCGCGGGATAGAGCTTATAATCTGCAATTCTCGTATTATCCGCAAGGATCGCCGTTGTGCAATCACTATTCGTATCGCCGCCGAGGATAATGTTTGTCCATCCGCTTCCCGAAGCAAGTTTCAGAACACCCTCTGCTGCGACCTCGTCCACACGCTCGCCGTTGACGTAAAGCGTGGCGGTCTTGGTATTGGGATCATAGATTCCGATCAGATGCGACATATTAACTCTGTCCGGCGCGCCCTGCAACGCGGGATTGCGATAAGAACCGCCGGTATGAACCGAAAAAGTATATTTACCCTTGTAAACTGTAAGATTATAGCCGCCGCCCTGAGTAGACGACCCAAGGCATTGCTCACTTGAAGATGAGGTAAAGGAATTGCCATTAACAACGAGCATTTCAAGAGTAAATCCGCCCGAAAGGAGATCGTAAAGATCGCCCTGCACACCAATCTCATTATATGTCAGTCTTCCGACACCGCCCTTTTGCTTTACATAAAGATGCGGGATCTTATATTTTTTGCCGCCGATGCTTATATATTCATTGACCACGCTTCCCTTTGACGGATCGTCAAGCGTGCAATCGACGTGCTCCATAGCATCGAAAAATCCACCGTCTTCGGTAAATTCAACGTCAATATAAGGCTTTGGCATCAGCCGTGTTTCAACCTCGGGCTCGGGAGCGGACGTTGTTTCAGCCTCGGTAATGGGATCGGTCAAAATAGCAGACATCTCCTCATAAGCGGTTGTATCTTCAACGGCACCGCCCGCACACGACGGGAAAATTGTTGCAAATATCAAAATAAAGGAAATTATCGAAAGTCTTTTCTTCATTTTTCGACTCCTTTTGACAAAGGTTTTATTTAGTATATCACAATTAATCAATGAGGTCAACAATTTTTATGCAAAAAACTCCCCGAAAAATCGGGGAGTTTCAGTTTATTTGGAATAAATCTCGGGATTTGAATTGAGATAAACCGCAAATCTGACGGTATATCCACCCGTTTCAACAGGCTCGGATACCGATTCCATCGACCAACCGTCAAGCTTGTCGAAGTTGGGGATGAAGGTATCGACTCCCTCGGTCTCGGCGTCGATGAGGGTGATATACGCGCGGTGGCAATATTTTGCAAGATCGGTATAAAGCCTGCCGCCGCCGATCAGCATAACGTCATCCTCGGGGTATTTCGCGATCTCGGCGAAAAGCTCCGCGTAATCATGTACCGAAACTATACCCTCGGGCGCATAATCGCGGTTTGACGAAAGCACCACGTTCACCCTTTTCGGGAGCGGCTTGCCTCCGGGGAAGGATTCAAGCGTTTTTCTGCCCATAACAACGGTCTTGCCCGTGGTCATTCTGCGGAAATATTTCATATCCTCGGGGATCGAGTAGATAAGGTCTCCGCCCTTGCCGATCGCCCAATTTCTGTCCGCGGCTACGATAAGATCCATCGCGCTACCTATTAAATCGCAACGGGGATCTTGAATCCCGTCGGGTTAGCCTGATAATTGTCAAAAACCACGTCCTCGACCTTGAAATCATAGAAATTCGTGATCTCGGGATTGAGGCTGAATTTCGGCGCCTCGAACTGCTCGCGCTCAAGCATTTCCTTGACGAGCGGGATGTGGCGGTCATAGATATGCGCGTCTGCGATCACGTGAACGAACTCGCCGGGGATGAGTCCCGAAACCTGCGCGAACATACAAAGCAGAGTCGCATACTGTACGACGTTCCAGTTGTTCGCCGTCAGCATATCCTGAGAACGCTGATTGAGAATGCCGTTGAGATACTTGCCCGTGACGTTGAAAGTCATCGAGTAAGCGCAAGGGTAAAGATTCATCTCATTGAGGTCTGCGTGATTGTAAATATTGGTCATAATACGGCGCGACGCGGGGTTGTGCTTGAGATCGTAAAGCACGCGGTCGACCTGGTCAAACTCGCCCTCGCGGTACTTGTGCTTGATGCCAAGCTGATAGCCGTAAGCCTTGCCGATGGTGCCGTCCTCGCCCGCCCAGGAATCCCAAATATGGGAATTAAGCTCCGAGATCTTGTTCGACTTCTTCTGCCAGATCCAAAGGATCTCATCGATGCAGTTCTTGACACCCGTCTTGCGGAGAGTCATGATCGGGAACTCCTCCCGAAGATCATAGCGGTTGGTAATGCAGAATTTCTTTACGGTGTGCGCGGGTGTGCCGTCCTCCCAGCGGGGGCGGACGTCGAGATCGGTATCATAAAAGCCGTTTTCAAGAATATCGCGGCAATTTTCAATATAAACTCTGTCTGCGTAGCTCATACTAATTCTCCTTAAATTTCGTGATCGACCACGGCGCGCGCCGAGCGGACTGTCTTTACAAAATTCGAAATAACAACGTGATCGGGGTGGATCTTGTAATTATGAAGCGCCTCAAGCGAATCAAACTCCGTCAGAAGCACCATATCATAAGACATATCGGTGCCCGAAACGTCGCGCCCGATCTCCATACGGCGAAGCCCCTCGATCTTGCCGCTTGCATAAAGCGCCAAAAGACGCGCCTTTACGTCCTCGAGATTCTCGTCCTTCGTCTTCCCACCCGCCTCGGGCAGAAACTTCCACATTACTATATGTCTGATCATTTTTGACCTCCGTTTTTTTATATACACAATAATTGTATCATATTATTTTGATTGTGTCAATATTTTTAGAAAAATATGTTCGCACTCGCAAAGCGGCGGAATACAAAAAAGAGTGCAAATAAATTTTATTACGAGGTATCAATTAAATTCTCAATTAAAACAAAATTACGCTGTCATCCTGAGCGGAGCGCAGCGGAGTCGAAGGACCTCGCGCAGCGGGCCAATTACGAAGTTCGCTTTGAATGGTATCAATATGGTCAAAATAATAATTCACATTGATGTGATTCACAGCAGACTATATAGTTAGCCCGGCTTCGCCGAGGTTCTTCGACTCCGCTGCGCTCCGCTCAGGATGACAGCGTAATATTATATTAACTTATAATATTATTTACAGCTCGTAATGAAAATCTCACAGCTTCCTCATAGTTCTTAATGGCTCAACCCTTTTTTTACTCAAAGCACTCGGCGTATTTGGGGTTCTTGCGAATTTCATTAACAACGTTTTTCCGAAATGTTCGTAATTGCTTTTCCCAAAAATCATCTCCGAAAGGTTTGAGATCACCCTTGGCTATCTTCGGCAACGCCGAAACCAATGGTGCGGAATATTGATATTCACCTTCATTATAGATGCGATTATATTCTTTGCAATGATCAAAGCCTTTATCGAAATAATCGAGAACCTTTTCCATGCTGCCATCGTTGTCCATTTCATATTGAGCCAAAGTCCAATATAACTGTCCGATGTCCCAATGCCAATCTCCACATCTGCCGTCTATAAATACGGTTTCGTAAATCTGAATAACTGACAAAAGTATTTGTCTTCCGTATTCAGAGGATGATACCGCAGGTCTCAAGGCTACGGCTTCGGAAACGGCAAATCTGAGATTTGAAAGAAGCGCCATAATTCTTTCGCCTTGATATCTTGCTTTTTCTTCTCCGACGGTTGCCAAAGGCAATAAAACTTCTTTGCAAACTACAAGTGCGTTTTGATCGTTGGCAAGCGCTTTTGCCTTTTCGTATTCGCCCATGCGGCAATAGAGCGGTGTTATATGACGAATGGCCATTTCACGGTCTTCGGGAGATGGAGCGCATTTCAAAAGCTTTTCATAAGCGCGAACAGCCTCTTGCCAATAAACATTTTGTGAGTTATATTCAATATCATCTTCTATGATGCCGGATGAATCGGAAAGATACCCTTTTGCCCCGTATTTATTCCAGCCCCACATATGAAGTGCCTGTGCGAGCTTCAAAAGGATTTTCGGTTCATTCGGGAACTCTTCGGAAGCGGCGCGAAGCATATTGACGCATTCAAGGACATCTTCCGAAAGGCTTCCCTGATACATTGTAAATCCCTGTTTTGTAAGTATCCCCGAAGCCTTTTCAAGAATTGTTCTGATCTTTTCTTCTCTTTCGTCGTGGTATCCGAACAGTTCGTCGATCGAAACGTGGAAGTAATTTGCGATAGCGGGGATCATTTCCATATCGGGATAGCTCCTGCCCGCCTCCCAACGCGAAACAGCCTGCGCGGTTACTCCGAGCGATTCTGCAAGATTATCTTGCGTGCGCCCGTCGCGGCGGCGCAGTTCGCGTATCTTTATTCCTAAATTGAGTTGCATTTATTTCTCCTTGAAAGGTTTTTCACCGGTGTGAGTATATTATATCACACATTCGGACGGAAGGCAATTATCAAATAGTTGTTTAGGTGTCAATTATTGATTGATTTTTTGCTGTTCGCACTCATAAATAAAGCCCTCCCGCTTGCGGGAGGGTTGGGTGGGGAGTCAGCGGCGCGCGGGGTGAAGGAGCGAAAACCTCCGACAAGCGGAGGTTTTACTCCTTCCAAAATGGCGGGGGGGCGCCGCCATTTTGGAGCACAAGGAGTATTTCGCCCTCTGCGGAGGTCGACTTAAGGCTCTGCCTTAAGAATTCGCGCGGCTCTGGCGGTTTTCCGAAGGAAAATGGAGGCGGGAGCCGACAAGACAGAGTCGTAGCTTGCCGAAGGCAAGCATAACTTTCTGAAAAAGTTTGATCAAAACTTCAAGCTGGGTAAAGTTTGCGCTTAAATACGAATCACCAAAAAACTCTTGACTTTTCCCCGATTTTGTAGTATCATATATTATGTATATTTATATTTAGGAGCTATACTATGGAATACCGCATTTCAAACAAGCTCGCGGCGCTCAAGCCGTCGGCTATCAGAGAAATATTCAAATCCCTCTCCGACCCTTCGATCATCGCTTTCGCGGCGGGTAACCCCGCGGCGGAGTCCTTCCCCGTTGAAGCACTCGCCGAGATCACCGCTGACATTTTCGCGAACGAGCCCGTCAAGGCTCTGCAGTACGGTCAGACCGAGGGTTATCCCCCTCTCCGCGAAGCAGTAAACAAGCGCCTTGCCGAGAAGTTCTCCATCGGTTGCTCGGTCGAAAAGGGCGACAAATACACCGACACCACCCTCATCGTCAGCGGCGGCAACCAGGGAATCGAGCTTTCCTGCAAGGTTCTCTGCAACGAGGGCGACATCGTCCTCTGCGAAGATCCCTCCTTCATCGGCGCGCTCAACGCTTTCCGCTCGAACGGCGCGATCACCAAGGGAATTCCGCTCCGCGATGACGGCATTGATACCGAAATTCTTGAATCGACCCTTGCCGCAGACCGCGCAGGCGAGAACAAGATCAAGATGCTCTATCTCATCCCCACCTTCCACAACCCCGCGGGAATCACGACCTCGCTCGAAGTCCGCAAGAAGATCTATGAGATCGCAGTAAAATACAGTCTCGTCATCCTTGAGGACAACCCCTACGGCGAGCTCCGCTTTGCAGGCGAGGAGATCCCCACCATCAAGAGTATGGACACCGAAGGTCTCGTCCTTTACTGCTCGTCCTTCTCGAAAGTCCTCTCCGCAGGAATGCGAGTCGGATATATCACTGGTCCCGAAAAGCTGATGCAGAAGCTCGTCGTCGCAAAGCAGGTTGAGGACGTTCACACCAACCAGCTCTTCCAGATGCTCTGCCACCGCTTCGTCACAGAGCGCGATCTTGACGGCCACATCGAGATGATCCGCGCGATCTATCGCCGCAAGTGCGGACTGATGATGAAGGGGCTCGACGAAAATCTCCCGAAATCCTTCAAATTCACACGCCCCGAGGGCGGTCTCTTCGTCTGGTGCACCCTTCCCGACGGCATCGATATGACCGAATTCGTTGCGCGCTGTCTTAAGAACAAGCTTGCAATCGTCCCCGGCACGGCATTCTGCCCCGACGAGAACGGCACGTCCAATTCGGTAAGATTCAACTATTCCACTCCCTCCGACGAGCAGATCGAACGCGGTTGCGTGATCCTCGGCGAGGTTGCAAGAGAAATGTTATCAGAGATCAAATAAAAAAGAGGTAAACAAAAATGATTGACAACAGACCCGTTTCCTACTCCGGCGTTCAGCCGAGCGGAAACCTTACGATTGGAAACTACCTCGGAGCGATCAAGAACTTCCCCATCTACTCCGAGCAGTATAAATGCTTCTACTGCGTCGTCGACCAGCACGCGATCACCGTTCGTCAGGTGCCCGCGGAGCTTCGCCGCCGCACATACGAGACCCTCGCGCTCTACATCGCCTGCGGTCTTGACCCCGAAAAGAACACACTTTACGTTCAGTCCCACGTCCCCGCGCACACCGAAATGGCTTGGATGCTAAACTGCTTCACCATGTTCGGCGAACTTTCGCGTATGACGCAGTTCAAGGATAAGAGCCAGAAGCACGCCGACAACATCAACGCCGGCCTCTTCACATATCCCGTTCTTATGGCGGCTGACATTCTCCTTTATCAGACCAACGTCGTTCCGATAGGCCACGACCAGAAGCAGCACCTCGAGCTCGCGCGCGACATCGTTGACCGCTTCAATCAGCTCTATCCCGACACCTTCACCATGCCCGAGCCCATCATCGCAAAGTCGGGCGCGAAGATCATGTCCCTCGCAGAGCCGACGCAGAAGATGTCGAAGTCGGACGAAAACGAAAACGCCGTTGTCCGCATTCTTGATGCTCCCGACGCGATCATGCGCAAGTTCAAGAGAGCCGTCACCGACTCGGACAGCGAGATCCGCTTTGATCCCGAGAACAAGCCCGGTGTATCGAATCTGCTCACCATCTACTCCTGCTTCTCGGGCAAGACCATCGAGGAAGCAGAGCGCGAGTTTGACGGCAAGGGCTACGGCGACTTCAAGGCAGCTGTCGGTCAGGTCTGCTGCGACAAGCTGATCCCCGTTCAGGAGGAATACCGCCGCATTCTCGCCGACAAGGCATATCTTGAGGAAGTAATGAAAAAGGGCGCGGACGAGGCATCCTACTACGCACGCAAAACGCTCTCGAAGGTCCGCAGAAAGCTTGGGTTTGTTAACTTATGAAAATAGGATTTGTTTCTCTCGGATGTCCGAAGAATCAGCTTGACACCGAGGTTATGCTTCACCACCTTCTCGAGGCGGGATATGAGATCACGCCCGACGAGACCGAAGCAGATATTATCGTCATCAACACCTGCGCCTTCATCGAGGCGGCAAAAAAGGAAGCCATCGACAATATCCTTGATATTGCGTGGTTCAAGGAAAACAAGAGCCTCAAGGGCATCATCGTCACGGGTTGTATGACCGAGCGCTACCGCGAAGCAGTCCTCGAGGAATTCCCCGAGGTCGATGCCGTTCTCGGAGTCGGCTCGATCCACAAGATCGTCGAGGCGGTCAAGTACGTTGAGGAAAAGGGACGCGGCTACTCCTCCTTCCTCGACAAAAACACCGTCGAGCTCGGCGGCGACCGCGTGCTGACCACGCCTCCCCATTGGACCTACCTCAAGATCGCCGAGGGCTGCGACAACCGCTGCACCTATTGCGCGATCCCCGATATCCGCGGCAAGTTCCGCAGCCGTCCTATGGAGGACGTCATCAAGGAAGCCGTCGGACTTGAAGAGCTCGGCGCAAAGGAGATCATCGTCGTCGCGCAGGACACCACCCGCTACGGTCTTGACCTCTATGGCGAATACTCGCTCGCAAAGCTTCTCGAAGAGCTTCTGAAGGCGACAAAGACCGTCCGCTACCGCCTGCTCTATTGCTACCCCGACAAGATCACCGACGAGCTCTGCGACGTTATCGCGCAGAACGACCGAATTATCAAATACATCGACATACCGATCCAGCACGTTGTCGGCAAGATTCTCAAAAGAATGAACCGCCACGGCGGCGAGGAGGCTGTTCGCTCGGCAATTAAAAAACTCCGCGAGCGCATCCCCGGCATCACTCTCCGTTCGACCGTCATCGTCGGATTCCCCGGCGAGACCGAGGAGGATTTCGAGGCACTTTGCGAGTTCATCAAGGAAACCGAATTCGACCGCCTCGGCGCATTCCCCTACTCACCCGAGGAGGGCACACCCGCGGCGACCTTCGAGGATCAGATCGACGAGCAGGTCAAGATCGACCGCGCCGACATCATTATGCAGACCCAGTATTCGATAATGGAAAAGAAAAACGAGGAAATGATCGGCAAGACCGTCCGAGTCCTCGTTGAAGATTTCGACCCCGTTTCCGAGATGCATTTCGGACGCGGCGACGCAGATGCGCCCGAGATCGACGGCAAGATCTACTTCTCCGCACGCCGCCGCATCGCACCCGGCAGTATCGTCAGCGTCAAGATCGAGGACGTGCTCGACTACGACCTTTGCGGCAGAGCGCTCCTCTTCCCCGAAGCGTGAGGCACAAAATGGCTAAATCAAAAATGAATCTTCCGAATAAGCTGACCGTGATGCGAATGATCATGGTGCCCGTCTGCATCGCCGCCATCCTCATCCCCGAGACTTGGCTCGCGCCCGACATCAGCGCCATCATCGCGCTCGTCATCTTCGCCACCGCGTCGATCACCGACGCCATCGACGGTAAGCTTGCAAGAAAATACAATCTCATCACCGATTTCGGCAAGTTCATGGACCCCCTCGCCGATAAATTCCTCGTCCTCGGCAGCTTCCTTGCCATCCTTTATCGCTACGAGCACCTCAAGACCTGGCTCTTCTGGGCAGTCCTCGTTGTCATCTTCCGCGAATTTGCCGTCACCTCGATCAGACTTGTCGTAAGCTCGTCCTCGGGCGTCGTCATCGCTGCAAACTGGCTCGGCAAGGTCAAGACCGTAACACAGATGACCTCGATCATCGTGCTCCTGATCGAGCCCGTGATCTACCACACGATTGAAAAAAGCGGAGTCGATCTCCCCGATTTCCTCGACACCTATCCCCCCGCAACCATTGCCCTCTGTGCGCTGATGACCTTCTTCACACTCTGGTCGGGCATCAATTATCTTGCGGCATATTGGAGCTACCTCGACCCACAAAAATAATCCAAAAGTTTTTGAAGATTCTAAAGAAACTTTTTACAAAAAGTTTCTTTAGCAGAGTTCGAGACAGCGTCTCGATTCAATGCGAAGGCTTCAGCCTTCGCCACAAATGCTTCAAAATGACGAAGCTCAGCTTCGGCATTTTGGACAGAGTCAATCCTTCCCGAATGTAGGGAAGGATTGCGCTCTGTCACCCCTTTACCCAATCACATTCAAGCTAAATTCCGCCAAACAACCGTAAGTTGAGCAAAAAACCACTTACGGTTGTTCGATTTTAAGCCTAAACAACCTTTGGTATCTTCATTTTCAGCCCCGCGAATGCTATAATTAGGGCAGAAAAAGAGAAAGGAGTCCCCAAAATGGACACAATCGGAAAAAGAATTTCGGAATACCGTAAAAAGAAAAATCTCAAGCAAGACGAGCTCGCCGAAATGCTCGGCGTTTCGCCCCAAGCCGTAAGCAAATGGGAAAACGACCTCTCCTGCCCAGACATCTCACTTCTGCCCGAACTTTCAAGAATCCTCGGCGTAAGCATCGACGAGATCGTGCAGGGCAAAAAGGAAGAACCCATCGTTTCGATTCTTCCCGAGGAACAGCGCAAGGATATAAACAAGCTGATGCTTCGAATCGTCGTTGACAGCGAGGATGGCGACCGTGTGAGAGTCAATCTCCCGATGGCACTCGTTAAGGTTGCCATCGAAACGGGAATTGCGATGCCGCAGATAAACGGCAGCGAGGCGTTGAAAAACATTGACTTTGCACAGATATTTACGCTCGTCGAAAACGGTGCGATCGGCAACCTTGTCGAGGTTGACAGCGCCGACGGCGATACCGTCAGAATTTTTGTCGAATGAAAATAGATATAACCACCGACGAGGGCAAACGAATCTTCCTTTGGTTTCCGACAAGGCTGCTTCTCAACCGCCTAACTGTCGCAATCGGCGTTTCTTACATTAATAAAAGCAAACGCAATTACGGCATCCCAAAGCTGAGCTACTCACTTGTTATGCCCTTTGTCAAGGAAATACATCGCCAACGCCGTATTCAAGGACGAAAATGGACACTCGTAGACGTCGTTTCCGCGGACGGCGAAAAGGTCAAGATCGTTTTATAATGGAGTGCTATTATGATAAACATACGTTCGTACACAAAACAATTCTGCAAAAACAACCGCCTCTGCTTTGCCTTTGCCTTCAGCGAAGTTATCTTTTCGGCGGCAATTTCGCTGGCAATATCGTGGCTACTCAGAGAACTGCTCGACCTCATCGGCGGTAACACGCCGTTTACGCTTTGGGAGCTTACCTTGATATCGCTCGCGCTCTGTCTTATCACGATAATCGGCTACCTTATCGTATACAATTCAAAACCTCGCTTCATTACGCGCGGAATTTCGCAATACAAGGAATACGTTTTCTCCGAAATAACAAAAAAGAACATATCCGCTTTTTCGGGTGAAAGTTCATCGGTCTACATCTCCGCGCTGACGAACGATATTCCCGCGATAGAAAAGGGCTATCTTACAAACACTTTTCTGATGTTTGAAAGTCTTCTCACCTTTGTCGGTGCGATGGCGTTGATGCTCTGGTACAGCCCGCTTCTGACGCTGATAGCAATTCTTTTGTCGCTCCTCCCCCTTATCGCCTCGATACTCACGGGCAACAAAATGGCGGAAGCCGAAAAGGCAGTTTCGGACAAAAATCAGACTTATACTTCAACCATCAAGGACTGCCTTAGCGGATTTTCGGTCATCAAGTCCTTCAAGGCTGAAGCGCAGATGCTCAAAATATTCGGTGCGAACGTATGTGAGCTCGCACGCACAGAAGAAAAAAAGCAGAAGACATACATTCTCGTTCAGATCTTCTCTTCGGTCGCGGGAGTAATCGCACAGCTCGGAGTCTTCATTTTCGGCGCTTATCTTGCGCTGTCGGGAAAAGCGATCACCGCGGGTACCACCCTCATCTTCGTTCAGCTTATGAATTACGTTCTTCAGCCGATCGGAACTATACCGACCTGCATTGCCGAGCGAAAAGCAGCACGCGCGCTCGTTGAAAAAATTGCAGAAGCAATCAACACCAACGTTCGCGAGGAAACGGAAAGCGAAAAATTTGAGATCAAAGAAGGAATCAGCATCAGCAATCTTTCGTTCGGATACGTTCCCGAAAAGCAGGTACTTACGGATATTGATCTCAACTTTGAGTTCGGCAAAAAATACGCCGTAGTCGGTGCTTCGGGAAGCGGAAAATCCACCCTTCTCTCGCTCCTTATGGCGTCCTCCCCGAATTACAGCGGAAGCATTTTCTACGACGGCAGAGAGCTTCGCGACATCAACAGTTCCGATCTTTACGATATCGAAAGCATCATCCAGCAGAATGTTTTCGTCTTTAACGCTACCATACGCGACAATATCACAATGTTCCGCGACTTCCCCGAGGACGAGATCGAAAACGCGATACGCCTTTCGGGACTTTCCGAGCTGATCGCAGAAAAAGGCGCGGATTATCTTTGCGGAGAAAACGGAAGCGGTCTTTCTGGCGGTGAAAAACAGCGTATTTCAATCGCGCGCAGCCTGCTGAAAAAGTCGCAGGTGCTCCTTGTAGACGAAGCTACCGCAGCCCTCGACGCCGAAACCGCCTTCCGCGTTTCAAGCGAACTCCTCTCACTCGACGGCATCACCTGCATCGTAGTCACCCACAACCTCGACGCCGCCCTGCTCGCAAAATACGACTCGATCATCACCCTCAAAAACGGCAAGATAGCCGAATCAGGCACCTTTGACGAGCTGATCGAGAAAAAGGGGTATTTCTATTCGCTGTATACTGTATCTCAATAAACAATAAAACCGCCTTGCGGCGGTTTTATTGTTTTATACCTTTAGAGCGCCCTTCGGATTCATCTTCACCCGAGCGCTACCGTACTTCGCCGCAGCGCCGAGGCAGGATTCGATGGTGAGTAGGCGGTTGTATTTCGCAAGTCGCTCGCTTCTGCAAGGGGAGCCGGATTTGATGAAGGGCGAGCAGAGCGCGACGGCGAGGTCGGCGAGGGTCGAGTCCTCAGTCTCGCCCGAGCGGTGCGACATTACCGTCATATAGCCCGATGCCGCCGCCATCTCGCAGACGCGGATCGTCTCCGAAAGTGTTCCTATCTGATTCGGCTTGACGAGCACGGCATTTGCCGCGCCCTCCTCGATCCCGCGCTTCACTCTCTCGGGGTTCGTGACGAAGAAATCATCGCCGACGAGCATTATCTTCGAGCCAAGCCGCTCGGTCATTTTGCTCCATCCGACGAAATCACGCTGATCGAGTCCGTCCTCGATCGAATAGATCGGATAACGCGCCGAAAGCGACTCCCAAAGTGAGATCAGCGCCTCGGTATCGTAGGTCTTCCCGCTCTTCGGGCAACTGTACTGCCCCTCGGACTCGGAATACCACTCGCTTGCCGCAACGTCGAGCGCGATCCGCACCTCGTCAAGGGAATATCCCGCATCGGTGATGGCGCGGCAGATCAGATCGAGCGCCGCTGTGTCGCTCTCGAGATTCGGCGCATATCCGCCCTCGTCGCCGACAGCGGTTGAAAGCTCTTCCTTTTTGAGGATCGAGCCGAGAGTATGATAGATTTCGCACCCCGCTCGCAACCCCTCCGAAAAGCTCGAAGCGCCGACGGGCATTATCATAAATTCCTGAATATCGACGTTATTCGACGCATGCGCGCCGCCGTTGAGGATGTTGAACATCGGCACGGGCAGGCGGCAGGTCTTTGCACCGCCAAGATATTGCCACGGGCATTGCGAGAAGGACGCCGCCGCGGCACGCATCGTGGCAAGCGACACGGCAAGGATCGCGTTTGCGCCGAGGCGTTTTTTCTCTGCGGTGCCGTCGATACCGCACATTATTCGGTCAACCTCAAACTGCTTTGTCGCGTTGACACCCGTCAGCGCGGGCGAAATTTCGTCCCTGATGGCTTCAATTGCCTCCCTTACGCCTTTACCGCCAAAGCGCCCCGCATCGCCGTCGCGCTTTTCGTGCGCCTCATAAATGCCCGTTGATGCGCCGGATGGCACACTCGCTCGCCCAACACTTCCGTCACGGCAAAGCACAGTTGCCTCAACTGTCGGATTTCCGCGCGAATCTATCACCTCGCGCCCGATGATCTTTTCTATAATAGGTTTGTTTTGTATCATAATTACGCTCCTTTTTTATTTAGTATTTGGAAAAGGCGCGCAATTATTCATAAACAAAAATGAGATGCCCGAAGACATCTCATTTTTTACTTTTACTTTTTCTTCTGCTGCTTGCACCAGACGTTCATAACCATCTTGTGGGGCAAGAGCTTAATTCCAAGCACCTGCGCGCGGACGGGGAAGCCGCAAATGGAAACGTCACGGCCCTTCTTCATATCGCGAAGAGCGCGGGTGATGACCTGCTCGGCGGTGTAATATCTGTTGTAGTAGCTGATGGTATCGTCATGCACGGCGGTATCGAAGAACTCGGTGAGGACCCAACCGGGGCAGACCGCCATCATACGGATATTGCGTCCCGCACTCTTGAGCTCGCGGTTTGTGGCGCGAGAGAAGGAGAGTACAAATGCCTTCGAAGAGCCATACACATTGATAAAGGGTACGGGCTGGAAGGAGGAAAGCGAGCCGAGCTGATAGATCTTGCCGCCGTCCGACATATGAGAGAGGGTATGATAAGTCATAGCCACAAGCGCCTTGTCGTTGAGGTCGATCATTGCAAGCTGACGCTCGAGATCCATATCGAGGAATCCGCCGAAATGACCGAATCCCGCGGCGTTTACAAGCACACGCACGTCCACATTCTCCGCCTCGAGCATCGACTTGTACTCCGCCCACGACTCGGGCTTCGAGAGATCCATCGAGATCGCTCTTGCGGGATTCTTGCAAGCCTTTGCGATCTCGGCAAGCTTCTCCGCGCGGCGCGCGATGAGCCATATCTCGTCAAATCTTTCTTCGCCGTCGATTCGAAGGGCGAACTCTCTGCCCATTCCCGACGATGCGCCGGTGATGACGGCAATATTCTTCCTATTTCCCATTAAAGAGCCTCTTTAGCGTATTCCTTATTCATCTCGCGGTACTCTGCGCTGATCTCGGATACGATCGCGCGAGCCGCAGCAGCCGCCTCGGGAGTTACCTCTTCATCGAAATCGCAGAAGGAATTCTCGCTGATGTCTCTGCCCGAAAGGGTAGCATATACGTTCAGCGCGAGCAGATATCTGCCAATGCCCTTATGCGCGTGGAAACCGTCGCGGTGGACTGCCTCAAGACCATAGTTTGCCTTTTCCTGCCAGAGCTTATACATAACCTCGCCGTTGGGAATGATTCCCCACGCGCGGGTGTTCTTTGCCATCTGAACGTAGCAATGCTTTATAGCAGGGAACATTTCCTCGGGTGTAGTAAAGGATGTGAGCTTGAAGCGGGGCGCGTCGGTCTCGAAGGTCCAGGTCTGGTGAACGTAGAACTTCGCCTTGGGCGCGTGGATGCGTACAAACTCAGCAAGAGCAGTTGCGAAGGGCTCGTAGCTTTCTTCATCACCGCTCAGAGGGCTGCACTGCTGTGTTGCGACAACGTCCCATTCGTCGGAAAGAAGCACCTGCTGGAGCGAAACCATAAGACCGCTCTTGTGGCCGTTGATCTGGTATTCGTAAGCCGCCTCGCCCGAAAGCATATTGCGGTAATGACGGTAAAGCGAGCAACCGCCGATATAAAGGTTGACGACCTTCCAGTTCTTGCCGTCGGCACGTGCTATACCGTGGAGATAGCGGGTAGTATCCTCGCCAAAGCTGTTAGCAATAAAAAGTACTTTCATTTCTTTTCACCTCAGATAACGATATAATCGGGAATACCGTTGATAAACTTGGGGCTTGCCTCGCCTGCGATAAGGGGAAGCAAATAGCGGCAGCATTCGTCGGTGACGTCGTTGCCTGCTTCATTGATGAACTTATCGTCAACGACCTTGATCTTGTTTGCGATCTCGGAAACGTCGGAGTGACCGATGGTGTAGGAATACTCCTCACCCTCGCCGCGAAGGATGAGCATCATCTCGCGGGAAAGTCCCTCTGCGGCTGCCTTAACGGCTGCACGACCAACCGAAACAGACTCGGTGAGGTCCTGAGCAGATGCGATGTGAGCGGCACATCTCTGGGGGAGATTGAGCTCGATGGAGCGAACCTTGCATCCGAGCTCTGCCTTGACTGCAAGCTCGAGAGCCTTGCCCGTGCCCGAAAGCTGCTTGTGACCGAATGCGTCGGTGGACTCAACGCCAATGCCCTCGCAAACGTATCTTCCGTCAGCAAAGCGGATACCCTCGGAAACCGCGATAACGACGTTGGGGTGCTTCTCGAGAGCGGCACGGACGTCAGCGAAGAACTGCTCCATGCTGAAGGTGCGCTCGGGGAGATAAACGTAATCGGGAGCGACACCGTTGACAACTCTGCCGATAGCGGAAGCGGTGGTCAGCCAGCCCGAGTCACGTCCCATGATCTCAACGATGGTGACAGCCTTGGTGGTGTAAACTGCACAGTCGCGGATGATCTCCTGCATTGTTACGGCGATATACTTTGCCGCAGAGGGGAATCCGGGAGTGTGGTCGGTGCCGACAAGGTCGTTGTCGATGGTCTTCGGCACGCCGATGATACGCATCTCGTACTCGTGACCCTTGGTGTACTCGGAAAGCTTTGCAACGGTGTCCATAGAATCGTTGCCGCCAATATAGAAGAAATAGCGGATGTTGTACTTCTTGAAGATCTCAAGCAGGCGGGCATAAACCTCTTCTCCGCCCTCTTCGCCCTTCTTGGGAAGCTTCTTTCGGCAAGAGCCGAGAGCCGCTGCGGGAGTGTGCTCAAGACGGGTGATGTCCTCTTCGTTTGCAAAAACAGCACCAAGATCGACAAGATCCTCACGAAGAAGTCCCTCGACGCCGTTGCGCATACCGTAGAGAGTGCCGATAGCACCGCCGTGGGAATCCTTGTCAAGAAAACCTCTGATAACACCGGCAAGTGTTGCATTGATTGCCGCGGTAGGTCCGCCGGATTGACCTACAACAGCATTTCCGTAAAGAATAGCCATAATTTTTTCTCCTATATCTGATTAATTTTCTTTCTTCTTAAATGCTACCGCTGTGCAAGCACACGCAATAACGATAACGATAGCCGATGCCGATGCAAAGCATCCTTCATCAACAGTTTCCGAGGTTTCGGGAGTAGTGGTCACCTCGGGGGAGGTTGTGATCTCGGGCACCGTTGTAATTTCCGGTTCGGTTTCGGGTATTGTGGTAACTACCGGATAAGGTGTGGTTTCATACCCGGTTATAACCACTGTCTCTATTGTACCGGGCTCGGGTGTAACCACGGGCTCGGAAGTAGTTTCGGGCTCGGTGATAGGTTCGGTCACGGGCTCTGTAATCGGCTCCGTGATCGGTTCGGTCACGGGCTCTGTAATCGGCTCCGTGATCGGTTCGGTTACGGGTTCTGTGATCGGCTCCGTGATCGGTTCGGTTACGGGTTCTGTGGTAACCTCAGGCTCCGGGGTGGTTTCGGGTTCCGGAGTAGTTTCGGGCTCGGGCTCGGTTGTGGTTTCGGGCGTGGCAGTAGTCTCGGGCACCGGTTCGGTAGTGACTTCCGGAGCGAGTGTAGTTTCGGGTGCAGGCAGTGTGGTTGTTTCGGTCAGGGTCGTATCCTCGGGAAGGTCGAGCGTCAGACCGAGATGCGAAGCAAGCAGCTTGGCTATCTCGCGGTGTCCCGCAGCATTGGGGTGGATGTCATAATCCAGAATATTGGTTAATCCCGATGCGTCACAATTGATAACCGAAGGGACATCAACCGCTGTGAACCCATACTTTTCGCAGGTAGCGTCGATGGTGCTGTTGATCGGATCAATAACGTAATCACCAAAATCGCCTAATTCACCGATATATTCCACATTTTTGAAGGGATTATACTGCTTAAGGAATATAACCTCCGCCTCCGGTGCATTAGCTGTTAGAAATTCACCGATGTCCATCATATTGTAAACACAACCGATAAACGCCGCAGCAATAGTAAGAAGGAACTCTGAATCCTCCATCAACGACGTTATCTGGTCGGAAGTTAGTGCCTTTACGAATTCGATAATTTCGTTATAATCGGTCAGTTCTCTGCCCGCGACCATTGAGATTACCTTAGGTGCGAGATCCAGAAGATCGTTTCCGCCAATGCTGATGATTATCAACTTAGCCGATGAAACCTCCTTTTGCAATGATGGGAGCAATTCGGCAAGATCACCGGTAGTATCACCGTTAACAGCCTTGTTTATATACGAGCTTCCACCCTCAAGCCCCAGAGCCGATGCAATTATATTCGCATAGGAATTGCAAAGATAGGGGTCGCCGCCCGGCTCGTAGTTTGCCAGCCCATAGCCCGTCGTGATCGAGTCGCCGAGCACAAGCAGCTGCGGCTGCTTTTCAAGCGAAGCGTATACACAAAGCAATACAAGCGGAGCAAGGATCAGAGCCGCCATTATGAGAGCAGAAATTCTTTTAACAGATTTCCTCATTGGTTCTCCTTAATAATTATCAAAAGCTCTTTCTTTTCAACACAAAGCATGCGCATGCCGCTGCAATAACGATTGCCGCGGACGAGATCGAAGAAAAGCATCCGGGTGCCTCAAGCTGTGCTTCGGTTTCCGGTTCGGTTTCAGGGGCAGCGGGGCGGGTGAGTTCAACAACTATTGTAGTTTCTTCCTTTGTTGTTTCGGGCTCGGTTTCGGGCTCAGCGGTATTTTCGGATGGATCGAGAGAGATGCCGAGATGCGAAGCAACGAGCTTTGCGATCTCAACGTGACCCGAAGCGTTGGGGTGAATATCATAGTTGAGCATATTGGTAAGCCCTGCCGCATTTACGTCGATCACGGAGGGCACGTCCACGATATCAAATCCGTTTGCAGCGCAGACCTTTTCCATCGAAGCATTAACGCTTGCGATCAGGGTGTCGGCGTAGTTGCCGAAATCGCCGAAGCCGAGAACGTTCTTCATCGGATTATACTGCTTGAGGAACATTATGTGTGCATCGGGCGCGTTATCCTTGATGATCTTTGCCATATCGGAGATGTTCTTTTCGTATTTTTCAAGAACCGCACCGATCTTTTTCTGATAGGAGGTGTTATTTGCAAGAGCGGCAAACTTATCGGGTGTTGCGGCGGCAAGAACGTCGATCGAGGCGCTGAGACCGGTGACGGTTTTGCCCGCGATTGCAGATGCAACTATCGAGATCGACTGAAGAAGATCGTTGCCGCCAACAGTTACGATTATAAGATCGGCATATCCGAGATAGTTGGCGATATCGGGCAGATAAGCAAGCACGTCCGCGCTCGTTGCGCCATTGACTGACTTGTTGATATAAGTATCCTTACCGTTAAGACTCAGCGCGTTTGCGATGAGATTGGTATAAGAATTGCAAGTATAAGGATCCGTCTCGTCATATCCTTCAAGACCAAAGCCGGTAGTGATCGAGTCACCAATGGCAAGCATAAACTCGGGATTGCCGGGGGATGCCACAGCGGGAAGCACAAGAGTTGCCAAAATAGCAACAACAGACACAAATGAAACGATTCGCGCGGTTATTTTTTTCATAATTCAGCCTTTCATATATAAATAGTAATACATTATATATGATACCATATTTTATGTGATTTTTCAAGACTTTTCCGTAACTTTTAATCGCCCTCTTTGACTTTTGACCATATTGGATCAGCATTTATACTTGACAATTCAATAAAATAAGGTTATAATTAATCAAGAATCACCAACTCACTTCAAGGAGGACAACTTTATGTTCAAAAAGCTAATATCCACGCTGATCTGCCCAATAATGTTCCTTCCGCTCTTCTCATCCGCCATGCCGGCGCACGCTGAGTCAAGCGCCCCCATCGTCGGCAAATGGATATGGGGAAACACCATAGCGGATCTCGGCACCGACGGCGCTGAAATACTGATGTCAAGATGCGCTTCCGAGGGTATGACGGATGTATATCTGCTCATCAAAGGTACGGGCGGCAAGCTTGGTTATCTCAAAACACAATATACCGATATTCTCACAAGAAACGATCGAGACGTGCTTCAAGAAACTATAGATGCCGCGCATAAAAGAGGCATCCGCGTGCACGCTTGGATATGCGTCGTGCGTGATGAGACCTACAAAGCCAATCATCCCGACGCGGGAATTTATCAGTACATCCGCGGACGCGATAACAAATTCATTACTCCTTACAACGAAGGCTACCGCGAGTATATCGGAAACGTAGCGCGGGAGCTTGCAGAGTACGATATAGACGGTCTGCACCTCGACTACGTCCGCTACAACCACAACGCAAACGGCTGGAGTGAGGAGGATTTTGAAAGGCTTGCCTCTATGGGAGCAAACCTTGACCGTGTCAAAGAATTGGTGGAAACAACGTGGGGCTATAACGGTCGCACGGAAGACCCGAATTATATTTTCAACGCCTACAAGAATAATGACCCCGACGCCATTATCATCGCGCAGTACCGCAAAAATAACATCAAGGAGCTCGCGCAGCACATAATCAGCGAAGCAAGAGCGGTAAATCCGAACCTCATATTCAGCGCCGCAATCATGCCCGAGGGAGCATACGACAGTGCCACCTCCGAACTGCATTACGGTCAAAGCTACGATGACGCCGCCAAGCTTTACGACTACATTTGCCCCATGGCTTATTCCGGAACCTACGGAAAGACGGATGACTGGGTCGCTACCGTCGCCAAGAACTCCATAAACAAGGGCAACCGTGTCGTTATGGGCATTCAAGCATTTGACGACGTGACATCCGCGCATATTATGGCAGAGGTAGAAAACATTCGTGAGCTTACAAAAGATCCGACTTACAAAGACAGTATGCTTGGCGTGGTCTTCTTTCGCTCCGGCACATTTGAATATGCCAAGGCAACTTATGACACAGAAAACAAGATAATAACCGTAAAACTTGAAAACACAGGCTCTTCCGCTTACACCAAGGTGCGCATTGAAGCCAAAAACGGTATTAAATTCACAGAAGCAGGAATCGGAGACGGTATTAACACAAATGCAAAATCTACGCTATCATCAAGCGGATCAAACGCCACCTTCAGCGGCACCAATTTGCTCGGTGCAGGCAAAAGCGGATATCTGTATTTGAAATACGAAGGCGAGATAGATCCCGCCAAGCTCCCCGTACTCGTCCGCATATACCGTTCAAACACCGAATTGAGAATATTTACGGTCGTTTGTGACACGAGTGCCGGCAACGCTGATATAGGTGAACCAAAATTTTCCGAACTCGAAGTAACGACTTCGGAAGCCACGGAAAGTGAGACTACCGGGGGCGAAGACACAAGTGAGCCGATTTTCGATATCACCACCGATGCGCATACAGAAGATTCCAATCGCGAAGGCGAAAAAAAGCCATCTTCCCTTCTGCCGATAATCATCGGTACTGCAGCGGCAATTGCCGCAGTGGGAACAGGAATGTTCATTTTGATGAAACGGAAGAAAAAGTAAGCTTTTTGGCAAAACAGAACAGGCTGAGTCACCGAACAGAGTGATTCAGCCTTTTCTAATTGCGTTTCGCATCCAAATCACGGCGTAGCCGTGTATGGAATCATCGCGAAGCGATGTATGGAATTGCGACGAAGTCGCGTATTGAATCAACACAAAGTGTTGCATGGCATCAAGCCGCAGAAATACACAGCGCGATGCCATACCGCAAAGCGGATGCCATACACGCTACGCGTGATTACATACCAAGCCTTGCGGCTTGGATTAAAAAAGCACATCGCATCGCGATGTGCTTTTTTAGACCCCCGCCGAGCCGTGTAACCGCCGTCGGAAACCCTGCCGAGCAAGGTGGGTGCCTATCATTGGCCTCACTGCTCCCAACGTCCCGTGCAATCGTCGAGACAAGTCGATCGAGGAATGCTCGGGGAGGTCTGCAAAACAGCCGCCGAATCTATTTCAGCTCCCTTTAAAGTAACGTCGGTTCCACTAATACGGTTAAGCACAAACTAAGCAGGAGAACAAATTCTGATTACTCTGCGTCGTAGTCGTATTCAGCGCTGAAAGCGTCGTCAAAAACGCCCGCGATACGCTCAAACTCCGCGTCGTCCTCAATGTCAACGAGCTCCTCGTTGCCTTCAGCGTCCTTAACGCTCTTGAGGATGATGTACTCCTCGAAGCCGCCGTCTTCATCGGCACTGCCTTCGGGAATGAGGGCAAAATACTGCACGCCCTTGTCAACGTAGCCGCCGATGAGCTCAAAGCGGACTTCGTTATCATTTTCGTCAAGAAGAGTTACGATCTCAACTTCGCCTTCGTCGATTCCGAGAGGGATATTCTTATCAGTCATGGTGGTCACCTGTCCTTATCTTTCTATATATATTGTATACGATATTCCCCGATTTGTCAATGGGAATTTTTAGATTTTTCAAAAAATTTTATTCGCCGAGATCAAGCACGCTTGAAAGTATGTAATTCGACACAAACATACCCATCGAGGTGAAGCGGTAGCCCCTCTCGTCCTTCTCGACAAAGCCGTCATCGACGAATTCATCAAGGCGCGCACCGTATTTTTCGGCAAAGGATGTGTTGAATCTTCTCTCGAAATCCTCGATTACTATACCTTCCGCAAGGCGCATTCCGAGCATAACGTATTCCTCCATACATTCCTCGGAGTCGATCTTTTCGGATGTCGCAACAATGTTGATGTCGGTGCCGATGATCTCAAGACCGTCGATGTAATCGCGCACCACGCGGGTGGTCGAGAAACGCTCGTCCTCGAAATATGAGTGCGCACCCGCACCGAGTCCGAGATAGTCGTCACAATGCCAATACTTGAGATTGTGGAGCGACGCCGCACCCTCACGGCAGAAATTCGAGATCTCGTATCTTTCATATCCGCGCGCGGCAAGATAATCGACCGCGTGGGTATACATCGAAAACTCAGCCTCCTCGCCGGGGAGAGCGAGCTTGTCGCGCATTGCGGCAAAGGGAGTGCTTTCCTCGATCTTGAGCGCGTAGAGAGAAATGTGCTCGGGGCCGAGGGAGGTGATCGCGGTCAGAGTTTCAATGAAGCTCTGCTCGGTCTGCTCGGGAATTCCGTACATGAGATCGACACTGATGTTGTCAAATCCAGCCTCGCGCGCGTCGTTGTAGCACTTGACGAACTGATCGTAGGTGTGGATCCTTCCAAGTGCCTTCAGCTCACCCGCCTGAGCACTCTGACAACCGATCGAAAGACGGTTCGCACCAAGACGGCGAAGCTTTTTCAGATAATCCAGATCAGCCGTCGCGGGATTGCATTCAACCGTGAATTCGGCGTATTTATCAACCTTGAAATTTGCATAGATCGCGTCAATGATGCGCGAGATGCGCTTGATATCAAGGTATGTGGGAGTTCCGCCGCCGATGTAGACCGAATCGATCGAATAATTGCGGCAACGTGAGCTCCAGTCCTCCATCTGCAAAATCAGCGCGTCGGTATAATGCTCAACCACGCCCTTGTTGTTGGGAACAAAGGAGCAGAAGTCGCAATAATCGCACTTGCTCTTGCAAAAGGGGATGTGTATGTAAAGCCCAAGGGGCTTGCGATTTTTCTTTCCGAACATATATTTACTCCTACTTTTATTAAAATCCGTTTTTTCGGCG
>JAZQJB010000100.1:0-8840 GCA_045541375.1 Eubacteriales bacterium | reverse complement strand
ATGAAATAAAATATTTTTCGCCTCGGCGAAAAATTTCCTTAACTTCGCCGAAGGCGAAACTTAACTCGGCGAAGCTGATCTTATCTTGCTCGAAGCGCAACATTAACTCGCGCTCTGCGCGATAAACCCAATCTTATTAATTTCGGAGCACAACCATGGACTTTACAAATCTCAAGAATTTCATCGACACCCTGCCCGCCTACGGCATTCCTTCGTCGGATATCATCGTTTACCGCGATCACAAGGAGCTTTGGCGCCATCAAGTCGGCGAGCCTCTGCGCGGGGACGAGCTTTATTATATGTATTCCTGCACCAAGGTCGTCACCTGCATCGCGGCGCTTCAGCTTTTCGAGCAGGGCAAGTTCCTTATGAAGGACCCGATCTCGAATTATCTGCCGGAATTTGACGAGCTTTACGTTAAAAAGGGCAGCTTTTCGGTCGCTTGCGAAACGCCCGTGACCTTCCGTCATCTTTTCACAATGACGGCGGGACTCAACTACGATCTGACCTCGCCCATTTTGCGCGAGGTGGTCGAAAAGACGAACGGCAGAGCGCCCACGCGCGAGTTCATCGCGGCGCTTGCGCGCGTTCCGCTTGATTTCGAGCCCGGCACGCAGTTCCAGTACAGCCTCTGCCACGACGTTCTTGCCTGCCTGGTCGAGGTGATCTCGGGTATGACTTTCGGCGAATACTGCAAAAAGAACATTTTTGAGCCCTGCGGAATGGTTGATTCGACCTTCATCGCGACCGATGAAGTCCGCGCGCGTATGGCTCCGCAGTATCGCTACAACGACGCCCGCCACGCGGCGCTCAAAGTCGATCTCGTCAACGCCTACGTCCCCGGCACCGAATACGAAAGCGGCGGCGCGGGACTCATTTCCTCGGTCAGCGACTACATAAAATTCACCGATGCCCTTGCCTGCGGCGGCGTGAGCTACCTCGGCAACCGCATCATCTCCGAGCACACTCTGCGAATGATGCGAACAAACTGCATTTCGGACGAAATGAAGCTCGCGTACCACAAAAAGTGGTCTGCGCTCGACGGCTACGGCTACGGCTTCGGTGTGCGTTGCGAGCCCGATCTTTCCTACGGACTCACCGCCTCCCCCTCCGAATTCGGCTGGCACGGCGCGGCGGGATCGTATATGATCATCGACCCCGAAACGAAGACCTCGCTGTTTTATGCACAGCACATGCTGAATAATAAAGAAAGATACGTTCACCCAAGAATAAGACATTGTTTCTATTCAGGAATGGAGGATTGACTATGCACGAAGTATTCCCGATGGGTTTCTGGGGAACCCAAGCCATTGATGATGTACCGCTCACCGACGTTGCCGATTGGGCGGCTTGCGGAATGACTTTGACCGTCGCTCCGCATTATTCACCCGACCCGGAGCGTAAGAAAAAATTACTTGCACTCCTTGACGAATGCCACAAATTCGGCATCCGCCTCATTCTCTCCGACAGTCGCACCACCTGGCGCGGAGCTTCTTCCGATCCGGATGGATACCGTTCCCGCGTTGCCGAGGCGGTTGCCGATTTCGGCTCGCATCCCGCGGTTTTCGGCTTCCACCTTGGTGACGAGCCTCAGCATACAAGTTTCGATGATATCCGCGCGGCGGCGAAAATTCAGCTCGAGCTTGCTCCGCATCTGACGCCCTACCTCAATCATTTCCCCGGTTGGCCGGGACACACTCCTCTTTGGGGTTGCAATAGCTTTGAGGAATGGACTCACGAGATCATTCCGAGCCTAGGCGTTCCGCTGATATCGTTTGATAATTACACCCAAATGAATCCCTTCGGCGACGGAAAGGGCGTTGATGATTATTACACAAGCCTCCGTGTTTACTCCGAGGCGGCGTCTGTGATGAACGTGCCCTTTTGGAGCATCGTGCTTTCTGTCGGACATTTCCGATATCGTTGCCCGAACGAGGATGACATCCGCTGGCAGCTTTACACCTCTGTCATTCACGGCGCGAAGGGTGTGATCTGGTTTTATTACCGAATGATGCGTTCGCATATCAACTACCGCAACGCGCCCGTCAACGAACTTGGCGAAAAGACCGAGACCTGGACATGGCTCTCTCGTCAGCTCCGCCTTTTCCACAAGACCTACGGACCGCTTATGATGCGACTCACCCATAAGGGAAGCTGGCATCTCGGCAGAGCATACGGCGGATGGGACGAGTGGCGTGAGGGAGTTCATAAATACGCGATCAATTTCATCTCAAACCACAACCTCGACGGCGTTTTCAGCCGCTTTACGGATGACGAGGGTAACGAGTACGTCGCGATCCTCAACAACGATCAAAAGGAAAGCGGAATGTTCCATCTTATTTTTGATCCTTCGGTCAAAAGGCTGTGGAGAACCTGTTTTGGCGGCGTGGAGCACGACGTTGCAACCGACCATTGGGATGCAAACTACCGCATAAATGAGCAGGGTAATATTATCTCCGGTACTTGGCTTGCCCCGGGCCAGATGGAAATATACCGTCTTGAAATCGAAGAATAAAAATATATCCAAAATATGTAAATCCACTTTTGAAGTGCCGTTATTTTCAACAAATTCCAATGATTGATTTTGTGCATATCCACAAAAAGAAAGCTTTTTTCAAAAAACTTTCGAAAAAAGTGCAACTTTTTGCGAAAAAATGCGTCTTATATAGTGAAGGGCACAAAAAGCCGCATGGATGAATCTTCTTTAATTGAATTAAATCTCTTTCAAAAGGGTCCCCCGCGTTTGCGGGGGACCCTGCACTTTTTTGTCAAAAAACGGCTTTTTTCTTAAGAATTCATAAAATATTCCTTGAAAATACTATAAAATAATGATACAATGTATTAATTAGTATTTTGGAGGATCTTTCCTTGAAGAATTACGTTGTACTTTACAATCCGCTTGCCAACAACGGCAGGGCAGAACAGGCAGCGCGCAAGCTTGAAACAATACTGACCGACGGCGAGGTGAGATTTGTCGATCTCGCGGCGCTTGGCAGTTTTTATGATTTTTTTGTTTCCTGCGATGACGATTGCATTGTGATCCTCACGGGCGGAGACGGTACTCTCAACCATTTTGTTAATGACACCCGCGGGCTTAAGATCAAACAGAAGGTCTATTATTACGGCGCGGGAAGCGGCAATGATTTTCTTAACGACGTAGGCAAGGAGCGCGGCGCGGCTCCGTTTGATATCAAGGAATACATAACGGATCTGCCCGTTGTCCGCGTGAAAGGCAAGGAATATCGCTTTGTCAACAACGTCGGCTACGGCATCGACGGCTACGCCTGCGAAAAGGGCGACGAGATCCGCGCAAAGACAAATAAGCCCATCAATTACACGACGATAGCCATCAAGGGTCTGCTTTACGATTTCACTCCCCGAAACGCGACCGTCACCGTTGACGGTGTGACAAAGGAATACAAAAAGGTATGGCTCGCTCCCACGATGAACGGACGCTATTTCGGCGGCGGAATGATGATCACTCCCGAGCAGGACAGGCTTGACCCCGAAGGCAAGCTCAGCTTCGCGATCGCGCACGACCTCTCGCGCGCCCGCATCATCCCCATCTTCCCCGAGATATTCAAGGGCACCCACCCCCGACATACAAAATATATCGACATCGTCAAGTGCGACGAGGTAACAGTCAGATTCGACACCCCCTGCGCTCTCCAGATCGACGGCGAAACCATCCTCGACGTCACCGAATACACCGCATACAGCAGAAATGCGGTGAAGGAACGCAAGGCGTGAGATTAGTGGTCAGGAAAAAGTGAACAGTGGTTAGTGGACAGTGGACAGAAAGATGCGGGCAAATAATTTTGTTCAGTACGTCTGAAACGCTGTTTACTGTAAAACTGAAATAAACAAAAGGAATCGGATATTTTGAAGTAATTTTCTTAATATCCGATTCCTTTTTATTGAATTATTTGCCGGAACAAAGGAATGCAAAAATCAAAATTAAATTATCATCGCATTTTTCTGTTCACTGTCCACTAACCTCTGTCCACTAAAGCAACCCCGAGGGCAGAGCCCTCGGGGTTGTTTTTCTCAGCAGCCGCAACCGCAGCCGGTGTTATAAGAGCCGCAGCTGCAACCGGTGTTGCAGGTGAGCGCGAGAACTACGAGGATCGCGATGATGACCCAGATAAGGCACTCGTTGTTATTGAAAAGTCCGCAAAGGCAGTTATTGTTCATGGTAGACCTCCGAAAGATTTTTTTGAGGAATTTTGTTCCTCGATAATATTTTATGTCGTATATTGGAGAATGGTTATTGATTTTCTAAATAAATTATGATATAATGAAAGAAAAAGTACAAAGGAGAAATACTATGATCCTTATCAAGAATGCTTACATAAAGCCCATGGTCGGCGAGGATATCGAGAACGGCTCGATCCTTCTCGGCGACGACGGCAAGATCGCCGCTGTCGGCGCGGATATCGAGGCTCCCGCGGATGCCGAGATCATCGACGCCGAGGGAAGACTTGTCACTCCCGGATGCGTTGAGGCGCACTGTCACATCGGTCTTCACAACGAGGCTGTCGGATGGGAGGGCAGAGATTACAACGAAAGCATCGACCCCATCACTCCCCAGATGCGCGCAATCGATTCGATCTATCCGCAGGACGAGGCTTTCGGAAACGCCATCCGCGGCGGAGTTACCTCTGCTTGCACAGGCCCCGGCTCGGCAAACGTCGTCGGCGGTACTTTCGCGGTCATCAAGCTCGTCGGCAACCGCGTTGACAATATGATAGTCAAGAACCCCGCGGCTATGAAGTGCGCTTTCGGCGAAAACCCCAAGCGAGTTTACGGTCAGTCGAAAAAGAGCCCCGCGACCCGTATGGCGACCGCCGCTCTGCTTCGCGAGCTGCTCTTCAAGTCGCGCAGATACCTTGCCGATAAGGAAGCGGGCAAGGACGTTTTCGATATGAAGCTTGAGGCGATGATCCCCGTTATGAAGGGCGAGATCCCGCTGAAGGCTCACGCTCACCGTGCGGATGATATCCTCACCTCGATCCGCATCGCCAAGGAATTCGGCGTAAAGCTCACCCTCGACCATTGCACCGACGGCTCCGTCATCGCAGATGAGCTCGCAAAAGAGGGCTATCCCGCCTTCGTCGGTCCCTCCCTCGGCGGCAAGAGCAAGATCGAGCTTGCAAACAAGGCGTTCTCCACTCCCGCAGATCTTGCACAGGCGGGCGTTGATATCAGTATCATCACCGACGCCCCCGTTATCCCTCTCCACCATCTTCCCATGTGCGCGGGTCTCGCCGCAAACGCAGGTCTCGGCTACGAGGAGGCTTGGCGCGCGATCACCATCAATCCCGCGCGTGCGCTTGAGATCGCAGACCGCGTCGGAAGCCTCGAGGTAGGCAAGGACGCCGACGTCGTCATCTGGACCGCCGACCCGATCAAGTCGGTAGGGGCAGAGGCGATGGTTACGATTGTGGATGGAAAGATAGTGTATAAGCAGTAAAAGCAGGTCTCGCTTCGCGAGAATGATCGTCCGCCTTCGGCGGAATGATAATCTGCCCTTCGGGCAGAATGATGATCGGCTTCGCCGAATGATGATTTGCCTTCGGCAAAATGAAGGTGAATTTCCGCAAGCGAAAATTTCCGGATTATATTAAAAAGCAAGTGCGAACAAAGCAATAAACAGCTTTGTTCGCACTTATTTATATTAAATTATTTTCGAGCGCAGCGAGAAAATATACCTTTCATTTTGCCGAAGGCAAATCATCATTCCGCCGCAGGCGGACTATCATTCTCGCGAAGCGAGATTATCATTCTGCCCGAAGGGCAGATTATCATTCACGCGCAGCGTGACCTCCCTCACCCCAATTCTCTCCTATACAGCCTAAAGAAATCCTCTTCTCCCAGTCCCCCGCAATCGTCCGGCTTGTTCTTTTTCTCAAACAGATCGGTAAATCCGCCAATCTTTCCCGCGTGGTCTGTGCCGCCGGTGACGTAAAGTCCGCGCTCGCGGCAGAGGGCGTCGTAGGCGATCCTTTCCTCTTCCGTGATCGAGGGATGGTAGACCTCGATGCCCTTGATGCCCATTTTGATGAGGTCTTCTATGTATTCCTGCTTGCCGTGCGGGTGCGCGATGACGGGAACGCCGCCTGCGGCGAGGATCACCTTGATGCATTCCTCGATGCCGGGGGTGAAGTAACCGATCGCCGCCTCAAGCTCGGGCTCGCGGTCTTTGGGGGGAGAAAAGGCGTCCTTGATGAACTGCGGGTGCTCCGCGTGCTCGTAGATCCCCTTTTTCTCAAGAACCGTGAAGACTTGCGTGTAGTAGTAAAAATCGTTGCCGGGAAAGGCGTCGAGGACCTCTTGCCAGGTCACGCCCGGACGGAGCGAGCCGTTTTTGAGCGATTCCTCAAAAAGAAGGTGACATCTTTCGCGGTGGCGCGAGGAGCAACGGTCGATCAGCTCGCGCATGGCGGGATGCTCGGCGTCAAAATCGTAGCCGAGAAGATGGAATCCCGTGCCCAGTCCCTTCGTGATGAACTCGATTCCGAGCATCGAGTATATCCCCGCCTTGCGGCAAGCAACGTCAAATCTGTGCGAGCCCTTGACGGTGTCGTGATCGGTCAGCACAAGCGCCTTGTGACCGAGCTCTTTAGCAATATCGACGATCTTTTCGGGCGAAAGAAAGCTGTCCGAAATGTCGGAATGAAGATGACAGTTTGCAAAATAGACCATTTTGCGCCTCCAAAGGTAATTATTAGCATTATTATAGCACAAAACATCGGGATTTGCAATAAATTTTTGAATTCGGGATTATTAATTGCCCCATTTACTTTTCGTTGTTCTTGTGCTATAATATAACTAACAGATAAATAAGAATTATGCGAGGTGAGAATATGGCAATGTGGAATCCGTGGAGAGGTTGCAAAAAATGCAGCGACGGCTATGAAAACGTGGTCGTTTGCTGTACGATAGAGAACCAAAAGAACGCCGATTATAAGCTCGGAATTTTTGAAAAGCTCCTGATCAAGCACAAATGCATCACCGCACAGCCGCTGATCGAAGCCATCGACATAGAACGCTATCTTGACGGCATCGAGCTCGTGGTCGTCGGCGGCGAATCTGATACGAACGCCAGACCGCTCGATTACGCGTGGGTGCTTGACATCCGAGAGCAATGCATCAGAAAAAACGTGTCCTTCGAATTCAGACAATGCGGAACGCACTTTATCAAGGACGGCAAGGAATATAAATTGCAGACAAAGGACCTCTGCGCGCAGGCAAGAAAGGCTGAAATTGATTTCAAGCGCGATAGTTGAGAAATTACAATATGCGAATAGTTAGATAAATAAGAATTTGTAGGTGCGAATAATGAAAACTTTATATATGATTGGTGGCACTATGGGAGTCGGAAAAACAACTGTGTGCCAACAGCTCAAACAGGATTTACCGAATAGCGTATTTCTTGACGGAGATTGGTGTTGGGATGCAAATCCGTTCCAAGTAACCGATGAAACAAAAGCAATGGTAACGAATAATATTTGTTATGTACTCAATAATTTTCTGAAGTGTTCTGCATACGAGAATATTATTTTTTGTTGGGTGATGCACGAGCAGAGAATTATCGATTCCATACTTAAGAAGCTGGATACACAGAACTGTGAGGTGAAATGCATCTCACTTGTAGCGGATGAAAAGACTCTGTGCGAAAGATTATCAATGGATGTAGAAAGAGGTGTTCGCTCTGAAGATGTAATTGAGAGAAGCATATCAAGAATACCGATGTATCAAGCACTCAATACCATTAAAATTGATACCAACGCCAAAAACGTGGCTATGATTGCCAATGAGATAAAGAGGTTGTAATACTGATAAATTCCAATTTGTCGGGCTGTTTTGAGTGATTTCAATTTTTGACAAAAACAAGTTGTAAACACAAAAATCGACGAATTTCGACAGAAGTTCGTCGATTTTACTTTTTACCTATTCACTATTCACTAATCTTCGGGTCGATTTTTGGAAGTAATAAGAACCTCACGAAACAAGACGAAATCAAAGATTTCTTTGTTTCGGAGAACCTTGTTACTCGCAAGCTCGTAATAAGTAAGAAGTAATAGTGAATAAGTGTTGGCGGGACACCACTCCCCGATTGTAATTTTATGTTAAGTGTGATATGATTAGCGTTGATAATAAAATTTTAACGGAGATATATTATGGAAGATATTCTTATAAAAATACTTGTGTGCTTTATCGCAGGAGCCGGTGCGGGCATTGGAACGGGATTTGCGGGGATGAGTGCTGCCGCGGTTATAGGGCCTATGTTAATAACCTTTTTGGGCATTCCTGCCTATGATGCGGTCGGAATAGGACTTATCAGCGATGTTTTAGCAAGTTCTGTTAGCGCATACACCTATAAGAAAAGCGGAAACTTAGATATTAAAAACAGCTTGCCATTGCTGGTGAGCGTTCTTATCGTAACTATGATCGGAAGTTTTGTGGCAAGTTTTCTACCCGAACAAGCCATGAGCAGCACTATGCAGATAGCACTTATTATTATCGGGTTGCGATTTATATTAAAGCCTGTCAACAAAACGAGGGAGCAATTGGAAGCAGTTTCTCCTAAGAGCAGATTCATAAAGGCAATAGTCGGCGGTATTATCGTTGGATTTATCTGTGGCTTTGCGGGTGCGGGAGGAGGAATGATGCTACTGCTTGTTCTGACTTCCTTTCTCGGTTATCCTATGCATTTGGCAGTTGGCACAAGTGTGTTTATAATGGCTTTTACAGCTCTTACCGGGGGCATAAGCCACTTTATGATCGGTGGAGTTCCCGATATTCTTTGCCTTGTGCTGTGCGTAATATTTACTTTG
>JAZQJB010000099.1:0-10786 GCA_045541375.1 Eubacteriales bacterium | reverse complement strand
CTGCGGAGCGCGACTTAAGGCGCTGCCTTAAGAATTCGCGAACTTTTGAAAAAGTTCGATCAAAACTTCATCCTTTTTAATAAAAATGAAAATTTCCGCCCGATTCGGGCGGAAATTTACCATAACTTTTCACTTTTCACTTTACACTTATCACTCTTCAATCCCCATCATCGCCATAAGTCTCTTATTAAACTCCTCGGCGGTGTTGTATCCCATCTTCTTCTGGCGGTTGTTCATCGCCGCGATCTCAAGGATGATGGCAAGGTTTCGTCCGGGACGGACGGGGATGGTCAGCGAGGGCAGCTCGATGCCGAGAATGTTGACGGTCTGGTCGTCAAGACCGAGGCGGTCATACATCTTGCCCTGAACCCAGGACTCGAGATTGATGACAAGGTCGAGCTTTTCGGTGTCCTTGACCGCGCTGATACCGTAAAGGCGCTTGACGTCGATGATGCCGATGCCGCGAAGCTCAACGTAGTGGCGCAGGATCTCGGGCGCAGAGCCGACGAGAGCCTTTTTCGATACTCGCTTGATCTCAACGGCGTCGTCCGCGATGAGGCGGTGGCCTCTCTTTACAAGCTCGATCGCGGTTTCGGATTTACCGACTCCGCTGTCGCCGAGGATGAGAATACCCTCGCCGTAGACCTCAACGAGTACGCCGTGGCGTGTGATGCAGGGCGCGAGATGCACGTTGAGCGAGGCGAAGAGCGCCGCCATGGTCGCGGAGGTCAGCTCCTCTGTCGAAAGAAGCGGAACTTCGTATTCTTCACAGTATTTGATCATCTCGGGGAATGCTTCAAGTCCCGAGGTATAGAGGATGACAACGGGCTTCTTTGCCACAAAATTGCGGATGCGGGCGTCGCGCTGGCTTTCGCTCATATTTGAAATATAGCTGTACTCGGCATTGCCGATGAGCTGTATACGCGATTCCTCAAAAATATCGAGAAAACCCGAAAGCGCAAGTCCGGGGCGGTCGACCTCGGGCGCGGTGACGAAGATCTCCTCCGCAGGGCGGGGAAGGTATATTTCTTTAAGCTTGAATTCCTTGATAAGAGCCGAGAGCGATATTCTGTTCTTTTCTTCCATGATAAACGTCCTCTTTGATTTTTATTATATATAGTATATCATATAATTGCCTCGGTTGCAAATGGTTTTTGCAAATTTTTATATGAATTTTCAAATATTCATATTGGAGTAACAAAAATGTGGTATCATTAATTGAATTATTATATACAATAGGAGAATAATATGAACTTCAAGGTTATAAAGCGTCTTTCACTTGCGCTTGCTTTGCTTATTTGCCTTTCTGCGATCCTCACATCTTGCGGCGTCAAGCCGATCAAGAGCACGGAACAGGAAGCTAAAGTTATCGGCAATATCGGAAAATACGAGGTGAGATACGAGGAGCTTCGCTATCTTGTTCTTAACTTCAAGCACGATATGGCTCTGAAATACGGCGAGGACATCTGGACCGATCCCGCTAAAGCAGAAAGCTACAAGGATGAGCTTTGGGCACAGGTCAGCGAAAAGATGGTCAGCGATTACTATGCCGTTCAAGCAATGGCGGATTATTATTACGTCGGCGGCGGTGCTGAGCTTATGATGAACGAAAAGCCGATACTTGAGGCGGTTCAGGAGAACGTTGAACTTGTCGTTGACGAGCTCGGCAGCTTCAAGAAGTATAAAGAGATGCTCGCTTCGCAGTATCTGACCGACAATCTTTTCCGCTTTTACAGCGCCGCAGAGACATGCGCAAACGAGCTTTTCTATATCCTCGTGCGCGACCTGGGCGAAATTGAAAGCAGCGATGAATATATCAGCGAATATTTTAAGTCGGATGATTTCCTTCGCACCAATCACATCTTCATCAAGGGCGTGAGCGAGGAAAATCTCGCAAAGGCGAAGGATCTGCGGGCACAGCTTGCGGCAAGCGATAACAAGGAGCTTGAGATGATAATGCTCAAGGGCATCCATTGCGCCGATTACACCATGACCACCACCCACGGCAAGTATTTCGCAAGATATACCTCCGATTACGGTAACGAATATGAGCTTGCGGCGTTCGATCTTCGCATAAACGAACTCAGCGAAGTCATTGAAACCGGAGATGGCTATTATATCATTCTTCGCCTTGAGCCCGAAGCCGATTATATCAATCAGAATTATGACGCCTTCAAGGATGACGTTCTCGGCTCCGAGTTCAACAAGATCCTTGCTTCCTATAAGGAAAGCCTTGAGTTCACGCTTAACGATTACGGAAAGTCGATCAATATTCTGGAGATAGAATAAATGAGTACAGTCAGCGGCGGAAGGCGCAGGGCCTTCAGAAGCCGTCATCACACCCCGATGGGTAAGGGCGGAAAGCTTGCGGTCATTTTTGTTTGCACAGCGCTCATCCTTTTTGTGTTTGCGGTAATGCTCGGCAACCATCTGCGCGGACTTGCAGAGGCGGTGATCGAGGACACTACCGAGCCCTCGACCACAGAGGAAGAGATCTACTACGCAAACGCGCCGGGCGAGGTCATTGCTATGGGAATATACTTCGGCGGCGAGTTCGCTCCCGATGAAACCGAAACGCAGGAACAAACCGCAGAGGAAGATACTTCAGTGCCCGAAGAACCCATAAGATTCGATTCTCTTTCGCTCACTTTGCGCGAAAAAAACAAGGAAAGCGGCGAGATGCTTCTTGCGTACTCTTCGCCGATCAGCCTTGAATACGGCATTGACGTGGTTGGGGAAACTTCGCTTGAAGAAGGCATTGCTGAAATAAAGACTTATTTTGGCGAGAGAAAGCCGATCTGCGGCGTTTTTGAGATCGATCACCTCCGCCGTCAGGCACAAAGCCGCGAAATTATGCGCGCCTACGAGATCGCTCTGATCTGCGAGCTTATAGATTCGGGAGTCGAAGAGATAATCCTTGTCGGCTTCGAATATGAGATCGAGGAAGGTATTTCCTTCATTTCGGATATTTACGAGCAGAAAGGCAGAGGTACTGCCGTCGGACTCGCGCTCCCCTTCGATTTTTTCATTGCCCCTGAAGCGCAAAATGAGCTTGCCGAGATCGCAAAGAGGTGCGGCTTCCTCGCGCTTGATCTTCGATCCTCGACAGTTCCTGCCCTTATGACAGCGGAAGCGCTGATAACAGACCGAGTTTCGAGAACGCGCGCGATCTGCCGTGAGTTTTCTGTCCGAGTTCTCCTCGGATGCGGTGAGAACCCCGATTGCGAATCCCAAACGCGCGCGGCTATGAATGCGGGCGCGGATAACGTGATGACAGCACTTGGCATCCTTATGCCAAAGGAAGAAAATATTACCGAAGAGATAACGGCTGAGTGATCAGCCGTTATTTTTGCAAATATATTGACTTTTGTCTTATTTTGTTGTAAAATATATAATAGTATAATATGCTCGGAGGACTATATGTCAAAGGTTATCAAAAGGAAGAAAAAAACGGGTAAGGCATTGCTTGCGATCGCGCTTGTGATCCTTCTTACAGCCGTCATACTTCTCGGGGCTCTTGCGGGCGCCGCCTTTGTCGTTGCCAAGGGACCCGCAAAGTCGGAATCCGAGCGTCTTTGCGCCACTTTTGCCGAAAAGCGTTTTCCTCTTGCGGGGCTCTTTTACAGTGCCGATGAGCTTGAGGGCTCGCTCTTCTATATGCCACCCGCGCAGAAAGACGGCGAGATCAGCATCTCGGAGAATTATCAAACAAAGCTTCATTATATAAATGACGCGTCTTCCGCTTGGGATGCCGTTGTCATTACGGGAATCTCACCCGATGCCGTGGCTCTCGGCAAGAAAAACGACGGCGTTGCCGATGCAAAATACGCCTTCGGTCTTACCGGCGACGTTGATGCCTTTATCATTGGCGACTATATTTCCTATCGCGGCGACGATGGCGAGATCTATTGCTTCTGCGCGATGGGCGATGACGGAGTGCTTGATATTGGCGCAAAAACGCTCTATGAGGCGGCAAATTCGGGCTACCTTTGGGGCATTTCGGTCGATCGCGTGCTTATCGCGGGCGGATCTCCCGAAGATTCTCTCGGCGGCGGTTATTCCTCGCGCGCCGCTATCGGTCAGGCGGCTGACGGATCGCTGATCCTCATTTTTGCAAACGACCGCGGGTTCTATCCCTCGGGTATCACATATTCCGAGCTTGCTTCGCTTATGTATGAGTACGGTGCTGTGAGCGCCGCTGCGATCCGTGCCGAGGGCGCGTTTTACGCGGACGGCATCGGTCAGCTCGGCTCAAAGAGCGAGAACGGATTCTCTCTTATCGTGAAGGGAGGTGCCAACTGATGTCGGAAAACAATCTTCCCAAGAACAATCCCGAAGAGATCGGTAAGGTGAAAAATATCATATCAATGTCCGAGACCTCGGGCAAGCGCGGTGACGTGAATTCCAAGATCGGCATCGGGCTTGAGGGGCAGTTTGCGGGCAAGGAAAGAAGAAGGCACCCCAAGGCGAACGCGCTTCTCAAGGGTCTGCTTGCTTATTTCAGCGCCGCTGTACTTGTGATCGGGATCCTCACCGTTGTCGCGTGGCGGCTTTTCGAGATCCGCGAGGCGGGTCGCGCCGACCTTTTTGTTGAAAACTATATCGCAGAAAAGGATATCGAGGGCTGGCGTCAGCAGCTCAGATTAAATCTTCCTAACACCTATCCCGCCTATGAGGACGCCTCAAAGTTAGCTTACGACGTTCTTTCGCCCGTGCTTGAGCTCGGCGAGATCACATATCTGCGAAGAATGACTCCCTCGGCGGATGGCTATCCCGTTTACGAGCTCTTCTCGGACGGCACACATTTCGCCGCGCTCGTCATTTCCGACAGCTCCGTCGGTCTTTTCTCGACGGGTGAATGGCAGGCGGTGCGCGTTGAATTTGATATTGATTTCTTTGACAGCGTCGAATTCCCCGAATACCGCGTGATCCTCCCCGCGGGCGCGTCACTCACCGTCAACGGTGCGGCGATCGATCCCGTTATGAAGGAAAGGAAGCGCGCGACATACCCCGCGCTTTCGATAGCGGAGAAGGGGCACGATGTTGCTCCCTGCGACATCTACGTTTTCAATGACGTGTATTTCCTCCCCGAGCTTTCCGCAACGCTTGAAGGCGCGAGCCTTGTTTGCGAGCAGATGGGCGAGGGCGAGTACTTCTTCTATTACCCCGAAAGCGCAATGCACTCGATCAGCGTCACAGTTCCCGTCGGCGTTGATGCTTACGTGAGCGGAATCAAGCTCACAGAGGAATGGGCAAGCCGCACGGAGATCGACGGCGAGCTTGGCGCGCTTGATGACGGCGGAACCGGAACTCTGCCGCGCCTCAGTGTCTGGACGGTCGGCAACCTCTTCGGCGAGGTCGAGGTCGAGGCGAAAATAGGCGAAACCGAGGTCGCGCTGCTGTCGAACGAGGGCGGAAACTATAAGTTCGACACCCCCGCGGAGTGCAAGTATACTCTCACAGTCATCCTTCCCACGGGCGCAGAGCTTTTCGTCAACGGAAAGGCGATAGCCGCCAACAACAAAACCTCCGCGACCGCCGAGGACATTGCCTACGGCTTTACTGCACTTGGCAGATATGAGGTCTCCGAGCTCGGAGTCATCGAGGGCGGAGTGCCGAATTTCGACAAATACACCCTCACGGGTTATCTTGCCGAGCCGAACGTGACCGCAAAGCTTGGCGGCGTCGAGCTGCCTTTGGCGGGCAAGAGCGTTTCGGGTTACGAAATGAGATGCGATTTCGATTACACCGCGGGCGACGTTTTCGACGCCGAGCGCATTGCGGCGGCTGAAAAGTTTGCCGAAAGCTATCTCGCATATATCTGCGGCGGCGGTGCATGGCAGGATCCCGCAAACGAAAAGGCTTTCAACGATAATTACAACGCCATCAAGGCGCAGATGATCGAAGGAACGGCTGGCTACGTCGGCGTGATGGAATCCTACCGCGACGTCAACCTGATGCCGAAGTACGATTCCTTTACCGTCGATTCAAAGACCGCGACCGATCTTGTCGCATACACCGAAAAGAGCCTCTCCTGCCGCGTTGAATTCAGCGTAACGCGCACGAGAACGGTCGAAGGCGTACAGCACACAGATACACTCTCCGGCAGCATCAGCGTTCTGCAGGTCCTCTACAAGGGCGAATGGCGAGTTTGGAGCTTTGTGTATTCTCCTGCGGAGAGCAGTGGTCAGTGATTAGTGGTCAGTGGACAGAAAGAAGCGGTTTTTGTTTAACATAACCAAAACCGAATAATCAAAATTGTGCAATAATACAAAATAGCAAGTCAGGAAAAAGTATTTCTTGACTTGCTTTTTTGTTTATGGTAAAATAAAATTAGGGTAGAAGCCCCAAAAAAGACAACCAAAAAGGAGGTAAAGTCTATGAAAAAATTATTGTCAACCATCCTTGTCCTCGCCTTTGTTTTGGCTGCCTTGAGTGCACTTACGCCGATGGCTTCGGCAAAAAGCGCGACGATCAGCGAGAGGGAAGCAAAAGAATTGGTTGAAAAGGCGGGTCAGCTTTTTCGTGCACGAGTTGGTGGATACAACAATAAATACTTCGATACCAATTCCGATGAACGCAAAACGGTGCATTTTCCTGAGTATAATATCGACGTAACGTATCGCCCCGTCCTCGAATCCGCGCTCCCGGGCGGCTCGTATGCGGCTATGTGCGCACTTGCCAACGAGGTATATACCGAAGATATAGCATCAAACTCTTATAATACCGGCGAATATGGCGTGAATGATGGAACAAATCGTTACGTGGTAACTATTCCGAATTTTTATGTGGATGAAAAGGGAAAGGTATTTGCTTATGGATTCCTTGAATACGGCTATATCAGCGTGAGAGAGAATACCGTCAATTTGGTCTCAAATATTCGCGGGGATATGTCCGAAGCGAGTGCGATCATTGCGATCCATGCGTATTGGGCAGACGGTCCGAGACCTTATTACTATTTCCCCGTCGAGTGCAAGTTTGTGAATACCGCCGACGGTTGGAGAATAGCCGAATCCGAATTCAGTATTCTTTTTGCCAACGATAAAAGTTATCTTGATGATTACCGAAAGGCCAATCCCGACAAAGTCTCAGCTGACGTGGGAAAGCTCCTTGATGCTGAAGCAAAGTATGTTGTTGACGAAGTGGTAACAGATTATTTGATCGAAATGTATTGCGGTTATTACGAAAGATATTTTGATTACGTAAAGCGCGAACATAAGGAAGCCAAGGAGATAGTAAAAGAGATCACAGCCTCCGATGGCTCAAAACGCACCGTGAAGTATGTCGAGAATATCGGAATAGATGAATATGCGGCGATTTATTTTACCGATGACGTTGCACAATCCTTTATGACGAAAGCATATCACAACAATGATCTCGATATGTTTATAACCGAAGGCGGTACGGAATATCTGGCGTATATCGACGGTGCGGACGATCTTTCGTTTGTGTATGACCCGAATGATGTTGTCGTTGAGGTCGTGGAATCCACGGACAAGGAAGCAACCGCACGCGTATATTGCGGCCTCAAAAAGGACGGCAAGGTTATTCCTATAAGCGTTGAATGTAAATTTGAAAAAGGATATGAGCGGTGGTATATAGCGGAATCCGACTTCGTTGATATGCTTACCTCTGCCGATGGATTTGAATACACTGTCGCCGAAGCACCGAAAACCGGTGACGCGGCATATAACACCATCGCCCTCTGCTTCGGCGGTATGGTGATCGTGATGTACGCGCTCTGCCTCGTCCGCCACAAAAGAGAGATACTTTAATTTTTACCAAGAAAGGACGGTAAAACGATGAAAAAGGTTTTATCACTAATTTTAGCCCTCACCTTCTGCTTTGCCGCCTTTTCGGCATTTGCGCCGAGTGTTTCGGCTAAAAGCGCGACGATCAGCGAGAGCGAAGCGAAGGAATTGATAGTAAAGGCTTATGATTTTTGTATGAACGTCAGAGCGGGAAGGGCTGATATACTTGAAAGATCGAAAAAGATCGAGCTTGTGTATGGCGAGAATGTTTGGGAAAAAGAGCATTATTGGCAGGTCAAAGAAGAAAATCTTCCCGGCGGCTCGTATGAGAAAATGTGCGAATACGTTGAGACGATCTATACCAAAGAGATTGCTCCCAAGGCTTATGCTTACAAGTGGACGTACAGAGCGCTTCCAAGTGACGGAATGTGGGATGAATTGCAATCCTTCTTTTACAGAAATGAAGAAGGTGTTTTATATGCTGACACAAGCCACCTCAGCTATCGCGGCGTGAATCTGTTTCCCGATGCGGAAAACGTTGAAATTGATATAGTATCGGGAGATTCAAAAACGGCAAAAGCCAACGTACATGTAAAATTCTTTTACGTAGACGGTCCTCGCGCATATAACTATGATATTGTTGAGTGTCGATTTGAAAATACCGCCGACGGTTGGAGAATCGCCGAATCCGAATACAGCTTGGCATTGGCAACCGAAGCGCTGTATCTTGAAGATTACCGCGCGAAAAATCCCGATGCGCCTAATCCTTCGGGCGGCAAGCTTCTGCTCCCTGATGCAAGAGAAGTGATACGTGGCGTTGTCGGCGAGTATACGTATGTATACAATTACCTTGCACAGGTAAGAAATGAGATGTCGGACACAAACGCGGTTAATAAATATGACACGATCGTAAAAGAGGTTTCTTACCCTGACGGAAGTGTTCGCGAGATTCAGTATGTGTGCTTGTCAGACCTGAAGTATGGATTTTCTCAACATTCACTCATTGATTACTGCACCGATCAAGTGTCCGAAAGACTTTGGGGCAAGGTTCGCGGTGATGAAGCAGTTGATATGTTTATCGAACAGGGATTCTTGGATTTTGTTGTGATCCCGAAACACGTATATGAATTTCCTTTCATTTTTGACCGGGAAAATCTTGTGATCGAAATAGTCGAATCAACGGATCAAGAAGCCACCGCGATAGTCTATATTGAGATGAAGGACGGAGTAGGGACAGTTACCACACCTATTGAGTGCAAGTTCGAAAAAACATACGGCAACAGCTGGTATCTTGCAGACTCACCTATTATTGATCTGTTGGTTTCTGTAAAAAGTGAAGATTTCACTCAATCGGATGCAAAAGCTCTGATCGATGCTGCGGTTGCATCGAGGGAGAAGCTATCAAATAATTATTATAGAAATTATATGAGTTACGCCCAAGTTCCCGAGAGTCTTGGCTATGATCACGATTGGCTCGAAAGGTTGGTTGGGGTTGAGGGAAGGGAAGAACTTTATCTAACCTTGATGGAGCATTTGCTCCCCGGCGGTTCATATGAAGGCTTCCTTGATGATACTCACGGTATTTTTACTGACGCAGTTGCCGAGCGTTATTGCTCGAAGTATTATTACAATAATAATTTTGAGCTTTTTATTATGAGTGAACACTACGGCTATAGGTTTATTAATGCACATGACACGATGGTACACCTCGGATTTTATTACGTTCCCGAGAACGGAGTAGTTAAACTTACCGAGGTAACGGACGACCGCGCGAAAGCTTTGGTCTATTGTCAAAAAGCAATTGAACCGGAAAATATTGATATAGTTGTCGAGTGTGTATTTGAAAAGACCGCGGATGGTTGGCGTATTGCTGATTCCGATTTTGCTGATATGTTATGCTCTTACAGTGATTATAGCTATACTGTTTGCGAAGCACCTTCAACCGGTGACAACGCATTCGACAAAATCGCCCTCTGTCTCTGCGGAATGGCGGTTGCGGTTTCGCTTTTCTGCTTTGTTCGCAGGAGAAGAGAACAATAAATAATAAAAAAGCAAGCTCGTTTGGGCTTGCTTTTTGCATATCGCAAGATTTGTCCAATAAACACCCATAAATGACTTGCCTAAAAGCATATTTTGTCTTATAATGTTATGTGTATAGGTATATTATGCCTAAAACCAAAAAATCCACGAAAACGTGAGGCAAAGACTATGAGCGAAGTTAAAAACGTACAGAAAACAGGCTGCGCCGTCATCGGCTACGGCGGAATGGGCGGCTGGCACACCAGATATATTCTTGAGAGTGACGTGGCGTACCTTTGCGGTATCTATGACATCAATCCCGTGAAGGTCGAGCTTGCAAAGACCAACGGTATCCGCGCGTATGCAACACTCGAGGAGCTTCTTGCGGATGACGAGATCAAGTTCGTTACCATCGCGACTCCCAACGAGGTCCACGCCGAGATCGCCATCAAGGCTCTCCGCGCGGGCAAGCACGTTATCACCGAAAAGCCCGTTGTTCTCAACTCGAAGGAGCTTGAGGAAGTCATCGCCGTTGCAAACGAGTGCGGCAGACTCTTCACCGTTCACCAGAACCGCCGTTGGGACATCGACTTCCGTATGATGCGCGAGGCTTACCTTTCGGGCAAGCTTGGCAAGGTTTTCTCCTGTGAATCGAGGATCCACGGCTCGCGCGGCGTTCCCGGCGACTGGAGAGGCAAGCCCGAGCACGGCGGCGGAATGATCTACGACTGGGGCGTTCACCTCATCGACCAGATGCTTCTTATCTTCGAGGACAAGAAGATCAAGCAGGTGCGTTGCCTCTGCGAACATATCACCAACAAGGAAGTTGACGACGGCTTCAAGCTCGACATCATCTTCGAGGACGACACCGTCGGTCACATCGAGGTCGGCACTCACCACTTCATCTCGCTTCCCAGATTCTATATGACCGGTACCGCAGGCGCGGCTATCATCAACGATTGGCGCGACCGCACCCGCGTTATCTCCTAAGTCGGATCGTAGCCATGTCGTTCTGT
>JAZQJB010000098.1:0-26268 GCA_045541375.1 Eubacteriales bacterium | reverse complement strand
AATGTATGTTATCAAGCCGACGAATATGCACGCTTGCGCGTGATGCCATACGCGACTCCGTCGCAATTACATACAACGCGCGAGCGCGTTGATTACATACCAAGCCTCCTTCGTCGGCTTGGATAAAAAATTAAGCAACCCAATCGGGTTGCATAATTTTTTGGAGGCGCCACCCGGAATCGGGCCGGGGATAGAGGTGTTGCAGACCTTTGCCTTACCGCTTGGCCATGGCGCCTAATAATAACGGGTACGTTATATCGTACCCGTGTTTTTGGAGCGGATTACGGGGATCGAACCCGCCACCTCAACCTTGGCAAGGTTGCGCTCTACCAAATGAGCTAAATCCGCAAGTGGTGCCTCCGGTCGGAATTGAACCAACGACACGGGGATTTTCAGTCCCCTGCTCTACCAACTGAGCTACAGAGGCATACAGCAAGGGCGCTGTATTTATGATGGCGACCCGGATGGGGCTCGAACCCACGACCTCCAGCGTGACAGGCTGGCGCTCTAACCAACTGAGCTACCGGGCCATCATGGTGGGAACAATAGGGCTCGAACCTATGACCCTCTGCTTGTAAGGCAGATGCTCTCCCAGCTGAGCTATGCTCCCATGATTTTTGCGCCTTATCGGCGACGGGTATTATTATACCACAAGTCAAAGCATTTGTCAACACTTTTTTGAAAGTTTTTTCGTTTTTTTTGAGATTTTTTTCGTTTTTCTTATTTCGCCCAAAAAACGCACCAAAAAACGGTGCATAATATGTGAAAAACGACAAAAACCCCTTTACTTTTTTCTTTTTTAGGTGTATAATATATATTACATAACTATGCTTTGCCGAAGAAAGGGCAATTATGAAGGCAAAAAAATATTTTTGGATTTTTCTTTTTTTATTTGTTTTGATATTATCGTTGTCATCCTGCGCGGGCGGGGAAGAGCTTGCCCGGGTTGATGGCGCCGAATACACCTTCCGCCTTTTCGGCGGTGCAAACGGGATCTCAAGGGTCGATATTTACAGTGGCGAGGAAAAGCTGGGAAGCGTCAAGCCCGATTATCGCGTAAACGAACCCTGGCTCGGCGAGGACAAGCAGGACTATGGTTTCCGCGCTTTTGATATCGACGGCGACGGCGATGAGGATTTCATAATCCAGACCAACCGCACCGAAGGCGCGGAGAAATACCGTTGCTTTATCAATAAAGAGGGAAGCTTCTCGCTCGAAAAGAAGCTCTCGGCTCTCGTTGCTCCGAAGTTCGTTGACGGGACGGTCATTGTTGAGACCTTTGACCGTATTGAACAGCCTACATACAACAACGAGCCCCCGATGTATGAGCTTCGACGCGACGAAACCGTTTATGGCTTTACCGAGCACGGCAGATTCGTTATCAGACAAGTCAATCGCTTCAGCTATTTTTCCGAGACAGACATATACCGCTACAGCATCTATCTTCCCGACGAGGAAGGTGAGCTTTACTCGGATAGCGACAAGTGGATATACCCCGAGGACCTCGAAAAATACGGCTTTAAGCCTTTTGACGAAAATAATTAAAAATTTTCGGAAACCGTGAAACTTTTCGCGATGAATTCCGTCTATATAAGTATAGGAAAATTTAGGAGATAAAAAATGAGCGAACAGAAAACAGCTATAATCATCGGCGCGGGACCTGCGGGTCTGACCGCGGCATACAAGCTTCTCAAGGAGACCGACATCAAGCCGATCATTCTTGAGGAAAGCGAATACATCGGCGGTATTTCGCGTACCGCGCGTTACAACGGCAACCGCATGGACCTTGGCGGCCACCGCTTCTTCTCGAAAAACGAGGAAGTAAACGAGCTTTGGCGTGAGCTGATGCCACTTCAGGGTGCACCGTCTTATGACGATAAAAAGCTCGGAGTGGAGAAGGAGCTTGCGGAGGGCGGCCCCGACCCCGAAAAGGAAGACCGAGTATTTCTGCTTCGCAACCGAATCTCTCGTATTCTTTTCCTGCATAAATTCTTTGACTACCCGATCTCTCTCAAGCCCGAGACCTTCATCAATATGGGCTTTGTGCGCACGATGAAGTCGGGATTCGGATATCTCGGAAGCTGTATCGTCAAGAAGCCCGAGGATTCGCTCGAGAATTTCTACATCAACCGTTTCGGCAGACCTCTTTACGAGATGTTCTTTGAGGATTATACGGAGAATCTTTGGGGACGCCATCCTTCGCAGATCTCCGCCGATTGGGGTGCGCAGAGAGTCAAGGGCCTTTCCCTTATGAAGGCGGTCTGGAACGTGCTTTCTAAACCCTTCCGACCGAAGGATAAGGTTGAGACCTCGCTTATCGAGCAGTACTATTATCCCAAGCTCGGCCCCGGTCAGCTTTGGGAGACTCTTGCTTCCGATATCAAGGCAATGGGCGGCGAGATCGTTATGAATTGCTCCGTCAAGGACATCAAGCTTGAGGGCGGCAAGGTCACAAGCGTTATCTCCGCCGACGGCCGCGAATTCAAGGGCGACGAGTTCTTCTCGACGATGCCCGTTCGCGATCTTGTAAACGGAATGGGCGAGGATGTTCCTGCCGATGTCAAGCGCATCGCCGACGGACTTCCTTACCGTGATTATATTACCGTTGGTCTTCTTGTTGACAAGCTTCTTCTTGAAAACAAGACCAAGGTAAAGACCCTCACCGGCAATGTGCCCGATTGTTGGATCTACGTTCAGGAGCGCGAGGTAAAGCTCGGTCGTCTTCAGATCTTCAATAACTGGTCACCCTATCTCGTGGCTGATCCCGAAAACACCGTTTGGATCGGTCTTGAGTATTTCTGCAACGAGGGCGACGAGCTTTGGAATATGAGCGACAAGGAGTTCATCGACTTTGCCATCGCAGAGCTTGCCAAGATCGACGTTATCGATCCCGCCGACGTTAAGGATGCAACACGCATCAAGGTCAAGAAGGCGTACCCCGCATATTTCGACACCTATTCCGAGTTCGATACCGTCAAGGATTATCTTTCCGGCATTGACAACCTCTGGTGCCTCGGAAGAAACGGTCAGCACAGATATAATAATATGGATCACTCGATGCTCACCGCAGTTGAGGCAGTCCGCTCTATTGCTAACGGCACCCGTGACAAGGCGACCGTCTGGGCTGTAAACACCGAGAAGGAATATCACGAGGAAAAGACCGAAGGCGAGAATAAATGAACGAATTAAAGGAAAATTTCAGCGGTATCGGGGGCAAGCGTTGGTTTAAGGTATTATTTTTCCTGCTTGCAACTCTGCCTCTGCTTGCCGCACTATATCTTGCTTTCTATTATATCTACGGCCCAGGTGAGGGATATTTTCACTCCGACTGCACCGACACGCTTTATTGGGCGAACGCGGCTCTCGAGGGTAACGGCATTTTTGACGATCAGTATAACTATGCCGCTCTTCTGCCTTTTTCGACAGTCTGGATAATGCAGCCGCTTATCAAGCTTTTCGGCTTTGGAATGACTGCGCACAATCTCGGAATGGCGATCTTTGCCGTTCTCTTTGCGGGAAGCATATATTTCTGCGCGAGAAGCGCAAAGCTTTCGCATCTTTGGAGCAGTACAGCCGTTTTTGCGGTGTTTATGCTTCTTTCCTGCTCGGACAAGCTCCGCGAGATGATGTGGGGCCACACGATCTATTACAGCCTCGGGCTTGTGCTGATGTTTTATCTGCTCGGGCTCGGAATGCGCCTTTGCGATGCCATTGAAGAGGGCAAGAAGGTCGCGGCGATAATTTACGGCGTTCTTCTTCTCGGCGTTTCAATCGGAAGCGCGACTGACGGAATGCAGATCATCGTTCTGACCGTTCTTCCTGCCGCCGCGGCTTTTGCGGCAGAGAGAATTCTTTCGGCAAAGGATGGAATCGTATCGAAAAAGTCGATCCCCGCTATCGCGGCGGCGGCAGTTGTTGCCGTCGGTACTCTTGTCGGAATGAAGCTCCTTCTCGTTATCACGGGCGACGGAGCGATCAAGGCGGGCTATGCCGCAGGATATTCGGGCTGGTCGGACGTTTCTTTGTGGCTTTCGAATGCACAAAAGTTTGTAAATCACTATTTCTCGCTCCTTGGCGTGAATATGGCAAAGAACGATCCGCTTTTCGCGGCTGAGTCGATAAAGTATTTCTTCCGCATTGCTGTTGGTATCATTCTTCTCGTTATGCCCGTTGTTATCCTATGTCTTTACGGCAAGATCAAGTCGCGCGGCGTGAAGTTTATGCTTTGGGCGCATTTCGTGCTCACTGCTGCGGTTATGTTCGGCTATATCTGCGGCGAGCTCAGCGCGGCAAATTGGCGCCTCACTCCCATTCTCGGAAGTGCAGCAATGCTCACGGTTTGCGGACTGCGCGATCTGACATCCGATCTCGGCTTGGTCGAGGTCAAGGAAAACGGCGGAGCGACGGCAGTTCTCTCGAGGATCTGTGCGCTTGTGTTGGCGGTCATCATTGCATCTTCGCTCGTCTTTGCCAACGAAGTGAAGTCGCTCGACCCCGAATACGGACGCGACAACACAAATCACCGCCTTGCCGAATTCCTTGTCGAGGAAGGGCTTGAATACGGCTATGCGACCTTCTGGTATGCGCAGGCAATAACCGTGCTTTCGAATTCCGAGGTGCGCGTCCGCAATATGGACGTCAACGACCGCGCGGGTGTCATCGGACGCCATTATCAGTCAAGCCTTAACTGGTATAACGACCAAGAGGGCATCGACGAATATTTCGTAATCCTTTCCGCCTCCGAGTATAAGAAGGTCTTCCTGACAGATACCTGGCAGACGTGGATGGATGAATACTACCTCCGCGAATACGATTCACCCAACGATGCAAACGGCTTCCTTGTGTTTGTCTTTTCGGAAAACGTACTCCGCGACTTCGGTTCCGAGGCGAGGGGACAATAAATTACAAATGCCGACGGTCTTCGACCGTCGGCGTTAAAAGCTTATAAATATAAGTATAATTTATTTATATTTTCTCATTTGTCAATTCATATATTTGCGTTATCATTAAATCAGCAAAGGAAAGGAGTGTTGCTTATGAAATTGAATAAAAGATTTATCATTCTGCTTCTCGCTTTAATATGTTTCGGCGCACTCTTTTCGTCCTGCGCGCCCGGAGGAGGAGAGGTCACGACCGAAGCTTTGACCGACCCTGCACCCGAAACGAGCATTGTGCCCGATGAAACCACCGCGCCCGAGACCGAAGCGGCGACAACGGAGGATACTACGGCAGAAACGCCGCCCGAAACCACAGCGCCTCCCTCAGTCTTCGAGGCAAAGGTCTACGTTTACGATGCTCTCGGAAATGCGAAAGAATATATAATAAGTTCAACCACTCTCCCCGCCTCCGCGCTTGAATCGGTCGATCTTGGCGCCGGCGAAGGCAGAACGGCTAAGCTTGTCGGATGGGAATATTCGACTGTCAAGGATGGGGAAAGAAAGCAATATGACGTAAGTGATCCGCCTGTTGTGACTTTTGAGGGAATGCACGTCTATCCCGTCATCGAGTATTGTTGCCGCGTTAGATTTTCAGCAGGCGAGGGCACTTTTGCCGAGGGTACAACGACAGAGTTTTATGTCCCCGAAGGGGATAGCATAAAGATCTCCGAGCTTTTGAAGGTGATGCCCACGAAGGCAGAGGATGATGAATATACATATAGCTTGCTCGGCTTCCTGCTCGATGGCAAGCAGATCTCTGTTGAAGATGCCCTGGTCGCAACAGCACCTCTCGACCTTATCGCAGTGTACGGAAGAGAAGAGATCCTCTATACTGTCAAGCTTTCAACCGAATTCGGCGAGCTTATCGGCGGCGGCAATGAACAAACCGTTGTCTGCAATTATTCCGATGCGGAAAAGCTGATCGCTTCCTATAATTCATATACCTCCGAGGATGTGTATATGCACGACGCGATGCACGAATATACCGGATACAGCGTATCGAAGCAGGGCAGAGAATGGAAACTCGTTCTGGATTGGATTCACGTTGATATCCGCTTCACCGTTACCTTTGATTACGGCGAGGGACAGAGCGCAGTCATTTCTCAGATCTCCGCGGGCGGAAAGGTCATTATCCCGACGGGTGAGCGTCTTGCGGATGCCGAAAGATATTATGATTTCGTCGGCTGGCGCGACAGCGCAGGTCAGCTTTACAACGGTGGCTATGAGCTCACGGTTAACGAAAGTATGACGCTTTATGCCGAATATACCCCCGGTGAACGAAGAATATATACCGTCACGTTCGATACCGAGATCGGCGGCTTCGAGGATGGTTCTCCCGTTCTTGTTCTGAAGGGATATTACGGCGATCCCCTCACACCCCCGACGCTTTATGACATTGTGCTTGGCGAGGTCATATATGACTTTTGGGGTTGGAATGCCGAGGTACCTGCTGAATTCAGCGAGGATATGGCATTTACCGCAGTATACGTGACCGAAAAGCCGGTTTATCTTATTAATTACTACGTTGACGGTGATCTTTATCTCACCGAGCATCATTATGCGGGCTCTGCTCTCGTGCTTCCAGCTGTTCCCGAAACCGAAGAGGGTTATATCTTCTGCGGTTGGAACGGCGTTCCCGAAACTATGCCCGAAAGTGATATTGATATCTATGCGGAAACAAGATTCCCGAAGGTGATCTACGTCCTTGACGGCGAGGAGGTCTCTTCTCAGACCGTGAAGGCGGGCACTCTCGTTTCTCTTGCCGCGCCTGCCCTGAAGCAGGGCTATACCGTCAGCGGATGGAGCACCACCGATATCGATGCATTCACAGAAGGCGGCTTTACAATGCCCGCATTCGACGTAATCTTCAGCGCCGTTTCCACGCCAAACCGTCATACGGTGAAATATATCCTTGACGGAGTCGAGATATATTCCGACAGCGTTCAGTTCGGCGAAATATACACCCTTCGCGGTATCGAGGTTCGCCTCGGGTATGATTTCTCGGGTTGGAAGTTGCAGAATCACTCGATCGAGCTTTCGGGCGGCATCTTCACCGTGCCCGATGAAGATCTCGTTTTCTTTGCGGAATTCAAGATCTGCTCTTATAAAGTCAATTATTATCTCGATGACGAGCTCCTTTACAGCGAAGATTTCTTCTTCGGAGATAAAGTCGTTCTTCGTCCTCACGAGCAACAAGAGGGCTGCTCATTTGCTTGGAATTCGGCAAGTATTGATATCAGCGAGGGAGAATTCTTCATGCCTGCGGGCAACGTTGATATCTACGGCGCGTTTTCTGCGGGTGACAATACCGTTGTGTTTATTATCGACGGCAAGGAATACGGCAGGATCGGAGTTGTTTCGGGTCAGACCGTTGACCTTGGTATGATGCCGACGAAATACGGTCACACCTTCACGGGTTGGAGTTGTGAGGAGGTTGACGTTTCCTCCGGCGTCTTCAAAATGCCCGAGGGCGACATCATCCTTCGAGGAAGTTTTATCCCCAATGCACACGATATATTCTTCATTGATATAGCGACCGGAAGCGTTTTAAACACGAGCCATCTCGATTATTCCGCGCGTTTCTCGCTCGTTGACCGCATTTATACTGCCCCCGGCAAGGTCAGCGACGGTTGGATCCTTCTTGCTGGTCACGCGCTACTTGACGGCGACGAGTACATTATGCCCGACTGTGACGTAATCTTCGGTATAGTTTGGGAGGATTGCCTCACGATTGAGATCGACGAGGAGTATTATATCCCCTATTACGCTCTTCTTACCGATGAATACGGCGGAGTTCGATACGACGAAGCGACCCGCACCCTTTACATTTCCGAACCTTCGATCAAGACACACGGCGAGAGCGAGGGTGTTACCGTCGTTTATGAATATGAAGTACAATAAATAATTAAGGGGCTGGCTCATTTAACATAGACAATATTTGCGTTAACCGATAGTTGCGCGCTCTCCTTTCACCGCTTCCGCGGTCGGCGGATTGTCAAGTCAAGTGCAACATTTTTTAGAAATAAAGTCCAAAGGAGAAAGGAAATCAAGACATTTACGAGGACGAGAGTTAATAAGATGAACAACACGAAGAAGCTCCTCTTCAGAAATCAAAGAGAAATCAGTACCTTTAGGAAAGAAAAAACGAAGCATATCATTTGTATTTTCATTTAAGCCGCGTTGCCAAGGAGAATGAGGATCTGCGAAGTATACAGTAGTATCCAGATCTTCTTCAATGCCTTTGAAATCCGCAAACTCGGATCCATTGTCCAAAGTAATGGTGTATATCGGCATAGGGAGTTCAAGAAGCTCAAAAGCATGTTTTGTAGCTTTACGCACAGCATCCATTGTATGGTTCGGAGAGATAGCAGCAACCAAAAGCTTGCTTCTTCTGTCCACTTGAGTTACAAGACAACTTTTGTTTTTGGCTCCACAAACAGTATCGCCTTCCCAATCACCTAATCGTAATCGTTCATCTACAATACCGGGACGATCATGAATTGTGTGTTCTGGGTGAATAGTAGCATGTTTACCGTACTTGGAATGCTTTTTCTTGCCTTTTCTGCGAAAATGAGTCTTGGGTTTAATATCCGAGAACATACCTGATTTAACAGCTCTATAGATTGTTGTAAAAGCAATGTTATAACCATTTTTCTTGCAATATACAGCGATTATTTCAGGCGACCAATATTTTTCCAGACACTCTTTTATTAATTTATACAGATCGGTTCCTTCTTTAATTGCGAGATGGCGTTTACATCTTTTTCTACGTTCAAGATAAAGAATGGTCGCTCTCCACGCATTGTATCTTTTCTTCTTTTTACTGAAATTTCTTTTAACTTCTCGACTGATCGTTGATGGACTTCTTTTCATCAAACGTGCGATTTCTCGAAAACTTTTCCCTTCATTCAAAAATTGTTGTAGAATATTTCTCTCTGTTAGTGTAAAATGTGTGTATGACAATATTCTTTCCTCCTTGGAAAATGTTTGTGTGGTAACTACATTTTACACCTTGGCGAGAATATTGTCTATTCTTTTTTGAAAACTTTTTGTGTTGCACTTGATATTATAACTTACCGTCCCCCTTCCTCCGGTGAGGAACTACCTGCGTTCCGCAGCTTGGGACCGCGGAAGCGGTGAAAGGAGCCCGCGCAATGTTATTTTAGCACTCTTCTTACCAAGAATCGTAAAATATGTCTTAATGACTAAGCCCCTTCCAAGCGTGTCGGCGTATTTGACGCAAGCGCCAAATTGGCGCCGCCCGCTTGGAGCGCAAGGGGGGGGCAAGCGAAGCTTGCGGGTTTGCCGAAGGCAAACATTTTCGCACCTCTGCGGAGGGCGGCTTAAGGAACTTTTTGAAAAAAGTTCCGGCCTGCTTGCAGGCACAGGATCATTCAAAAACTTTCAGGCTTTAATAAATGTGGTCTTTGCGTTTTCGGGCTTTTCGACGAGGTCGAAAAAGTCGGCGTCGGAGATTACGTAATCGACGTCTCCGATGTTGCAGAGCTCAAGCAGGTAGGTCTTGCCGATCTTTGAGCTATCGCAGAGGTAGACCTTTGTTGTCGAGCGTGTGAGGGCCTTGGCGACGACGTTGTGCTCGGGTTCGATGGCGGCAAGGAGTCTGCCGTCGGTCGAAACGCCCGTGGTCGAGAAAAAGCATTTGTCGATATGCAGGCGCGAAAGGTTGTCGATGGCGAATTGTCCCGTCAGAGCCATCGAATTGTTCATTCGCAGGCCGCCGAGGGAGTAGACGGTGAGGTTTGAAAGGTCCTCGAGCTGCTCGAGTGTATGTATTCCGTTTGTGACGACGGTGAGGTGATTGAATTTTGCAAGGTGCGCGACCATGCAGAGCGCGGTCGATGAGGCGTCGATGAAGATGATGTCGCCGTCGCGGATCAGCTCCGCCGCGCGCTGACCGATGTTCAGCTTCGCCTCGGGCATATTTTTGCGTCGCAAAAGGATGGGAAGCCCCGCTTCCTCGCCGTAATTGAGCGTAGCTTTGCCATAAGCGCGGTGCAAAAGCCCGCGGCTCTCGAGTACCTGATAATCGCGGCGTATCGTCGATGGGCTGACGAAAAGCTTTTTCGCCAAATACCCCACCGAAACATCGCCCCTCGCCCTCAGGATCTCAAGTATCTGTTCGTATCTTTCTTCTCTTGACATAGTTTCCCTCCCAATCATAACAGCGGAAAGTTTTGATCAAACTTTTTCAGAAAAGTATGTTTGCCTTCGGCAAACGGCGGTTTCTTAAGGCAGCGCCTTAAGTCGCGCTCCGCAGAGCGCGAAACTCTCTTTGCGCTTCAAAACGGCGGCGCCCCGCCGACGTTTTTGAAGGAGTAAAAACTCCCCCCTCGGGGAGTTTTTTGCTCCTTCACTTTCTTTTTTTACATCAAAATTATACCACAAATCGCGCATTCGGTCAAGCCTGAATCGTGCAAATACGCAAAGAATACGCAAAAATTGCGCGTTTTGAGCAAAAAAATGATTTTTTCATAAAAGATCGCACCCCTACTTGCATAATCGGGGTTTATATGATATAATCAAGATAATATAAATATATACGGAGGCTGAAAATGAAATTTACAGCAGTTGCAGACGTGTTTCTGCCCGAAGAGTATTATAAAAACGCGCTCGGAAAATATCCGGGCTACGAATGTCTCGGCATTCCCTATTTCGGTGTGCCCGACCGCACCGTGATGCGTGAGATCGTTCACGGTATCGAAAAGAAGGGCTCGGAGGCTTGCGATCCGCCCGCAGAGCTTTGGGATCTCATCGAAGAGACCGAGGTTCTCATGGTCCACCTTTGCCCCGTCAGCCGCAAGCTCCTTGAGAAGGCAAAGAATCTCAAGCTCATCCTCGTCAACCGCGGCGGCACGGAGAATGTGAACGTTGAGGCGGCAACCGAGCTCGGAATCCCCGTGCTCTCGAATCCCGCTCACAACGCAAACGCGGTTGCGGAATTCACCGTCGGACTTATGATCGCGGAGACGAGAAACATCGCCCGCGGCCACGGCGCGCTGATGAACGGCACCTGGAGAGAAAAATTCGCCAACAGCGGCGTGATCTTTGAGCTCGTCAATCAGACCATCGGTCTTATCGGCTTCGGCACCATCGCACGCCTTGTTGTCAAAAAGCTTCAGGGATGGGACGTCAACGTCATCGTTTATGACCCCTACGTTCCCGAAAACGATCCCGATCTTATCAAATACGGCTGTAAGAAAGTCGAACTTCACGAGCTGCTTTCGACCGCGGATGTGGTTTCGCTTCACGCGCGCTCGTCGGGCGACAAGCCTCTGCTCGGCGCAGAAGAACTTGCACTTCTCAAGCCCTCGGCATACCTTGTCAACACCGCGCGCTCCTATCTCGTTGATTATGACGCGCTTTACGAGATCCTTCGTGACGGCAAGATCCGCGGCGCGGCGCTCGATGTTTTCGAGTCCGAGCCCATCAAGCCCGATCACAAGATGCTCACCCTTGATAACGTAACACTCACCAACCACCGCGGCGGCGACACCGTCAATTCCTATTCCGACAGCCCCGCAATGCTTCTCTGCGAAGCGAAAAAGTTCCACGAGGGCGACTTCGATTCGGTCCGCTTCTGGAAGAATAAAAACGAAACCATAAGAAATAAGGAGATATAAAAATGAAACTGCTTAACATGACCTCGGCTGAAAAGATAGCCTACATAATGACCAGACTTTACACCAACAAGCTGACCACCACCTCGGGCGGCAACCTTTCGATCATGGATGACGACGGCGTAATGTGGATCTCGCCCTCGGGCGTTGACAAGGCGCATCTGACCGCTGACGACATCATGTGGGTCACCCCCGACGGAGTCGTTCACGGCAAGCACCGCCCATCGACCGAGTACCCCTTCCACCTTGCAGTTCTGCGCTCCCGCCCCGACCTCAAGGCGGTCTTCCACGCTCATCCCGCCGCTTTAGTTGCATACAGCCTTGAAAGAAAGCTCCCCAAGCTCGACGTTATGCCCGGCGTTTCCAAGCTTTGCGGCAAGATCGCTATCGCAAAGTACGCGCTCCCCGGCTCGAAGAAGCTCGGCGACCTCATCGCGGAGAAGTTCGCAGAGGGTTGCGACACCGTTCTGCTTGAAAACCACGGCGTAGTTCTCGGCGCTGACAGCCTTGAGAGAGCATTTATGATGTTCGAGGCACTCGATTATGCCGCAAGAACCGGTGTTGCTGCCGCTATGCTCAAGAAGGAAGCAAAGGAGCTGACCGCAGAGCAGCTCGCAGTCAAGAATTCGCCCAAGGTATATGAGGCAGTTCTCGGTTCTGACAACGAAACCGCTATCCGCGAGGAAATGACCGCAATGTGCGCTCGTTGCTGCCGCAACCGCATCTTCACAATGGGCGTCGGCGCGTTTGCAAAGAAGATCGACGGCGGATTCATCATCACTCCCGATGACGAAGACCTTCTCGAGCTCACCCCCGAAATGTGCGTCCGCGTTGAGGGCGACAAGTGCGAGGCGGGCAAGGTTCCCTCCGCGTTTGCAAAGATCGCGGGCGAGATCTTCGCCGCTCACGACGATATCGACAGCATCGCGTTCGCCCGCGCACCCTATATCATGGCGTTCGCCGTTACCGATGCGGAGTTCAACTCCCACCTCATTCCCGAGGGCTACATCTGCCTGCGCAACACCAACCGCCATCCTTACGGCACCATCGAGAACGCGCCCGAGAAGATCGTCGATTCGATCAGCATCAAGGCGCCCATCGCGATCGTTGAAAACGACTGCGTGATCGTCGGCGGCACTTCGCTTCTCAATGCTTATGACCGCCTCGAAGTCCTCGAGTTCGGCGCAGAATCCCTCTGCGACATCGCGGCGATGAATGGAACGATTGTGCCGATCAGTCCGGAAGAGATCAGAGAGATTGAGGTTGCATTTAATCTGTAAGTGTAAAAAAGTTGCTAGTTGCTAGTCTCTAGTTGCTAGTTGAAGGTGAATTTCCGCAAGCGGAAATTTTCGATTAAAATAAAAAAGGCAAATTTCCGCCTATGGCGGAAATTCACCTTCATTTTTCGCGAAGCGAAAACTATCATTCGCGCTTGGCGCGATCATCATTCGGCGTAAGCCGATTATCATTCACGCGCAGCGTGATCATCATTTCGCCGCAGGCGAACTAATATACGCCTTCTCAACCTCGCACACATAAACCGTATGATAATCCTTCGCAGGATAGCACGCGGCGTCAACTTCTTTGTCGAGGAAGTTTTCTTCCTTGATCAGGTCGGTATACATCTTACGGCAAACAAGGACAAGCGTTGCCTCCTCGAATGCGGGAACGCCGTCGAGGTAGGTGTAGTGGAAGCCGGCTTCTGCGGCTTTGTCGCCGTCGCGGCCGCTCTTTCTGCCGAAGATCTTGCCGAGTTCCTGGCGATAGTCATCTCCAAAGAAGCAAAGGCTGACGCGGTCTGCCTTTTCGGTCAGGGTGTGGGTGAATCTCTGCGGGCGGACGAAGCAGACTGCTGCGTCGCGGTTCCAGAGATTGCCGAGAAAGCCCCAGGATGCCGTCATGGCGTTGCGGACGCCGTCCGCCTCGGCTGTGATGAGAAACCATTCCTTGCCAACGGCGCGGAAGGCGTTCATGCTTTCAAGTTCTGTGGGTCTGATTTCTTTGAACATAATTATTCCTCCGTAAATTCCGTGATATGTTCGCCGTCAAAGGCAAGTCCCTCGTCGGTCAGAATGACCGAAAGGACTCCGAATCGCTTGTGTATCGCGCGAAGTATCTCCTCGGGGTCGAAGGTCGGCTCCTTGAGAAAGATCTCCGCGGTGTTCGAGTCGGTGAAGATGAAGCTGACGTAAGAAAGCGCCTCGCAAAGGGCGTCATACTCGGCGGGCATCAGCGAGCCGTCGAAGCCCTTGACTATTGCCGTGATCGGCACGTCTCGGCGAAGCGCGTCGATCAGCACGCCTCTCCAAGCCGCGCGGCAGGGAAAAAGCGATTCCTCCGTCGGCACAAAGCAGATCATATCCGCATCCGCCGCGCCCTCAAGATTCATTATATTCGCATCAAGCGTAAAAGTTTTCATTTCCGCCTCCAAATTTTACTGTTATTATTTTACCATAAATCCTTATAAATTACAAGTAGAAAGGAAAATTTTACTTATGAGTATCAGATGGGAAGACGCAACAAGACAGAATATTCAGATCACCGCGCACAGAGGTATCAAGGATCTGATCCCCGAAAATACACTCCAGTCCTTCAAGGCGGCTCTCGACGCTCGCTGTGACGTTCTTGAATACGACGTTCACCTCAGCCGCGACAACGTGCCCGTGATCATGCACGATCAGACCGTCGAGCGCACCACCGACGGTTTCGGCGCGATCAGCTTTATGACTCTCGAGGAGATCAAAAAGCTCGACGCGGGCATCAAATTCGGCGAAGAATTCAAGGGCTACCGCGTGCCCACGCTCGAGGAAACTCTCGATCTTTTCGTCAGCTACGATTATAAGCCCCTGCACATCGTCGAGATCAAGGATTTCCGCCCCCAGTGCGTTGATATCGTCGTCGAAATGCTTCGCAAATATGACCTCGTCGAGCGCACCGTCATCGAGGCAGGCGACTGCCCCACGCTGAAATATCTTCAGGATTACTACCCCGAATTCAAGACTCTTTCCTTTATGCCTTACAGCATGAAGCGACTTGACGAGTCGATCTACGACCGCCTCTACGGCGTTTCCCTCCCCGGCTCGAAGACCGACCCCGAAAGCGTCAAAAAGGTGCTCGACGGCGCCGATTTCGTTGAGGGCAAGGGACTCGTCCTCTTCCTTTCGGGCACGACCGAGGAGCAGATGGACAACGCCATCAACGCCCGCTGCGTGAACCTCACCACGAATAACCTTTATAAGGCGCAGGAGTATCTTGCGAAAAAGGGACTTAGAAAATAAGTGGACAGTGGTTAGTGGACAGTGGACAGAAAGATGCGGGCAAATAATTTTGTACGGCATTGAGCAAACTTCGTACAGTACAAAACCACAATAAGAAGAGCTCGGATATTTTGAAGCGAAACTTCTAAATATCCGAGTTCTTTGTATATTGAATTATTAGTCGGTGCAATGGATTGCAAATATACAAATTAAATTATCATTCGCATCTTTCTGTCCACTGTCCACTAACCACTGTTCACTTGTTCACGCTTTATCATACATCTCCATCAAATACATTCCCACCTTATATCCCAGTTTTCCTGCTTCGATTCGCAGGTCGTCGGGGATCTTGGAGTAGAAGCCGTGGACTTCGTAGGTGAAGTCGCCGTCGTAGCCGATCTCTTTGAGAAGGGGCATGATCTCTTCCCAATTCGTGTTTCCGCGGATGAAGGGGAGGTAGTGATCGTCCTCGCGGCCGTCGCATTCCTGAACGTGGGTCGCGGCGAGGCGGTGACCGAGCTTGCGCAGGGGCTTGACCTGATCGCGGTACATAAGCTCTGCGTGGCCGAAGTCCCAGCAGGCACGGCAGGAGATGGGGTCGCCCATCGCGTCGATGATGGCGATCTGCTCCTCAAGCGCGGCGGTGAAGCGGTGCTTGGTCTTGCCGGGGTTGAACTCCGCCATATTTTCGATGGCAATGCCGGTGCCTTCACGCTTGGCAAGCTCAAGAAGGGGAGTGTAGTAGTGGATATTCGCGCGCATATTTTCCTCGAAGCACATCTCATCCTGCTCGGTTGCCGTCTGCGCGTGGGTGACTACCCAGCGGACGCCGAGCCTGCCCGACGCGATGATGCAGCGGCGGCTTGCCTCGGCAAACCATACGCGGTATTCGTCCGAAAGCTTCTGCTCGGGGCGGTAGAGATTCGAGTCAAAGGGCATGTGCGACTGCGAAAACTCAACGCCGAGCTTTGCCGCAAGGTTGCCGATCGAGTCGATGTTTCGCTCCCAATCGTCGCCCGCAAGCTCGCTCTTTGCACCAAGTCCGCCCGCGCCGCCCCAGTTGAGGTCGATCACGCGGAAGCCGCATTCGTGGCACATTTTGATGGATTCTTCAAGCGGTGTGCGCCCGCCCTGACGGTGAGCGGGGAAGATACAGGTTGAAGTAGCAAGCCTCATTTTTATATCTCCTTATACTTTAATGACCGCGCACCGCTCATAAGCGGGCGCGGTCTGAAAAAATGTCTTAATTAGTTGTCAAGAACAGCGTCAAGATCCTTGTTGAGGTCGGACATCGATCTCTTGAGGGTTCTGTCATACTGTGCCTTCATGGATGCCCAGCTGGTGGAAATAGCTGCAGCCTTGGAGGGCATTTCGCTCATAAAGCTGAGGATGTCGGAGAAGATACGGCCAAGGTCGAATGCGATGGACTCACGAACGATATCGAACATACGCGCGGAAGCACCCTTACCTGCGGTGTCGGGAGTGTAGCGGTACTTCATGTTGTTTTCGAAGATCATGGGAGAGGTCTTGCGGTAAGCCTCGGAAGCCATGCACTCGATAACTGCGGTGCTCATCTGGGGATCCTTTGCACCCTGCATTACACACCAAAGGGTAAAGGGATTGCCCACAACAGTGATGTACTCGGTCTGGTTCTCATCGTACATAGGAACGGGGAGAATACCGTATTCCCAATCGGCATTACGGAGGGGAGCTGCGCCGCCGCCGTACTGGGTGTCAGCCATGTATACACGGTTGAGGCAGAAGAGTGCGGTGCCTTCCTCAAAGGGAGCGTCGTAGTCGAGATCGCCACCATGGGGGTTAACGTAGGTGTCGCCGGTCTTGAACCAAGTTCCAAGCTTATCAACAAGGTCGATGGTCTTCTGACCGAAGAAGTCTTCGGAAATAGCAAGGTTGGTGCCGTTGCCGGGAACGATACACATCATATCCGAACCGGTATAGAATGCGTCAAGGTGGAAGTAGGTGCTGCAGAATCCGTACTGGTCGCCGACGGAGGCGCCGCCGTCCTGGTCAAGGTCAATGTAAAGATCCTTGGTGTAATTGATAAGAGCGTCCAAGGTCCACTTCATATTGTCTACAAGCTCAACGGGATCCTGAAGGTTCAGGTCCTCAAGAAGATCCATATTGTAGTAAACTGCATACATAAAGTGAAGCACGTTTGTGGAAATATCGCCCGAAACGAAGAAGAGAGAATCCTTGATCGAACAGGTCTCGAGCATCGACTTGGGCCACCAGGGCTGCTCTACATTGATGTAGCTGTCCTCAATAGCATTGAGGTCCTGAATGAAGCCGTTGGTAAGAAGCATACCTGCGGTTCTGGAGTATGTAGCGATGATGTCATAGAATGTGCCGCCCGAGTAAGCGTTGCGGACGTAGTTTGTGAAGTTGGCACGGTCGCCGGAGTCACCGGGGGTTCCGACCCACTCGAAGGTCACGCCCATGCGCTCTTCAGTAGAAAGGTTACGGCGGTAGATAGCGTCCTTGACCATATCTCCGTCAGCCTCGTCCTGGGTGATCTCGAATTCGGGACGTTCAACGTCATCCCAATAAAGAATTGTTACAGTTTCGCCCTTGAAGTCGATCTCATCCGCGAGGTCGTCCTTCCAGAAGCCTTCGTCGTCATATCTGGGGTCTTTTTCGGGTGTTGTGTCCTCGGGTGTAGCCTGGGTCTGAGCGTTGTTTGCGGTGGTCTCTTCGCTTCCCTGTGTGTTTGCACAAGCAGCAAAGCAAGGAACCAGCATAAGAATCGCACAAACAAGCGCAATGATTCTTGCGTAGATTTTCATAATACCCTCCTTAAGGCATATTTTTAACTATTGTACCATAATAATTGTTAAAAGTCAAGCGGAATTTGGTAAATTTTATAGAAGTGGACAGTGGATGTAAAAGTGAACAGTGGTCAGTGGACAGTGAACAGAAAGCTGCGGCTGATAATTTTGCTTGGTGCGAAGTGGTTTTGGGATTGCATATAACTTAATTAATAAAGAAACCTCGGATATCAAGAAGCGTTAACTTCAAAATATCCGAGATTCCTGTAATTAAATTATCAGTCAATTAAATGGTTCAGTGATGCAAATTAAATTATCAATTCGCATCTTTCTGTTCACTGTCCACTGACCACTGTCCACTTTTACTCTCCCAGCGCATTCGCAAGACCCTTATTAAGGTCTGCGAGGTTCTTCTTGAGCGCATTGGTCTGCTGCTTGCCGGCGGTGGACCAGGATGCGCCGTCGAGGGCTGCGCGGAGGGGCTTTTCGCTGATGTAGTTCATCTCTGCGGCGAAGAATCTGCCAAGGTCGAAGGAGATGTTTTCGCGGATGATGTCAAACATACGCGCGCCGTCGCCCTTGTTGGAGGAGTCGGGGGTGTATCTGTATTTCATATTGTTCTCAAAGAGAGCGGGCGAGGTCTTACGGTAGCCCTCGGAACCGAGAACTTCCATAACCGCGGTGCTCATAGATGCGTTGCGCGCGCCTCTCATAACACACCAGAGGGTGAAGGGGTTACCGATAAGGGTGATGTAATCCTCCTGGTCAGCATCATAGAGGGGATTGGGCACGATTCCGTATTCCCAATCGGCATTGCGGAGCTTGCCGCCGCCGTACTGCGCGTCTGCAACGTAAACGCGGTTCTGGGTGAAGAGCGCGCGGCCCTCAGCAAATACAAGGTCGTTGGGGAGCTTGCCGCCGGGAGGGTTGATGAAGGTGTCGCCAAGCTTGAACCAAGCGCCGAGCTTGTCAACGAGGTCGATGGTCTTCTGGCTGAGGTAGTCGTCGGAGATCTTGAGCACCTTTCCGTCGGTAGCGGGCTCAAGAAGCTTCATTCCGGAGCCGGAATAGAATGCCTCAAGGTGGAAGTAGTTGGAGCAGAAGCCGTAACGGTCGTTGTCGCTTCTGTCCTGGGAGGAATCAAGGTCGAGGTAGACGTCTGTGGTCATCTTGATGAGCGCGTCGATCGTCCAGGTCTTTTCGTCAACCATCTTTACGGGATCATCAAGACCGAGGTCCTTGAGCATATCCATGTTGTAATAGATAGCGTACATCATGTGGAGAAGGTTGGTCGAGATGTCGCCCGAAACGAAGAAGAGGGAATCCTTGATCGAGCAGGTCTCAAGCATTGCCTCGGGCCACCAGGGCATATCGAGGTCGAGATGGCTGTCCTCAACGTCATTGAGGTCCTCGAGAAGTCCGCTTGCGGAAAGCGAAGCCGCAGTTCTCGAATAGGTTGCGATGATGTCGTAGTGAGTGCCGCTCTGATAGCAGTTCTGAACGTAGTTTACGAATGCCTTGAGGTCATTCGAGTCGCCCGCCTGCTCGGTCCACTCAAGGGTCACGCCAAGTCGCGCCTCGGTTGCGATGTTGCGCTCGTAGATGGCGTCCTTGACAAGGTCAAGTCCGGTCTCGCTTTCAAGAACCTCAAATTCGGGGCGCTCAACGTCCTCCCAGCAGAGGATGCTGATCTTTTCGCCGGTGTATTTAACGTCCTCGGGGAGCTTGGATTTAAGGTATCCGTCGTCATCATAATTGGGGTCCTTGGTAACCTCGGGCTCGGTCTCGACCGAGGGAGTCTCGGTTCCCGCGATAGCTTCTGTGGTTTCCGCTTCGGTTCCCGTTTCAGCACAAGCCGCAAAGAGGGAAAGAACCATAACGAGAGCACAGAAAAGAGAGATGATCTTTGTGATCTTCATCTTGAAATTCTCCTTCAAAAATTTTATTTCATCATATTTTACCATATTTTGCGTAATAATTCAAGACAAAAATGAAAAAATCTCGGATATTAAGAAGCGCACTTCAAAATATCCGAGATTGCATTTAATCGTTATTATTCAGATCTGAACAAAATTACCGGTCGCGTCTTTCTGTTCACTGATCACTGAAATCAGTCAACGATCTTCTCAAGCGACTTATTGAGCGAGTTCATAGCTCTGGTGAGAGCTACCTTCTGCTGCTTCATGATGGTTGCCCAGCTAGAGCCGTTTGCTGCAGCGTCGGAGGGCATCTCGCTCATATAGGAAAGGCTGTTGGAGAAGAGACGGCCAAGGTCGAAGTTGATGTTTTCGCGGATGATATCGAACATACGCGCGGAGTCACCCTTGCCCGCGGTGTCGGGAGTGTATCTGTACTTCATATTGTTCTCAAAGAGAGCGGGAGAGGTCTTGCGGTAAGCCTCGGATGCGAAGCATTCGATAACTGCGGTGCTCATCTTGGGATCCTTTGCGCCGTTCATAACCGACCAAAGGGAAATGGGGTTGCCAAGAAGGGTGATGTACTCTTCCTGTTCAGCGGTGTAAAGAGGAGTGGGAAGGATACCGAATTCCCAGTCTACGTCACGAAGGGGACCTGTACCGCCCGCATACTGTGCGTCTGCCATGTAAACACGGTTCTGGATGAATACGCATCTGCCTTCCTGGAAGGGAACGTCCTCGTCGAAGCTGTCGCCGCGGCGGGAAACGTAGCAGTCGCCCTGCTTGAACCAAGCACCGAGCTTGTCAGCAAGGTCGATGGCCTTCTGGCTGTAGAAGTCGTCGGAGATCTTAAGGATTCCTTCGGGATCGTCCTCAACGAGGCGGAGACCCGAGCCGGAGTAGAATGCGTCGAGGTGGAAGTAAGAGGAGGAGAAGCCGTACTGGTCGCCCTCGGACTTGTCGCCCGACTGATCGGCGTCAACGTAAAGTCCGCTGGTCATTTCGATGAGCTTGTCGATGGTCCAGGTCTTGTTGTCAACAAGAGCAACGGGATCCTCAAGGTTGAGGTTCTTGAGAAGGTCCATGTTGTAATAGACCGCGTACATAAAGTGAAGGATGTTGGTCGAGATGTCGCCCGAGATGAAGAAGAGCGAATCGTCGATCGAACAGGTGTCTACCATGCACTTGGGCCACCAGGGCTGATCGAAGTTGAGGTAGCTGTCTTCGATGGTGTTAAGGTCCTGAAGGTGTCCGTTTACGCAAAGCATAGCGGATGTTCTGGAGTATGTAGAGATGATGTCATAGAAAGTGCCGCCGGAGTAGCAGTTGGTAACGTAGTTGGCAAAGCCCGCGCGGGAGCCGTTGTCACCGTCAACGCCGGTCCACTCAAGGGTAACGCCCATGCGGTCCTCAACTGCGAGGTTACGGTTGTAGATAGCGTCCTTGACCATATCAACACCGGTCTCTTCTTCGAGGATCTCGTATTCGGGACGCTCAACGTCGGACCAGTAAAGAATGGAAACAACTTCGCCCTTGTAGTCGATCTCATCGGGAAGGTCGTCGCGCTTAAAGCCGTCTTTGTCCTTACCGTCGTCTACGGTTTCTTCGATAATGGGTGCTTCTGTCTGAGCATTCTGGGCTGCGGTGGTCTCTTCGCTGCTCTGCGTGTTAGCGCAAGAAGCAAAAGCGGGAACCAACAGAAGAATGGCACAGATCAGAGAAATGATTCTTGCAAATTTTTTCATGGTTTGCTCCTTTTGTATTTTATTTCATTGTATATTTTACCATAAACTCGGATTTTTGTCAATCGCATTATAGACAAAACTGCTCCCCCGAAAGTGTGCATCCTGCACAAAAGCTTGAAATTAAATTATAATATTAATAATAAAAGATAAAAAATTGTGAACGGATTCTAAAACTTCGGGGAAAGGTCTTTACTTTTTTAAGTAATTGTGGTATAATTCTATTCGAATGACGCCGGCTCGGTTCTCGGACAAAGGCACAAAGTGCATTTCACCCGCCGAGGGCTTGGTCAGCGCATAAAATATTTTTCATGAGGTGAAAAGACATGACTAAAGCTGAAAAGCAGGCAATCATCGCCGAGTACGCAACTTGCGAAGGCGATACCGGATCCCCCGAGGTACAGATCGCGATTCTTACCCACAGAATCAACTCGCTCAACGAGCACCTTAAGGTTAACACCCACGACAACCACAGCCGTCGCGGACTCCTTAAGATGGTTGGACGCAGAAGAAATCTCCTCAAGTATCTGATGAACGTTGATATCGAGCGCTACCGTTCGATCATCGCAAGACTCGACATCAGAAAGTAATACGGATGGGGCAAGGAGGACGGTCGCGATTTTCGTGCCGCCCCTTGCCCCAAATGTATTTTACAAGTGAAAAGTGAAGAGTGAAAAGTTGAGGTGAACGGCTCTGACGGTTTTCCTTGGAAAACGGCGGTGTTCAGCCGCCGAGACAGAGTCGAAATTTGCCGAAGGCAAATACTTCCTCGCTGCGCTCGGAAATTTTCATTAAAATAAAAAATAACAAACTAACGTCCGCGAAGGATTAGCAGTTAACATTGGACACAAAGAATTTTGCGTGTGATGTTAAGTGCTAAACCGTGAGCGGATGATGAATATTAAATTTTTTGGAGGTACAAAATTATGTACGAGATCAAAAGTTCCGCTAAGGTATTTGACCAGCACAGAGTGTTTCATTACACACTCGCAGGCCGTCCCCTTGTCGTTGAGACCGGCAAGCTTGCAGGCCTTGCAAACGGCGCGTGCCTTGTAAGATACGGTGAGACATCCGTTCTCTGCACCGCGACCGCATCCGAAAAGCCCCGCGAGGGCATCGACTTCCTTCCCCTCTCGGTAGACCTTGAGGAGAGAATGTATTCCGCAGGTAAGATCCCCGGCGGTTACCTCAAGAGAGAAGGCAAGCCCAGCGAAAAGGCAGTTCTCACTTCCCGCGTTATCGACCGTCCTGTTCGTCCTCTCTTCCCGAAGGACCTTCGCAACGACGTTGCCCTCACCCTCACCGTTATGTCCGTTGACTATGACTGCGAGCCCGAGGTAGTTGCTATGATCGGCGCGTCCATCGCTCTTTCCATCTCCGACATTCCGTGGAACGGCCCGCTCGGCGGTCTCCACATCGGTCTTTGCGATGGCAAGCTCGTGATCAACCCCACCGAGGCACAGAGAAAGGTCTCCGACCTTGAACTCACCGTTGCCGCTTCCCGTGAAAAGGTCGTTATGATCGAGGCGGGCGCAAACGAGGTTCCCGATGACGTTATGTACGACGCTATCATGCTTGCGCACGAGGAGATCAAGCGCTTCCTCGACTTCGTTGACGCTATCGTTGACGAGATCGGCAAGCCCAAGTTCGAGTACCCTTCGGGCGAGCTCGATCACGATATGTTCGACAAGATCTTCGCATTCTGCGAGAAGGATCTTATGAACGCACTTGACACCGACGACAAGAATGTTCGCGATGCAAGAATGGTTCCGATCACCGATGCTATCCTTGAGAAGTTCTCCGAGGAGTATCCCGATCTTCCCGTTCAGATGCCCGAGCTCGTTTACAAGATGCAGAAGAAGGTCGTTCGCCGCTGGCTCCTCGAGGACGGCAAGCGTGTTGACGGCCGTGCAATGAACGAGATCAGACCTCTCGCGGCAGAGGTAGGACTCTTCCCCAGAGTTCACGGTTCGGGTATGTTCACCAGAGGCCAGACTCAGGTTATCACCTTCGCAACTCTCGGCACTCTCGCTGAGGTTCAGATGCTCGACGGTATCGACAACGAGACCGAGAAGAGATATATGCACCACTACAATATGCCCGGCTTCTCCACCGGTGAGGCAAAGGCATCCCGTACTCCCGGCCGTCGTGAGATCGGTCACGGTGCACTCGCAGAGCGTTCGCTCGTTCCCGTTCTTCCCTCCGCTGAGGAATTCCCCTATGCTATCCGTCTTGTTTCCGAGGTAGTTTCCTCCAACGGTTCGACCTCTCAGGCATCCGTTTGCGGTTCTACTCTTGCTCTTATGGACGCAGGCGTTCCGATCAAGGCTCCCGTTGCAGGTATCTCCTGCGGTCTTATCACCGAGGGTGAGCGTTGGATGACCATGATCGACATTCAGGGCGTTGAGGACTTCTACGGCGATATGGACTTCAAGGTTGCAGGTACTCACAAGGGTATCACCTCCATTCAGATGGACCTCAAGATCGACGGTCTTACCCCCGCGATCATCAAGGAGGCTCTCGAGTCCACTCACGCAGGCCGTGACTACATCATCGACAACGTAATTCTCAAGGCTATCGACGCTCCTCGCGCAGAAGTTAACGAGTACGCTCCCAAGATGATGACCGTCAAGATCGATCCCGACAAGATCCGCGAGGTTATCGGTAAGGGCGGCTCCGTAATCCAGAAGATCACCGCTGACACCGGCGCAAAGATCGACATTGAGGATGACGGCACCGTTTATATCGCAGCAGTTAACCGCGCATCTGCTGACGCAGCTAAGGCTATCATCGACGCTATCTGCTTCGAACCCGAGGTTGGCGCTGTTTACACCGGTAAGGTAACCGGCATCAAGGAGTTCGGCTGCTTCGTTGAGTATGCTCCCGGCAAGGAGGGCATGGTCCACATCTCCAAGATCGCTGACAAGCGTATCGACAAGGTAGAGGACGTTCTTTCTCTCGGCGACACCGTTAAGGTCAAGTATATCGGCCTTGACAAGAAGGGCAGAATGGACTTCTCCATTAAGGATGCAAAATAATAGCAAGTAAATAATGACACTTCGAGAGAAGGGGAACGAGAATTCGCGCAGTATGAATAACCGTCCTCTTCTCTCTTGACTTAGTATGGCACCGCAAAAAATCTCCACCCCTCTCGAAAGGAGACCGCAATGAACAACAATACCAATCAGAAATCGAATACCAAGCAGTATTCAACCACAAGATACACACCCCGCCGTGACCGCGGAAGAAGACATAATCAGAACAAGATGGTCTTTTTCGTTCTTCTGGCACTTCTCATCATTGCTCTCATCGTGGCTATCTCGCTCGTCATTGCCGATCTCGTCGGCTCTGCGGGTGACGACACCACTGAAGGCTACGAGGGCGAGGGCACCCGTGCCCCCGGCATCGTTTCCGAGGGACATGCTATGTCGAATGCCTACGACGGCAAGCCCGAGACCTATATGCTTTCGGTAACGAATCAGAGCGAGGGCTCCTTCTTCAGCTGTGAATTTGAGAATCAGGCAGACGTCGGACAGATCGTTTTCGCGTCCACCGAGGAGGAATACTATATCCGTAGCTGCTTTATTCAGCTCAAGGTTGACGGCGAATGGAAGTCGATCGCTCAGCACACGGGCACAGAGGCAAGGACCTACACCATCGGCGCGGCAACCTTCAATGCCACCGCGGTAAGAATTCTTCTGAATGCAGATGCAGATGCTCTTTGGGCTATCAACGAGCTCACTCTTACAGATAAGGGTGGCAATCCCATCGCGCTTCGTTCCCCTGCGGCAGGCACGAACACCACTCCCGTTAATCCCGACGTGACCACCAATCAGGCGGAAGTCACCACCACTCCCGGCGGAGTTGAAACGACCGCCCCCGTCGGAAGCACGACCATTCCTCAGGCAACGGGATACACCACCATTCAGATCAGCAACGAAAGCCTTTACACAGGCTCGCTCATCCTTGTAAATTCTCAGTATGCGTTCAGATTCCCCACCTCGACGGCAAGTCTGCTTAACGTATATAACGAATATTACGCAAACGATTATCACTGCAACTATTTTGTTGACAGCGCAGTACAGCTCGAGGCAGTTGCGGCTCGCGCAGTTCTTCAGATGGCGAACGCCCTTTTCACCGAAACGGGACTCAACAACCTCCAGATCGGCACGGGCTACCGCTCCTATGAAACTCAGCAGGATCTTTCCTCCCGCTATCCCGCAACCGCGGCTCTGCCCGGTTATAGCGAGCACCACACCGGTCTCGGCATCGACCTTCAGATCTGGGATAAGGATAAGAAGGTCACCTATACCTTCGAAGATGCAAATCAGACCTGCATGTCCATTCTCGCGTGGATGAACTCGAATGCTTACAAGCACGGCTTCGTTCGCCGCTTTGCTCCCGATAAGGATGCCATCACCGGCATCACCTCCGACCGTTGGCATTACAGATACGTCGGCGTGCCCCACGCATATTATATGATGACCAACAATCTCTGCCTTGAGGAATATCTCGCGGCTCTTGAGAATTGCACCTACGAGGGCAACCACCTCATCTTTGACGTTGACGGTAAGAATTACGAGATCTATTTCGTAGCGGCAGAAAACGGCGCAACCACAACTCTTCCCGTGCCGAACGATCCCACCCTTTATACAGTTTCGGGTAACAACTACAGCGGTTATATCGTAACCATCACCCGCGGCTGATCGCAAAGAACAGTTATATTCCAATGAAATTGAAAAATTTGATCCTCTTCGCAAGGGGGACGGCGCTTCTAATCATTCTGACAATGATGATCTCGGCGCTTTCCTCCTGCGGAGTGATAGTAATCAACAAGCCCGAAACCGAGGCTCCCGCAACCACGGTGTCTCCCGAGACCAACGCCCCGCCAGAGCAAAGCGGCGAGGTGACCGAGGGAGAGTCGACCACCGAGGCTCCGCTTGAGACCGAGGCTCCCGACGTGGAGACCGAACCGCCCAAGCAGGTCACCTT
>JAZQJB010000097.1:0-13199 GCA_045541375.1 Eubacteriales bacterium | reverse complement strand
GTGTTTGGGTAGTTTTTTGACAGACTGAGGAGCGAAACGGTGTCCCGTTTCGCTCCTTTTGCTATAGAGTATATAAAAGAAACTTCTTCACTATTCACTATTACTTATTACTTCCCAAAAATTCCGAATGCGATTTTAATGAATAGTGAATAGTGAATAATGAATAGTGAAAAAGTAAAAATTCCGAACGCATTCGCATTCGGAATTTTTGGTGACCCGTACGAGAATCGAACTCGTGTTACCGCCGTGAAAGGGCGGTGTCTTAGCCGCTTGACCAACGGGCCTGGTAGCGGAAGTCGGACTTGAACCAACGACCATTCGGGTATGAACCGAGCGCTCTAGCCAACTGAGCTATTCCGCCACAAGTGCCTAAATATTATATCACAGAGAAGTAGGTTTGTCAATACTTTTTTTGAATATTTTTTAGAAAAACACAAAAAAACACAAAATATTTTTTCTTTCCACTCGTTTTTGTGCAAATACCTCCCGTTTTTTATATAAAATTTTTGGTAGATAACTATTTGTAATGAAATGTTCATTTATTTGCTGTATAATTATATTATATATTTTTACTGATTGAAAGGCAGATTACGCATAATGAGTAATCTTAATTCATTTATCGGAGGCATCCGCATACAAAAAAACGCTATCGAAACGGTGGCGCTCGGTATGCCGATTGAAAAATTGCCGCCTCCGGGTTTTGTTTGCATACAGTTTTCGAAGCCCGCGCTGCCCGCCGTGGCTGTGGGTGACCGTGTTTTTCTCGGCTCGCCTCTGACAGCTCCCGGTGCGAAAAGAACGGAGCATTCGAGCGTTTCGGGAAAGGTTTCGGGTATTGAGCTTGACGCTGACGGAAATGCGATTTCCGTGACTATCGAAAACGATAAGCTTGACGAACTTGCGCACTCGGTCACTCCTTTTAACAAAAAACTGACCGAGACTTCGCCTGAGGAGATCCTATCCATTATAAAGAACGCGGGTATTTGCGAGTCGAACGACGGAATTTCGGTTGCCAGACGCATTGAATGTGCGCTCGGAGGAACCCGCCGTCTTATCGTCAACTGCACACAATGCGAGCCCTTTCTTGCCTCGCGCAAGAGACTCGTGCTTGAGCGCCCGAGCGATGTTCTCAACGGCGCCAAGATCCTTCTGCGCGCGCTTGAGGTGAGCTTTGCGGATATTGCTATCGACAATTCGGATATTTCAGCCATACGCGTGCTTGAGGACGTTATTGGCGACAATCCTCTTCTGCGCCTTCGCGTTACGGGGGACAAATACCCTCAGGGCAACAAGGCACTTATCGTAAACGCCGTTACGGGCAAGGAGCCCCCCGCGCGCGAAACGACCTCGCAGCTCGGATACGTCGTTTTCACAGCCGAGACCTGCGCCGCGATATTCCGTGCTTTTGCACAGGGAATGCCGCAGACGAGAAGGATCGTCACCGTCGGCGGTGACTGCATAAATGAGCAGAAAGTGCTTGAGGTACCGATCGGCACTCCGCTTTCTGACATCGTTTCTTATTGCGGAAGCTACACGGCGAAGCCCGCCGCCATCATTTCGGGCGGACTTATGAAGGGCACAAGGCTTTCGGATGATTCATATTTCATCTCAAAGCGCGACGTTGCATTCCTTTTCCTTTCGGATGCTTACATAAAGCCTATCGAGGCTACCGATTGCATTCGTTGCGGCAAATGCGTGGACGATTGCCCCATGCATCTGATGCCGAATTATCTCGTTCGCCACGCAAGTGTGCTTGATCTTAAAAAGTCGCTTGCAATGGGACTTCGCAGCTGTATCGAATGCGGTATTTGCGCGTATAATTGCCCATCGGGCATAAACCACGTTTATCACATCCGTCGTGCAAAAGAGGCGTACAACGCCGAAAAGGCAAAGGAGGAGAGCGATGAATAATTCTTCCCCCCACATCAGAAGCGGAAACAGCGAGCTTGGGCTTTTGATCGACTTTATTATTGCCGCGATCCCCGCTCTCATCTGGAGCGCGATAGCTTACGGCGCGCGCCCGATCGTGATAGTTGTTCTTTCGGTCGGCTTCGCTTTGCTTTTTGAATTCCTCTACTGCCATTTCTTGAAGAAAAATATGCACCTCCCGACGGCGGCGGTCCTCGGGCTGATAACGGCAATGTTTATGCCCGCGGGAATTTCTTATTGGATAATTCCCCTGACGGCGCTCATTTCGTTTGCCGCACGACGCTTTACTCACGGCATCCTTCATCCCGTGGCAACGGCTCTTCTTCCTTTCTTCCTTATCGGAAGAGAAATGACGGCGCACACCAAGATCTTTGAGCCACTGAAATTCTGGAAGCTCTCCTATGCGGGGCAAATGGACGAGCTTGCGGTAAATATGCCCGTTTCCGTGCTGACACCCGAAAACGGACCCGCTATCACGGCTTTTGACGCCTTTATCGGCAATGCACCCGAGGCGATCGGAACGATGTCTGCGATACTTCTCATAATCGGCGGCATCTATCTTCTTGCGCGCAGAAACATTTCCTGGCATATCCCCGTCGGCGTTATCGGCGGCGCGGCACTTGTGTGGTTTACCATGCTCTTTGACGGAGCGCATTACAATTATCTTATCTACCACCTCTGCTCGGGCGGCATATTCCTGGCGGCATTCTTTGCGGCGACCGAATATTCATCCTCGCCGACGGTGAAGATGGGACGCCTTGTTCACGGTGGTGCTTGCGGAATGCTTTTGATGCTTTTCAGACACAGTGGAATGAACGCGGCGTTGAGCGTTTTGCTTGCGATGTTCATTGTGAGCCTTTTCTCGCGCGTTATCGATATGGTAATGGCTGAGAGATATTTCGGTTATCACACGCGCAAGCTTGCGGACAGATTTAAAACGCTGTTGCCTACCAAAAAATAAAAAATTGGGCTGATCGGATCAGCCCAATTTCTATATCCCCGTTTCCTCGTATATCTCAAGGAGACGGTTTTCTATTTCTTCGATTCTTGCCGAGATTTCCGCCGCGCGGACGTAGTCGGATGCTGCGTCGCCGTAAAGCTCGGCGTTCAGGGTGTCAAGTTTGGATTCGAGCTCTTCCTGCTCCTTTTTGAGCCTTGCAAGACGGCTTGCCTGCTTTCTTGCCTCCGCCGCTTCGGTCTTTCGGCGCAGATAGTCGGCTTTGTTGTCCGAAACTGCGGCTTCGGTCTTTTGAACCGTGACAGCCGCGGGGATTATCTTGCCGTTTTCGCGGTAAGCCTGCCATTCGTCCCAAGCGCCTCTTGTCTGACCTATCGGAAGGCTGACAAGTCTGCCCTGCTCGTCGAAGCAGAGAAGGCGTGTCGCGAGGCGGTCGATGAAGGCACGGTCGTGCGAAACGCAGATGAGAGTTCCGTCGTAGCCTGCAAGCGCATCTTCGAGTGCTTCGCGCGAGCCGATGTCAAGATGGTTGGTCGGCTCGTCGAGGATGAGGACGTTCATTTTTGATAGCATCAGCTTCACGAGCGTCAGTCGCGCGCGTTCACCGCCGCTGAGGACGGATACGGGCTTGAAGACGTCGTCGCCTCGGAATAGGAATGAACCGAGCGCGCCGCGCGCATCCTTTTCCTTCATATCGGGATAGAGCGACCAAAGCTCCTCGAGAACGGTGTTCTTCTCGTCGAGCCCCTGGTTTTCCTGATCGTAGTAGCCGATCTGCAGGTTGTGGCCGTAGTCGATGACGCCTCCGGTCGGCTCAAGGTCGCCGAGAAGGAGCTTTATCAGAGTCGATTTTCCGCAACCGTTGGGACCGACTATGAATACCTTCTCACCGCGCTTGACCTGGAAATTCAGCTCGTGAAGAAGGGTCTTGGATGCCGAGGGGTAGGCGAAAGAGAGCTTGCGGACGTCGAGGATGTCGTTTCCGCTTTGAAGTCCGCGCGAAAACTGCATTTTGACGGTTCGCTCGTCCTTTTCGGGTGCGGCGATGCGGTCGATCTTGGCGAGCATCTTGAGTCGGCTCTCGGCGGCAATGATGTTGCGCTCGCGGTTCCAGCGGCGCTGTTGCTCGATGTAAGCCTCCTGTCGCGCGATCTCCTTTTGCTGATCCTTGTATTGCTTTTCAAGGATCTCGCGGTCGCGGCGGCGTTGCTCGGCGCAAGCGGTATAGCTGCCGCGGTATAGCTTTGCGCGCCCGCGTTCAAAAAGAAGGGTCTTGTTCGTTACCTTGTCAAGGAATCGACGGTCGTGCGAGACCGTGATAAGACAGCCCGAATAGTTCGAAAGAAAGGATTCAAGCCACGCGAGCGTGTCGGCGTCGAGATGGTTGGTCGGCTCGTCGAGCAGGAGCAGATCGGGCTCACGGCAAAGTCTGCGCGAGAGCGCAAGGCGTGTGCGCTGACCGCCCGAAAGCGACTCGATGGGGAGTGACATCTGCTCTTCGGTAAAGCCCATACCCTCGAGGATCGAGTGGCAGCGCGAGCGGAAGGTAAGTCCTCCGTCGCGGGCGTATCTGTCGTGCAGATCGGTGAATTCCTTGGTGATCGATGCGTATTTCGGCATCATTGAAAGCTCGGGATTGCGCGCGAGCCATTCCTCAAGCTCGGCAATTCGCTTTTCGGCGCGGAGATGCTCGGGGAATGCGGCGTACATCTGTTCAAGCGCGGTCGCGCCCGTGTCGGCAGAGACCTCGTATGCGCTGTCCTGCGTCAGAATCCCGACGGATGTGTTGGCGGCGATGAAAACGCTGCCCTCGTCGGGGCGGTTTTCGCGCAGAAGGAGCGAAAGAAGGGTGGATTTTCCGCACCCGTTCGGCCCGACGATGCCAAGGCGGTCGTTCGTCTCGAGCGAAAATGAGATATTCTTAAAAAGCTCCCGCGCTCCAAAGGAGAGCGAGACGTCGTTTACACTTATTACGGTCATTTTTTCGTCCTAAATATATTATAATGTAATTATTATATGTTCCCGCGCGCGCTTTGTCAACAGAAAAAGTGTAAATATTTCATTTTTGGAAAAAAAGACTTGACAACGGCGGAAAAATGTGGTATTATATTGTCATAAATAGAACAAATGTTCTATAAATGGAATTCTATAAAGGAGGACTCTCATTTGTACGAGAAGAAAAGAGAAGAAGAGCGCGAGTCTTTGCGCTATTCGGGTGATGTCAGCGCCGAGGAATTACGCGCGGCAGAAGAGTATCTTTCGAGCTACCGTCACGGCGCGAGGATGCTTGACTGCATGCGGTATGGCAAGCAGTTTATGGGAAGCGAGTTCCTTCCTGAGGATCCGTTGCTTCAATGGTCGGAGACCTATGACGATCTTGAATACGACAAGCCCGACGCGGATGAATCGATCATAAGGGCAAGAATGTACGGTGTGCGACAGTTCATTTCCGAGCTGAAATGCGACTCGAACACGCGGCTTTTGCTCTATTGGCACTATATCAGGGGCGTTTCGGTCACAAGATGCGCCGAAATGATGGATATTTCGCGCGCGGGAGCGTTCAGAGTGCGCAAAAGAGCGCTCGAGTGCGCGGCAAAGGCTCTGCGAAAAGTCAAGGGCAGCGCGAGCATTTTGGATCTTTTACCTTTGTAAATTTTGACGTATAATCTTTCTTAATGACGGGAAAGATAAATTTGACAAGATTCACGGAGGTTTTTAAGATGAATAAGCTAACAAAAACATTTATAACGGCTGCAGGCGCGGGCGCCGCCTTTTGCGCAGCAGGCATTGCCTACTCGGCATACAATTCGCGCCCGATGAAGACCAAGCGCATGGTCAAGCGCGCCACCAAGACCATGGAAAACGTCGGCGGAATGCTGACGGCGATGGCGCAGGTCAATAAGTGAAAAGAACTGCCCCACCTGAATTGATGGGGCAGTTCTCCAATATTATTGGTTTTCAATGATCCATTCGAGAAGATCTTTATATTTCATTTCACCTGAAGCAACAGCAAGTCCAACTCTTGCAACTTCTTCGTTGGTAGGACGAATTTTTATTCCGTTAGTTTCAAGAAATGTTAGCAAAACATACATACCGATTCTCTTATTACCGTCCACAAAAGCGTGATTGGATATAAGCGAATAACCTATTCGTGCACCCTTTTCTTGTTTTGTCGGATACAATTCAGCACCATCGAAAGTAGCAAAAGCTGATTCTAACGCACTTTCAAGAAGCGCAATATCTCGTACACTCGGATCTCCACCTGTTTCTTCCGTAATCAGTTTATGCAGTAAAAGTACTTTTTCACGGCTGAATTTTATCATTTTGCAAGCTCCTCAAATGCAGGGCGATAAAGTTTCAGAATTCTTGCCGCAACAAAATCAATTTTCTCGTCATCGGTCATTTCAATTTCCGAGTCGTGTTCAAGATCAACTAATTTATATTTTGGTTTGTTATTTTTGAAAATAAATATTTCGCCGTGTTTGTCCGTCATTCGTGCTACGCGTGAAAAGTTCTGGTTTGCTTCGGAAATTGATACTATTTGATTGGTATTGATATTCATTTCAATAACTCCTTTCGGAAGATATATAATATTATACCACAAATATTAGGATGTTGTCAACCTAATTTTATTTTTTCTTCTAAAAATCTAATCAATGTTCCCTTTGTTGAAAATCTTACGCCGAAAGCAATGTCACCGTCGCGTAGTTCTGCAACCTCGCCGTTGGGTTTTACATAAGTGAGCTTTGCAGCAGACGGCGAGAAAAGAACGATCTTTTCATAGTCCGCGGAAACGGTATCTATCGGGAAAGAAATTTTCTTTGCATTGTTGTCGCTTGATTTTGCATTAATGTTGTTTTTTGATATGAGCGCATTTTCTCCGTCAATGATGCAGATATTCATTCGCTTTTTGGTGTTTGTAAAGAACTTTATTGCGAATTTTTGGCCTTTCGGAGATATGATCAAAACATCGGGCTTATCGCTTTTGTTGAAGAGAGATTTTATTGCGCTGATTTTGATGTCGGCAGAAAATCGCGAAAGCTCACGGATTGCCGATTTGCGTTCTTTTATAACATCAAGATACAGCTTCAAGAATACGAGGAGAAATACTGCGAGAATGGTTGGAATTATCCAAACAAGGCTTGGTAGTGCGGATTCTAACAGCCACATAAGAAGCTCGGGCAGACTTCCAAAAAAATCTCTCAACATTTCAAAGATATTGCTGTTGTGATAGTCTTGAGTAAGGTAGAACATATTTTTTTCCTCCTTTATGTCAATAAAAAGGATACAGTTTGCCCCGCAAGGAACAGTGCAATATATATCGTAAGCTGCAACAGCCAATACAGCCACCTGCGCTTATTTTGTTTGGCGAGTTCTTTGAGCGGGATCGAGCTGAGGATGGTTATGGGCAGACCGATGATGAACCACGCGGCGTAGGTGGTGATTGGAATGAGGCTGACGAGTCCCCAATACCAATACACAGCCATACCGTTTTGCAAAGAAAGGATCATTGTTTGCTTTTCGGTCAGCATTCCCGTGGGTGCGAGGCGATTATATTCCCTTTTTGCCTTTTTTCCGATATCCATTGCGGTTGAGTAGGTGAAAAAGAATATGATGGTTATGATCGCAACGTATATTCCCGAAATCCACCAAAAGATGAGAAGGAGAAGGAAGAAGAAAAACGCGGTGACTATCGCGCGGCGGGGATTTTCTCTGATATCTTCAATGGTATCGGTGATGCGCTTTTTGATTTTGTTTATGATGTTCATAGATCTTTTGGTTTGTTATGTATGGTGAAGGAGCGCATAGGGGAGTTCCGACCTCTGCGGAGGTCGGGTTAAGGGACTTTTTGAAAAAAGTTCCTTAAGAATCTTCAAAAACTTTCCGCTTTATAAGTTTTCGCGTATTTTATCGCAAAGCGCCTCGAGCGCTTTTTCGGTTTCGGGGGTGGCGGGGTTGTTGGCGTATTCGATCTGTTCGAAGGCTTCGGTGATGATCTCGATCTCGTGCTTCGTTGTTACTCGTCCGCTGGCGGAGAGGCGGTCGCGGATCTTTCGCGGGGTGTCGGATTTCTTGACGAAGGTCGGCATCTTGCGTAGCTGATCGACGAAGGTGGAGTAGGCGAAGCGGTATTTTTCCTCTTCGTTCTTCTTTGCGCGGAGCTCGGTGCTGAAGGTGAACCAGGTCATATGCGCCGCACTTTCGGCTCTCCGCTTGGCGCTGATGTCCTTCTTTTGGAGCTTGATCTCTTCGTCGAGATAGTTGCTGAAATATTCCTCGCCGTGGTCGAAGGAATCGCGCACGGGAAGCCAAAGGAATTCAAAGAAAGCAACGACGGTTGCCTTTAGCCAAGCAAGGAATCTTCTGAATTCGGCGCGTCGGCGGAGAAGAAAGAGCGCGCTTCCGATAAAGAAGAACACGACGAACACCCAGAAAAGCCAGTAATTTGCCGAATGGACGACGTCCTCGCGTCCCCAAAGGACGTTTGAAATATTGCCGACAACGTTTTCCTCGGGGTCATTCTCGCCCGTGGTGGTCCCGGCGCGCAAGATCGCGGCAAGGACAAAGAGAACGCAAACTCGAATGCCGTTGACAACGAGATATGCGGCAAAGAGGATGAAGAGGAAGACTGCGACAAGACCGAGTGAGAGGATCATATTGTATCTTCTCGTTTTCGGCGTCATAAATGAAACCACGGTGCCGCGATAGGTCCTTCCGAGCGCGTATTGGTTCGCCGCAAACATCGCGCAGAGGGCGTAGCCGATGAGGCAGAGTCCCACGTATTCCATACCCGGGGCGCGCATTGTTGAGTAAAGGGCGAAAATGATGCTCAGCACGATAAGACCCGTATAAAGTCCCGCGCCGGTCATGATTCGGTTATAGGGATAGAACCAAACGAAGGCTCCGAGTGCCACGGCAACGAAAAAGGTCGCGGCGACTATAAGGGGGAGCAGCGAATCGGGGTCATAGACAACGGTAGGCTTTTTCGATTGTTCGAGCAGATAGAGGTCGGTGAGCTTGCTGACGAAGATCGAAAGGAAGAAGATCACCGCCCAGATGGGGTAGGCGCGGTTTTTCTTGAAATACTTGTATTCGGGCTCATATGCGCGCGTTTCAAGCTCGCGCTTGAAGCCGGTCACGGTGCAGAAGCCCGCTTGCATGAAATAGCCCAACGCCATCAAGAGCAAAAGCACCGCAAATGTCGCGATGACGGTGAGGAAATTTGCCGAAAAGAATGGGATGATCGCGGCGCAAACGATGAAGTAAATGCCGAAGAAGGAGAGCACGGTAAAGCTCGGGGTGGTTGGAAGAGAATTATTTGATTTGGTTCTCATTATGCACCTCCGACTCGGAAATAGACGTCCTCTGCCTCACCTAGCGCGCCGACCTCGTTGCGCGTGGTGGCAACGTAGAAGATCACGCGGACGCCTTCTGCGGCGAGAGCCTCGCGCAGATTCATCATTCTGCGGTCGATGTAGGACGTGACGATTATCATATTTTCATTTTCACGGTAAAGCTCGGGATGGGCGGCGATATGGTCAAAAACGCGATCGATGGGCGTGGAGATCTTCATTTTGAGCATCGCGAGCATACGCAGGGCGTAGATCATATCGCGCGCGCCGCGGAAGGGCCCGCATTTGCCGACTTTGGAGCCGATCTCGTCGTCCGAAACGGCTTCACCTCCGAATTCAGCCATAAGCTCTGGCGGATAATTTGAGAAGAATCGCACGGGAACGTCCTCGGCGGCGATGCGGTCGAGGATCGAGGTGCAAAGCGTGATGCAACGCTCGATAGCGGCGGGGTCGGAGGGGACATCGTTTTTCTCGATCTGTCGCGAGGACATATTGAGAAGGAGCGAGAAGCGGTGGCGCACTGTTCTTTCCTCGACGTTGACCATAAGTTTGTTGTGCGCGGCGGTGGATTTCCAGTTGATAAGGCGCATCGGGTCCTGCGGCAGATAGTCACGCGCTCCGCAAAGGCGGAGGGGATCGGTGACGGGGCAGGTGTTCGAGATTATGTCGCCGCAAAGATAGCGCGAGGAAGTATAATTGCCCGCGAGATCCTCGGGGCGGGGAAGGACGATGAGGCGGTTGCGGTCTTTGTTCGAAAGCTCTATGAATTTCGAGTGCACGCCGATGCCGAGGATGTCGCTTGCGGTCGCAAGGACACCGTGGAGGGTGTAATCGCCGCGCTTTTTGCAAGTCAAACGCCAGCGGCGGCGGATGCAGGCATAGGGACGAAGGACGAAGAGCGACTGGATCGAGCCGGTATGCTTGATCTTGCGAAGACCGTCATCATTGCCCTTTGAATTCTTGGAAAACACGCCGCCCTTGTCGTGGATGGTGGATTCAAGCAGAGTGAAGACCATACCGTCGGGCAGGTCGGTGTCGATCTTGATGTATGGCATTGGGAGCGCGCCGACGTTGCGTATCTCCTCATATAGATAGACGTCATCGCCCTCAAAGACCTCGCCCGAGGAGAGCGTCGCGCTGTATTCGATATTTGAAAAGCCCTTTTTCTTGTAAACGAAGTATTGCAAGAGCACAACGCCGACGATAGCGGCGGCAACTGATATGAATAGCACTTTTGACCTCCGTTGGGGGTAGTCGCCCTTCGGGCGAATGATGATCCGCCTGCGGCGGAATGATAATCGGCTACGCCGAATGATGATCACGCTTCGCGTGAATGATGATGTATTTGCTTACGGCAAATTGCGACTCTGCCTTGTCGGCTTACGCCTCCATTTTCCTTTGGAAAACCGCCAGAGCCGCACGCTTCGCAGAATGAAAGGTAGATTTTCGCCGAGGCGAAAATCGATTGTCAGTGGAAAGTTTTGATCGACAAGGTTTATGTCTCTTCTTCGTCATATCTTATCATCGGAATACCGTGATCGGCGAAGAATTTTTCGATGGCGGGATCGTTTATTACAAAGAAATAGTCATAGCCTTCGCGGCTTTTTACGCAGAATGTATTATTGGCTTTGCCCGAAATGGCGCCCATACGGTCGTCATCATTTCGCTTGAGTATGATTTTTTCTATACTGTCAAGCGGAAAGCGGCGGTCTTTTTGACGGAAGCGCTTGAGAATGATCTCGTTTTTCTCCTCGTCGTAATAAAAGCCGTCGTATATCATTCTGATAAAATACGGTATCATTGCAATTTGCAAAATTGCGAAAAAGGCAATCATAATAAATCCGATTGCGCGTGTGGTCTTATTTGCTACAGAAAAAATCGGAAGAGAGCATAGCGGTAATATAAAAAAGGGAAAAAGATCAAAAAGCATCGCCTTACCGTTGTGCATGTGGATGAAGTATTTTTTCATAGTGGTTCCTTTTATAGTGTGTTGAAGGAGCGCAAACATTCCCCGCGGGGGAATAGTTGACTCCTTCCGAGCCGCCTGCGGCGAAGTTTTAGGTAGATTTTCGCGGGGGCGAAAATCATTTTGCAGTTTCTAATTTTTCTAATAATGCGATCAATTCATCCGCATACATAATCTCATAGTCCTCGATCCGATCACCAGGGGTTAAATGATGGATGTTGGAATCCGTATAGGTTAGCGAAAGAGGGCACGGATAAATCAGAAGGATTCGCTTTTCCGAGTCGCTTTTCTGCGTGGACAAATGAAGCTCCGAGCGCTGAATTCTTGATTCCCTTCGATAATCTCTTGCAAATTCAGGCTCTGTTCCCGAATTTTTCTCCACACGGTAGAAAATGTCGTTTCTTCGGCGCGCCTCAACATAGTAGCTGTTTCTCGTCTTTTCAATATTCCAACGTCCATTTTCCAAAATAAACGAGATCACGCTGACCGCATATTTTTTCTTCGGTGTTTCGATCAAAAAATCTGTTTGGCCTCGAGGTCCGAATGCTATGTGGTGCAATTTACGAACAAAAGTGATTTTTATGCTACCCGTGCTATAGTCCTTGAGTAAGGATTTCAAGGTGACCAGTTTAATGACATACCCACCCACCTTGCGCAGAACGAAAAATAGCAACAGAACCGATATGATTAAAAGTATAAAAATATACATAACCGTTTCCTTTCTTAGTAGAAGCGCGGTTTCGATTCGTGGACGATCAATTCATCCTTTTCGCGTTTTCCAACGTTCCACAGATAACGGTAGATCGCCAAAACTGCCAATAGGAAAAGCGCCAAATAGATCAAATAAATACCGATGTACGCAAGATAATCAGCGAAAATGAATTCTGCCTCCTGCCTGATTGCCTTATTCCTGCCCGACCATATCACATAGGTCTGCTCAAACACAAAGGTTGGAATCAAGCTCAGCAGACCAAAGCTGTCAATAAATCCCAAGCAAGACGCGCCCAAAATGCAACGAACGATCTCACCGGGCAAAATCAGACGAAGAGCGTTTTTGAGCCATAGCCGTTTGTCATCACTCGGCTGATAATGCGCGGGAACACGATTTTTCCAATAAGCAAACAAAACAGCCAATGGAATCCCGAAGCACCCAACGAACAAAACGGCAAAGAAAATCACAAACATCAAAGCGCCTTTCTCCATGGGTGCGACAAGCATTTTCAAAATAAATGATACTGCCAAGGACGCAAGCAGATTTGCGATACACATTATAATTCCATAGAAAATAATATCTTTTGCTTGAATTTTTTTCTTTTTCATTTTTTATGCAAATCCCTTTCTATGAGGTGTTGAAGGAGCGCAACCATTCCCCGCGGGGGAATAGTTGACTCCTTCCGAAATGTCGGCGGGGCGCCGCCATTTCGAAGCGCAGGGGTGTTTCGCCCTCTGCGGAGGGCGACTTAAGAAACTTTTTGAAAAAAGTTTCTTAAGGATTTTCAAAAACTTTCAGCCTGCTTTATCGTCCGATGGGTGCTTCAACCGAATCAAGCACGAACTCGATGAGTTTTTCGTTTGTGTCCGACATACGGACGGTGCTTTGGGTTCTCGCGATAATTCTGTGTGCGAGGACGGGAACTGCGACGCGGCGGACGTCGTCGGGGATGCAGTAGTCGCGTCCGTCAACTGCGGCGGCGATCCTTGCGGCGTTCAGCAGTGCAAGTGTGCCTCTGGGGCTGACGCCCATCGAAATGCGGTTGTTGTTGCGGGTCGCGTCGATGATGCGGAGGATATAGTCCTTGACGGGCTCGGTGACGGTCACGTTCTTGCACGCGTTTTGTGCCGCGATGATATCGGCGCAGGTGCAAACGGGTGTGAGCGACTCGAGGGGCGAGGCGGTGCCGTGGATGTCCATCATTGCCATTTCGTTGTCGCGGTCGGGGTAGCCGAGTGCGAGCTTCATAAAGAATCGGTCGGTCTGCGCTTCGGGGAGGGG
>JAZQJB010000096.1:0-7268 GCA_045541375.1 Eubacteriales bacterium | reverse complement strand
CTTGCGAAGCAAGATCATCATTCCGCCGAAGGCGGACTATCATTCGCGCGAAGCGCGATAAGGAGCAGCTATGTCCAAAAAGAAAAAACCTCAAAAAATCGGCAAGCCCGCCGCCTGGCTCTACCACCCCGCTTTTCTCATCGTCTCTCTCTACTACCGCCTGCGCTACCGCGTACATATTTACAATTCAGAACTCAAATCCATGCCCAAGGGCGGTTGTGTCGTTCTCGCAACTCACACATCCAACAAGGACCACTTCCTGACCGCCATGGCTCTCTACCCCCGCCGCGTGACGTTCGTTATGAGCGAGCACTTCTTCGCGGGCAAGCTTCTTCGTCCGCTCTTGAAAATTATGTGCGCGATCCCCAAAAAGATGTTTTGCCCCGACACGCGATCTGTGCTTTCAATGATCCGCGCCATCCGCGAGGGCAACACACTCCTGCTCTTCCCCGAGGGCAGACTGACCTGCAACGGCGTTTCCTGCCCCATCACTCCCGGCACGGCGGAGCTCATCCACAACCTTGGCGTGCCCGTTTACACGATCACAGCCGAGGGCGCGGGCAAGACCTTCCCGAAATGGGCGAAAAAGCCCCGAATCGGGCGCATCGACGTTCATCTTTCGAAGCTTTTCGACGGTCCCGAGCTCAAAGAAATGCTTCTCGACGACATCGAGCAGAAGATTTCGGACGCCATTTCCCACAACGCGTGGGAATCGCTGCCCGACGTGAAATTCAGATCGAAAGCCCCCGCCGAGGGTCTTGACGGCATTCTCTGGAAGTGCCCCGAGTGCGGCGCGGAGCACACTCTGATCTGCAATGGCGATAAGATCACCTGCTCATACTGTGACCTCCACGCCACCGTCGACGCGCACGGGCGGATCACGGGCACACGCAAAGAGATCAAAACCATTGCCGATTGGTACGATTATTGCGCCGACTCGTTCGGAGACGAAGATATGCTCATAAGCGACTGCACCGTCGGCGTGACCGACGGCGACCCGAAGAAGGACGGCGTTATGCGCCGCGACGTCGGACACGGCAAAATGACTCTCTGCTACAAAGGCTTCACCTTCGACGGCGAAATAAACGGCGAAGAAACTCACATCGCCCTTCTCGGCAAAGACTGCCCCGGCGCGCTCCCCATCTCCGTCGCCGACCACTTCGACGTCTACTACGGCGGCAAGCTCCACTTCTTCACACCCCAGCCCGACCCGCGTGATACGGTGAAGTTTGTTGCGTTTAAGGATAAATTGAACGAAAGTAATAATAAATAAACGTCTTCGCCTTGCCCCCAAATCCCCTACATTCTAAAAGAAAGGATCCCTGACATGAAGAAAGCTACCGTGATTGTTATTTTGGGTACATTAATTGTTTTGTTGTCTGTTTTTGCCGTAATACTTTTGGTGAAGGATGCTTCACGTCCCGAGGATCCTACCCAAGAGGCGATAAACGCATTGACCGTTTATACCGAAGAAAGCTTCAAGCTGACTTATAATAAGGAAGAAAACTACTATACGTTCAGCAGCACGGGCGATTTTGACGGAGCAGATCTTGTTATTCCCGCTTACTATAACGGAATACCGATAAAGCGATTCACGACCGGACTTGGTGAGCTTGAAAATATTAAAAGCATCTCGGTTCCCGATACTATCGAGGAAATAACTATTCACAAATCCGATGCGCCAAATCTTAAGTTTAATGAATATGAGAGCGGATATTATGTCGGAAACGATGATAATCCCTACTATGCGCTCGTAGAATACGAGAGAGATGTCGCCCATCAAGCTGTTTTGCACGAGGATACCAAAGTTATAGGAAATTATGCTTTCAATAAGCAGTCTTACGTGACGTCGGTGACCATACCCGAAGGTGTCAAATCTATTGGTTACGCGGCTTTTGCGCGTTGCTCCTCGCTGACATCCTTGGTTATCCCCGATAATGTGACTCATATCGGAAACTCTTTGTTTGGTCACAGTGAAAAGCTGCAAAGTGTTGTGATCGGTGCGGGCATTACAGAGCTGACCGATGATATGTTTATCTCTTGTAAGGCTTTGAAAAAAATTGAAATAAGAGGAAAGATCACCCGTATTGGAAGTGGCGCATTTCATTACTGCAAATCTCTTGACACTTTTGAAATTCCTCAAAGCGTTACCGAAATAGAGTCCTTTGCATTTGCAGGCTGTACTGCGCTCAAATCCATCACGATGCATAAGGGTATAAAGACGATTTCCCGATACGTTCATTTCCCCGAAACTGCGCTTTATAACGAATACCTCGGTGGCCTTTACCTCGGAGACGACAAAAATCCCTATTTATATTTTATCGGACTTAAAAATGAAGATGCCGAATCTCTTGTCCTGCATCCCGACACATATGCTGTATGTCAAGATGTGATACCGCAGGTCAAAACGTTGACAAGTCTTTCGATAAAAGGCGGTTGGGGAAAATATCTCTATTCAAAGAACAACTGCATCATCAGAAAAGACGGGGGAGTTCTTCTCTGCGGCATCAAAACATCGGTTATACCGTCAATCGGAGTTAAAGAGATCGAGTCGTATGCTTTTTCAAATTGCCGCGAGCTCGAAAGCATTGTTATTCCCGATTCGGTAAAAAAGATGGGAAGAAGCGTATTTTATAACTGCCGCTCCCTCGTTACCGTCGAGCTGGGCAAGAATCTCGAGGAGATAGGTGCTTCCGCTTTTCTGCAGTGCCATAGCCTTGAGCGCATTTCAATTCCAAAGTCGCTGCGCAAAATATCCTACAACTGCTTTGGCAGCTGCCGTAATCTGGTGGAGGTGTCTTTGACAGATAAAACCGACGTCATAGATCAATATGCCTTTGCAAACTGTTCGCTTCTCTCATCCATCTCGCTTCCGGGTGTGAAGGTTATAGAAGTCGGCGCATTTTTGGACTGCGAAGCACTCAGAAAAGTTACTTTATCCGACGATCTCGGATTTATCGGCGACGATGCATTTATGTGGTGTTCGTTGCTTGAAGAGATCAGTCTTCCCTCCGGCTTGCGTTATATCGGAGATTCGGCATTCAAAAGATGCGAATCTCTGAAACACCTCAATATTCCCGAAGGCATTGAGTCTTTCGGAAAGACGGTTTACAAGCAATGTGCATCTCTTGAATCTGCGTTTATTCCCGCTTCAAGGGAAGAGCTTTATCTCGATGAATTTGCATTATGCACGGGGCTTAAAAAGATATACCTCCCATCAACGCTGAAGCAGATCAGCGGATACGGTGTTATCGGCTCCTGTGAGTCGCTCGAAGAAATTATCTTCAGCGGCACGCTCGAGCAATGGAACAGCCTTGAAAAGAACGACGAATGGACCGTTGGCTCTCCTGCGTTTAAGGTGATCTGCTCTGATGGAGAGATAGAATACCCCGCTGACGAAAGACGGTACAATAACTACGAAGAAATGTACTGGTAAAGCACCTTGGTCAAAAATCTTAAAAGCTTCATAAAAACACATTATTCAGAGGAATCAAATGAAACGAACTCCACTCGCTGAACTCATCAGACCTACCTCCTTCGACGACATCGTTGGTCAAACTCACCTTTTCGGCAAAAACGGCGTTGTCCGCCGCCTTTGCGACTCGGGTCGGATCCCGAATATGATCTTCTTCGGCCCTCCCGGCACGGGCAAGACCACCGCGGCTTCGCTCGTTGCGAAATACGCGGATATGACCTTCGTGCGCCTCAACGCCACAACGGCTTCGCTTCAGGACGTCAAGGACGTGCTTGCCTCGACCGAAAATGTCTTCGGTTCGGAAGGAATTCTGCTCTATCTCGACGAGATCCAGTATTTCAACCGCAAGCAGCAGCAATCTCTGCTTGAATACATCGAGGACGGCCGCGTGACGCTGATCGCCTCGACGACCGAAAACCCGCATTTTTACCTCTACGGCGCGCTTATCTCGCGCTCGACTCTCTTTGAGTTCAAGCCCGTGCCGCAGGCAGAGGTCGTTCGCGCGCTCGGTCGCGGTATGGACTACCTCAACCGCGAAACGAACCGCGCCCGCAGATTTGACGCGGGAGTTGCCGAGAAAATTGCCGCCGCATCGGGAGGTGACGTCCGCCGCGCGCTGACGCTTTTTGAAAACGCCTATCTTTCCTCCGAGGGCGACGCTCTTCTCCTCTCCGACGTCACCCCCTTCGAGTCGAACATCACCGAATACTCGGACGACATCCACTTCGACCTCCTCTCCGCTCTGCAAAAGTCGATCCGAGGCTCCGACCCCGACGCCGCTGTGTTTTACCTGAACAAGCTCCTCGCGGCGGGCGAGCTTCTTGCCGTTTGCCGCCGACTTCAGGTCATCGCGAGCGAGGACATCGGACTTGCCTACCCGATGGCGCCCGTCATCACGCGCGCTTGCTGCGAATCCGCGCGCGAGCTTGGTATGCCCGAGGCGAGAATTCCGCTCTCGAACGCCGCCGTTATGCTTGCGACCGCGCCGAAATCGAACTCCGCCTACCTTGCCGCCGCCGCGGCAAACGAGGACATCGAGGCGGGACGCGGCAAGATCCCGCCCAAGCACATCCAGTCCCCGCTTTTCGAGGGCTACGTCTACCCCCACGACTACCCGAACCACTACACGCACCAGCAATACCTCCCCGACGACCTGAAGCACCGCGTTTACTACAAATACGCCCCCAACAAAACCGAATCCGCCGCCGCAGCCTACGCCGAGGCGATCGGAAGCAGGAAGAAGGGGTCGTGAGAAGAGTGGACAGTGGACAGTGGACAGTGGACAGAAAGACGCGAATGATAATTTAATTGGGATAAAAAACTATAATTTTGGCAAAGAATTTCGCCGAACAAGGTTTAGTCCCGTAAAACAAAATTATACCCGCATCTTTCTGTCCACTGTCCACTAACCACTGACCACTATTTTTTGCACAGCAAAAAATTACACATTTCCACAAAAATGCCGTCTTTATAAGTGAAGAGCTCTTACAAACTCCGAAGGAGGTGCGATATGAGGAAAGAAATTATTCTGACCGACGAAGAGATACTTGATCTCTATTTCAGCCGCTCGGAAGACGCGATCAGGGAGACCGACAAAAAATACGGGAAATATCTTTACACCATCGCGTACAACATTCTGCGCGACGAGCGCGACTGCGAGGAATGCTTGAATGACACCTACCTCAAGGCGTGGAATTGCTTTCCGCCCGTGCGCCCGCGAAATCTTCGCACCTATCTTTCGAAGATCATCAGAAACAATGCCGTTGACCGCTACGACGAGGGCCGCCGCCAAAAGCGAGTGCCTGCCGACGCCTGCGATCCGCTCGAGGATTTCGACAACGTCATCGGAAATTACAACCTCGACGATGAGATCGAGGCGGCAAGGATAGGAAAGATCATAAATTCCTATTTCGAAAGCCTGCCCGACCGCTCACTTTACATATTTATGAGCCGCTTTTACTATGCCATGCCGATTTCGGACATCGCGCACAAGCTCGGGGTCAGCACCTCAACGGTCAACAAGGAGCTCGCCGCTATGAAAAACGAGCTCAGAGAGAAGCTTACAGACGGAGGAATTGATTTATGAGTAAAAAGAATTTTATGAAAGCAATGGGCTTGGTGAGTGATTCCGCCCTTAACCGCTATGCCAAATTTGAAAGAGATTTGGATAAGGAAAAGAAAAATAAAAAAGCGCGGCTCATCCGAATTGCCGCCATTGCCGCCTGCTTTGCCATTCTGATCGCGGCGATTCCCGTGTCGCTGATGCTCCGCGACGACCGCGGCGGCGAGCCCATCATCGAGCGCGATTATTTCGTAATGGACGGCGCGGCTGTCAAGCAGCTCAACTCGTCCGAGTTCAAGCCCACCCGCGTTGCGGGCAAGGTCAGCGACGAATTCAAAGATGCCGCCGCGGATTTCGCTTTTGAACTCCTCAAAGAGAGCAACAAGGCGGGCTACGAGGGCGATTCCCTGCTCGTCTCGCCTCTTTCGGTGATGCTCGCGCTCTCGATGACGGCAAACGGCGCCGAGGGCGAAACGCTCAAGCAATTCGAGAAGGTCCTTGGCGGCAAAATGGACATCGACTCCCTCAACGCCCAGCTTTTCAACTACACATCCACCCTCACCTCGACCGAAAAGGCGAAATTCAACCTCGCCAACGCCGTCTGGCTCACGAGCGATCCATCCTTCAGCGTCAACCGCCACTTCATCTCCCGCATCGAGAACACCTTTGACGCCGACATCGTCGCCGCCGATATGACCAACCCCACAACGGTTGACGAGATCAATTCCTGGGTCAAAAAAGAGACTTTCGATATGATCGACAAGATCGTCGACCAGGGCGCTCTCAACAAGGACAGTGTTATGGTACTGCTCAACGCCATTGCCTTTGACGCAATATGGGAGACCGAGATTTCGGATAAGGGTTGTTTTGAAGATTTTTTCTACGGCACCGACGGCAAAAAGACCGTGACCTTTATGCGCACGCCGGGCGACCGATACCTTGAGGGCGACAACGAGATCGGATTTATCAAGAATTACGCGGACGGCAATTACGCCTTCCTCGCTCTGCTTCCCAATGAAGGCATCGAGATCGGCGACTATGTCAAGTCGCTGACGGGCGAAGAATTCCTTGAGATCTACAGCGATTCCTACAAGAATCTCTGCGAAGTCAAAGCCGTTATGCCGCATTTTACTTTCGATTGCAACATCAATATGAACGATATCCTCAAGGAAATGGGCATAAAAGATGCGTTCAACCCCTTCACCGCCGATCTTTCGGGTATGGGCGAATCCACAAACGGCGCTCTCCATATCTCCGACGTGATTCACAAAACGCATATCGACCTTGATAACAAGGGCACAAAAGCCGCCGCAGTGACCGGTGTGGTAGTCAAAGGCTATACTGCGTCCATTCCTGCCAAAGTAAAAAACGTTGTCCTCGACCGCCCCTTCGTCTACGCCATCATCGACACACAGACGGGACTGCCGGTATTTTTGGGAGTTTGTGAGAATATTAGTGGATAGTGAACAGTGGTCAGATAAGAGTGGACAGTGGTGAGTGGACAGTGGACAGAAAGATGCGAAGATAATTTAGTTTTGATTTTTGCATTCCATTGTGACGGCAGATAATTCAATAAAAATAAATCGGATATTAAGAAGAATGCTTCAAAATAGCCGCTTTCTTTTGCTTATTTCAGTTTTGCAGTAAACAGCGTTTCAGACGTACTGAACAAAATTATTTGCCCGCGTCTTTCTGTCCACTGTCCACTGACCCCTGTCCACTCTTCCCCTC
>JAZQJB010000095.1:0-19359 GCA_045541375.1 Eubacteriales bacterium | reverse complement strand
GGTTTTACTCCTTCCAAACGGTCGGCAGGGACGCCGCCCGTTTGAAGCGCAAGGGTGAGCAAGCTTCGCTTGCGGGGTTGCCTTCGGCAACCGTTTTCGCGCGGCTCTGGCGGTTTTCCGAAGGAAAATGGAGGCGTGAGCCGACAAGACAGAGTCGACTTTTGCCGTAGGCAAATATGTCTGCGGAGGTCGAGTTAAGGAACTTTTTGAAAAAAGTTCCTTAAGAAACCTCAAAAACTTTCCCACTGCTGTTGTCTTTTATTTAATCGAAAATTTCCGAGCACAGCGAGGAAATTCTCCTTCATTTTGCCGAAGGCAAACTATCATTGCGCCAAAGGGGGATCATCATTCTGCCGAAGGCAGATCATCATTCGAGCGCAGCGAGATTTACCCCCTCAAAAAATCATCCAGCTCACTCTTAATCACACTAACCTGCGGCCCATAAACCACCTGAACGCCGTTTCCGCGCTTGATTACGCCCGCGGCGCCGCTCTTTTTGAGCAGTGCATCGGTGACGAGCGCAGAATCCTTGACCGTCACGCGCAATCTCGTCGCGCAGCAATCGACGTTCTTGATATTCTCCTTGCCGCCAAGTCCGCGCACGATCAGCGACGACGTGCTCTCAAGTCCCACGTCCGCCGCGCTCATCTCGGGCTCGCCCGCGACCTCGGCGCGCTTTTTCTCGTTATAGTCGGCACGAGTGTAAAGCTTCGTCTCGCCGTCGTCCTCACGGCCGGGGGTGACGTAGTCGAATTTTCTTATCATAAATCTGAAAAGCAGGAAATAAACGATAAAATAGACGATTCCGATCGGAATTATCGCGATCCAACCCGTTTTTTCGTTGCCTTGAAGCACTCCAAACAGCAAAAGGTCGATGATTCCGCCCGAGAAAGTCATTCCGACGCCGACGTCAAACACGTGCGTGAACATATAGGAAAGTCCCGCGAAAAGCGAATGGAAAAGGTAGAGCACGGGTGCGACGAAGAGGAAGGTGAACTCTATCGGCTCGGTGATGCCCGTGAGCATCGCCGTCAGCGACGCCGAAAGCAGAAGTCCGCCCGCGACGCGCCTCTTTTCACGCTTGGCGGTCGTATACATAGCCAGCGCCGCGCCGGGGAGTCCGAAGATCATAAATGGGAATTTACCCGACATAAATCTCGTCGCGGACACCGAAAACACCTCGGTCGAGGGGCTTGCGAGCTCGGCGAAGAAGATGTTTTGCGCGCCCATGATGAGGTTTCCGTCCACGATCGCGCTGCCGCCGACGCCCGTTTGCCAGAAAGGCAGATAAAAGACGTGGTGCAGTCCGAAAGGTATCAGAATTCGCTCGATAAATCCATAGATCGCCGTGCCGATATAGCCCGAATTGAGCACGAGATTTCCGAGCGCGAAGATTCCTTCCTGAATAAAGGGCCAGACGAAGAACATAAGCGCGCCGATGGCGACGTAAACGACTGTGGAAATGATCGGAATGAACCTCGTTCCGCCGAAAAAGGAGATGACGGTGGGGAGTTTGATCTTATAAAATTTGTTATGAAGCGCGGCGACGCCGAGTCCGACGATGATTCCGCCGAAAACGCCCATCTGGAGCGAATTTATGCCGACGACCTGCGCGATGCTTCCCTCGTGCAGGCTGCCGTCCGCCGCCTTGCCCGTGATGTCGAGCAGGGTCGAGATCGTTGCGTGCATTACGAAGAAAGCGATTGCCGCGGAGAGCGTTGCGGTCGCTTTTTCGCTTTCAGCCATACCGAGCGCGACTCCCATTGCGAAAATTATCGGCAGATTGTCAAAAATTATCGATCCGACCGCCGAAAGCACTCGAAGGACGGAATTGAGTATCGTGCCCTCGCCGAGAATATTTTCGAGCCCGTAGCTTTCGATCATTGCCGCATTCGTCAGCGACGCGCCGACGCCGAGCAGCAGACCCGCGATCGGCAAAAGCGCGATCGGGAGCATAAACGACCGCCCGACCCTCTGAAGCACCCCGAAAAGCCTCGAATCCCTCTTTTCCGGCACAGTTTTTGTTGCGTTCATTAAGATAAATCCTTTCTTTTACCATTAAGTAATTGCTCTGTGGGTCAAACAATTTTAATTATAAGCAAGTGCGAACAAAGCGTTCTTGGTGTGGTTTATCAAAGTAAGTGCGCTTGTCTGATGTGCAGTACAGACTCCGCTCTCCTCATTCACCGCTCCTCGCGGTCCCCTTTCCCCGCTGGGGAACGCTTAAAGGTGCATTCGTACTCCTTCGATTTTCAGCGAACACCGTTTACTACAATAATTTTGTTTAGGCAGATTGGAATATTCTATTAAAAATATTTTGTACTCGTAATGGAATTTCCGCAAACTTTTTCAATAAAATATTCCACTTTGATATGCAAAATTATATTGCTACATCATCTTCGCTGAATAGTTAGCGATTAGCGCTAAACCCTTAGCGTTCCCCAGCGGGGAAAGGGGACCGCGAGGAGCGGTGAATGAGGAGAGCAAAGTCTGTACTGCACAATCGGCAAGCGTATCAACTCAAAAAACTTAACGATGCTCGCAATAATCGCTCAATCCTTCAAATACAACGCCACGTCCTTGCCGCCTCGGGCGGTTCCTTTTTGAATTTTCACCTCACCGGGGGCGGTTTTTTCGGTTATCAGCAGGATTACCGATTCACAAAGACCTGCGGCGCGGATCTTTTCGAAATCGGCGCGGCAAAGAGGCTGTCCCGCGGCGACTTTTTGACCGGGCTTGACCATCGGCTCAAAAGCTCCCTCAAGATGCACCGTATCGACGCCGATGTGCACCAAAAGATCGCCGATCTCGGACGCGATCGAATAGGCGTGTCCGTTTTCGCTGACCGTACCGATCACCCCGCACGCGGGCGCGCATACCGTCTCCCCGCTCGGCTTAACGGCAAACCCCTCGCCAAGCATTCCCGAGGAAAACGCCTCATCGGGAACGGAGGAAAGAGAAAGCACTTCGCCGTCGATGGGAGAAAGAATTGAATATTTCATCTTTTTTTATATCCTTTCTGTCACGCTTCGCGTGAATGATAATCGCGCGATGCGCGAATGATAGTCGGCTTACGCCGAATGATAATTCGCCTACGGCGAAATGAAGGTGAATTTCCGCAAAGCGGAAATTTTCCTATTAATATTCCGCGAAGCGGACTATCATTCTGCCGCAGGCAGATTATCATTCACGCGAAGCGTGACTATCATTCGAGCGCAGCGAGATCATCATTCCGCCGAAGGCGGATTAATCAATACTCCTTATCCTCTCTTTAACTCGCGCAATATACGGCGGCGAAACCGAGAGCTCGTCGATTCCCGAAGAAATGAGCAGTTCTGTCAGACTCTCATCTGCTGCCATTTCGCCGCAGATGCCGATCCATTTGTCGCCGCCCGCTGCGTGGATGCCATCGGATGCGAGCTTGATCAGCCGCAACACGGGCTCGATGCCGTCGCCTTCCGCAAGATAGGAAAGGTGATGATTCTGCCTGTCCGCCGCCATCGTGTATTGGAAAAGATCGTTCGTGCCGACCGAGAAAAAGTCGCACTCTCCCGCAAGTTTTTCAGCCATTATTGCCGCCGCGGGCGTTTCGATCATGATTCCGAGCCCGATGTTTTCGTCAAAATCGACCTCCTCGAAGCGCAGACGGTTCTTTTCCTCGGATAAAATGCGCCGAGTTTGGCGTACTTCGTCGATATTCGTCACCATCGGGAGCATTATCGCAACTTTTCCGAACGCCGAGGCGCGCAGGATCGCGCGGAGCTGGGTGCGGAAGACCTCGGGTTTGGCGAGGCAGAGCCTGATCCCGCGCATTCCGAGAGCGGGGTTGTCCTCCTCGCCGAAGGAGAGCGAGGGCAGGATCTTGTCCGCGCCTATGTCAAGGGTCCTGATCACGACAGGGCCCTTTTTCTCCCCAAAAAGCCGCGCGACCGAGGAATAAGCCTCGAATTGCTCCGCCTCGGTGGGCAGATCGTCCCTGCCGATGAAGAGAAATTCGCTGCGGAAAAGCCCGATACCCTCGGCTCCCATCTTGTGCGCCGCCATTGCCTCGCTCGGAGAGCCGATGTTGGCGTAAAGCGCGATCCGCTTGCCGCTTTTCGTGACGGCGGGGAGTGCGGTCAGGGTGCGAAGACGGCTCGCCTCCGCCTCTACTTTCTCCTTTTTTTCGGCAAAACGAAGCATCTCCTCGGGCGTGGGATTGATGAAAAGACAGCCCGAGGCGGGGTCGATTATCGCGGGCGCGCCGTGATATTCATCGCCGATCTCCTCGGCGCGGACGAGGGCGGGGATGTCCATCGCGCGCGCAAGGATCGCGGTGTGCGAATTGACCGAGCCCGAAAAGGTGACGAATCCCGCCACGCCCGAGGTGTCGAGATTTGCCGTGTCGCCGGGTGATAGATCACGGCAGATCGGTATGATCTTCTCGCCCGAGGCGCGTTTTTCTTGATTTTTACCCACGATGACCGAGTAAACTCGCTTTGCGATGTCCCTCATATCGGCACCGCGCGCGGCAAGATACTCGTCGTCGAGCCTCTCAAAGATCGCGGCAAGCGACTCGCCCGCGCTGAGCACAGCTTCCGCCGCGGGTGTGCCCGACTCGATCGCCGCGTTTACCGAATCGACGAAATCGGGGTCTGAGAGGAGCATTTCGTGGATCTCGAAGATCGCCGCCGCCTCCCTGCCCGCATTTTCGAGCGTTTTGCGATAAAGCTCGCGGCTTTCCTCTTTTGCGCGGTCGAGAGCCGCCGCGAAACTCTTTTTTTCGCGTTCCTCGCCGAGAAATTCGGTGATTTTTTCCTTCATTTCCTCTCTGTCGAGGAAATGGAGCAACCCAAAACCGACCGAATTGCCGATTCCTATCCCGTAAATGACCTTGTGGCGCGACCCGCGCGGCGCGGCTTTTTTGAGTGCTTCGCTCATCCCACACTCTCGCGGCAAACGCTGTGAAGCTTTTCTGCCGCCTCGCGCTCATCGGGGCCGTTGATGAAGAAGGTTATGGTGTCGCCCTTGCGCGCGCCGAGGCTCATAAGCGAGATGAGCCGCTTCGCGTCCGCCTCCTTTGCTCCGTCGGGGGATAGTTTTCTGATGAGAATATCCGACGAAAAGTGTTTAGCCGCGCTGACGATCGCGCCCGCAGGCCGCGCATGAAGCCCGCCGACGCAACCGAGTGTATAATCAAAGCTTTGCATTCAAATTACCTTCGCTTTCGTTGTTTGTAATTATTATTTTTCCGAAGCGGGGAAAATATTCATAACTAACTAAAAGACCGAAGCTTTGATCGAACTTTTTTTAAGAAAAATACACTTATCTTCTGCAAGTGAAGAAATATATTGTTTGTAATTAACGATTAATATAACACTTGAAAGGAAAGAATAATTATATGTTCAGAATAAAAAAATCAATAATTTTCAAAAATAATTGCAAGTATACTTATAATTATTATTGACAAAAATTAATTTTTGTGCTATAATGCTTACAAAAGGAGGAATTGAATATGGCTATTACCTCGAAAGATGGTATCTTGAAGGTATTAACTGCTTATAATCCTTGGTGGAAAACCGGCGTTGTTAATCCCAAGATGACAAAAACCTATAAACGATTTGCGTTTCACGAAGCAATGAAACGCTTAAATGAAACCAATATACGTCGAACCGTAGTGCTTACCGGAACACGAAGAGTTGGTAAAACTACCATTCAATATCAGATGATCGATGCTTTATTAAAGGAAGGCGTGTCTCCGCAAAAAATTGTTTTCATTTCTATGGATCATCCCATGCTAAAATTGAGTCAATTTCAGGAAGTGTTGGAGTGTTATCACGAAAACATATACGCAGAACAAGACGTCTACTATTTTTTTGATGAAATACAGTATGCTTCTGATTGGGATCGCTGGCTAAAGATCATATACGATAATCAACCCGATACCCAAGTGGTCGCAACAGGCTCTGCAAGTCCTGCGCTTATGAAGGGTAGTCGCGAAAGCGGTGCAGGACGTTGGTCCGTGATTCAAGTACCAACCTTATCCTTCTATGAGTATTGTGAATTGCTTGAACTCGATAAACCGGATATCCCCGAAGATCTTAAGGCTACAGATCTGTTGCGCAAAACACAGATTGAGCGCACTCAGATTATGATGCAACTTTCAAAGGTACAAAATCATTTTATTAGATATTTGCAAGTGGGTGGATTCCCTGAACTTGCACTTGCTGATAATGATTTAATGGCTCAACAAATTATGAGAGAAGATGTTGTGGATAAGGTACTAAAGCGCGATTTACCGTCCCTTTACAACATTCGTAATGCAACTGAGCTTGAACGAATATTCTTGTATTTATGTAATGTATCTTCGGAAATCATCTCTATTGATGCTATCACAAAAGAACTGAATGGCGTATCGCGAACTACTGTAGAAAATTATATTCAATACTTGGAGAGTGCAAATCTGATATATCAAAGCTGGCCTGTAGATATGGCAGGCAAAAAGATATTGAAGGCAAGACCTAAAATCTATATTGCCGATGCTGCTATTCGAAATGCTGTTTTGATGGATGAAACCATCATAACCGATCCCGTTGGTATGGGCAAGGTGGTTGAAACCGCAGTATATAAGCATGTTACGGCATTTTATTATAAGTTCGCTACATCTGTTGGATATTTCCGTGGTGGTAAAAAGAACAAGGAAATCGATGTTGTGGTCGATTATCCAAATATTAAAAATATTTTAATCGAGGTAAAATATCGTGAGGGAGCTCCGATTGCCGATGATGATGCAATCGTTGAATTCAGCGACGAAGCATCGGCTGCGATTATTATTACCAAAACACCTAACGATTTTGGTGTACACAATACTCCAAATGGCAAAGAGTTATTAAGAATTCCTGCTTTTGCGTTCCTTTACTTATTAGGCAATGCAGAAAAACATGGGTATCATGGAATGGAATAAAAAATTTTTGGAGGCAGAAATGATGAAGTATCTTAACATAAAACAAAACTACACCGGTCTGACCGAGCGCGCGGTCTCGTTTTTGACCGCTAATCAGCTCTCTGACCGCGAGATGTGGCGCCGTTTTGTCGATCAGTTCCGCCGACCCATCGACGGTGTCAACAACGGTTGGCGCGGCGAGTATTGGGGCAAAATGATGCGCGGCGCGGTGCTCGTTTATGAATATTCGCGCGACGCAGAGCTGCTCGACATCCTCACCGAAACCGTGCGCGATATGCTCTCCGTGATCGATGAAGATGGCAGGATCTCTTCCTTCACGAAGGAGACCGAATTCCGCGCCTGGGACCTTTGGTGCCGAAAATATGTTATTCTCGGAATGGAATATTTCCTCGAGATCTGCCCCGATGAGGCACTGAAAAACGAAATCATCTCCTTCATCAGCCTCGCCGCCGACTACATCATCGCGCATATAGGTAAAGAGGAAGGAAAAATTCCCATCAACAAGGCGACAAAGCACTGGCTCGGGCTGAATTCTTCCTCGATCCTCGAGCCGATGGTGCGGCTTTACAACCTCACGGGCGAGAAAAAGTACTTCGATTTCTGCGCCTACATCGTCGAATCGGGCGGCAGCGAGATCAACGTCTTCGAGCTCGCTTACGAAAACACGCTCAAGCCCTACCAATACGGCGTGGCGAAGGCTTACGAGATGATGTCCTGCTTCGAGGGACTTCTTGAATTCTACTACGCCACGGGAATTGAAAAATACAAGATCTCCGTGGTCAATTTTGCGAAGGCGGTTCTCGAAAGCGAGATCTCCGTGATCGGCTCATCGGGCTGCACGCACGAGCTTTTCGACCACACAAAGACCCGCCAGACGCAGTTTTACGACGGAATTATGCAGGAGACCTGCGTGACCGTGACATGGATGAAGTTCTGCTCACGCCTTTATATGCTGACGGGCGAGAGCATCTTCGCCGACGCGATCGAGCACTCCTTCTACAACGCCTACCTCGGCTCACTCAACGAGCAGATGCACATCAGCACCGACGGCTACATCCGCGAGCGCTTCGAAAAGATCGGCATGCTCGACAAAATGGTGCCCGTACCCCTGCCTTTTGACAGCTATTCGCCGCTGATTCCCGGTCGCCGCGGACGCAAAGTCGGCGGTTTCCAGATCCTTGAGGACGGCAGATACTACGGCTGCTGTGTCTGCATCGGCGCGGCGGGCGTCGGAATTTTCGCAAAGCACGCGATAATTGATAATAATGGCTGTGTCGTTGTGAATTTCTACGAGCAGGGCGAGAACGAGATCACGACCGAACGCGGCAGAATTTCGATCAAAACCGAGACGAAATACCCCGCGGACGGCAAAATTAAGCTCAAAATTACCTCGGAATGCGATTTTTGCCTGAAACTCCGCATCCCCGAGTGGTCGCAAAACGGCGCAAACAAGGAAAAAGACGGCTACGCGACGCATCATATCAAGGTCGGACAGACCGAGATCGAGCTTGATCTCGATATGTCGATCCGCACGACTCTGCCCGAAAAATGGGATCTTGACGTGCTCTACATCGACACCTGCGGCACCCGCAAGCCGCCCGTGCCCGTCCGCCACTACCCCGAGGATGACAACTACATCTCTCTCTCCCGCGGCCCCATCACCCTCGCCGCCGATTCCTCGCTCGGCAAGGACGCAAAGAGCACATTCAGCTTCAAAAACCTCGATCATAAGGTCTGCGAGGATGAAAATTATACCCTCAAACTCGAATTCACCGCCGAAAACGGAGAAAAATTCTACCTAATCGACTACCAATCTGCCGGAAAGGATTGGCAAAGCGACATCGCGGCGTGGTTGCCGGTTAGAAGTGAACAGTGATTAGTGGACAGTGGACAGAAAGTTGCGGGTTGATAATTTAATTCGCGGCTCTGTCCATTGCATTGATAGATAATTTAATTAAAAAATCTCGGATATCTTGAAGGTTTTCTTGATATCCGAGTTTTTTATTTAATCGAAAATGATGTACGCTTATCATTTATGCAGTACAAACGGCGCCACCCCTCATTCACCGCTCCTCGCGGTCCCCCTTCTCCCAAGATCCGGGAGAAGGCAAAAGGTTGGTCGCTGTAATTTTGAAATTCAGCGAATATCGTTTATCGTGTAAATTTTGTTTATGCAAAGAGGAATATTTTTATTTGAATTATTTTGTGCCCGTAATAGAGTTTTCTCAATTCTTTTCAATAAAATATTCCTATTTGACCAATAAACGTTTTTGTCCTAAACGGTATTCGCTGAAACGCAAAGAATTACGAACCTAACTAACTGTTCGCCGAAGGCGAACTATGCCTTCTCCCGGATCTTGGGAGAAGGTGGCGCGAAGCGACGAATGAGGGGTGGCGGAGTCTGTACTGCACGAAGTACAAGGCACAAAACAAAACTCGGATATCAAGAAGCTTTTAACTTCAAAATATCCGAGTTTTCTGTTAGTTTTTCAAATCAAATAGCTTTACAATGGACAGAGTCGCAAGTTAAATTATCAACCCGCATCTTTCTGTTCACTGTCCACTAATCACTGTTCACTCTTCCTCTCCCTCAATCGCGTCGTCCTCCTCCGCCTTTGGAACCGTCGTGAAGCCCGCGCAGGTCTGGCCCTCGGAGACTCGCATTACGATTACGCCGGCGGCGCTTCTGCCGTAGACGGGGATGCTGTCGACTGCGGTTCGGATGATGGTTCCGCTGTCGGTGATGATCATGATATCGTCATCCTCGCCGACTGCGGCAATGCCTGCAACGCGACCGGTTCTTTCGGTGACGTTGTGGCACATTACGCCCATTCCTCCGCGGCTCTTCATGAGTCGGAAGTCGCTGAATTCGGTTCTCTTACCGTATCCAAGCTCGGTGATTGTCAGGAAGTGCTTGCCTTCCTCGGTCGCTACTACGCCGACAACGCGGTCGTCGCCGCGGAGACGGATACCGATTACGCCGCGCGCGGTACGTCCCATCGTTCTTGCGCCCTCTTCGGTGAACTTGACCGCGTTACCCGATGCCGACGCGATGATGATATCGCTGTGACCCTCGGTGAGGAGCACGCCGACGAGCTCGTCGCCCTCGTCAAGACCGATCGCGATCTTGCCGCCCTTGCGCTGATACTCAAACTCGGAGAGCTTCGTTCTCTTGAGAACGCCGTTCTTGGTGACCATTGTGAGGAATCTATCCTCGGAATTATCGAAATTATCGACCTCGATGACCGTGGTGATCTTCTCACCCGGCTGGAGCTCAAGAATGTTGACGATATTCGTTCCCTTTGCGGTTCTGCCCGCCTCGGGGATCATATACGCCTTGCGCATATAGACCTTGCCGTTCGAGGTGAACATCATCAGGTTCGAATGGCTGTGCATTACCATTACCTTTTCGATGAAGTCCTCTTCCTTCGTCGACATACCGATGATACCCTTGCCGCCTCTTCTCTGAGCCGAATAGGTATCCGCGTGCTGACGCTTGATGTAGCCCGAATGTGTGATGGTGATGACGCAATCGTGCTTTTCGATGAGGTCCTCAAGCAGAATATCATCCGCCGCCTCAACGATCTCGGTGCGTCGCGCGTCGCCGTATCTTCTCTTGATCTCGGAAAGCTCGGTCTTGATGATCTCCTTGACCTTTTCGATGTCGCCGAGGATCGCGCGGAGCTCTTCGATCAGCTTGTGAAGTCTGTCAAGCTCTTCAAGGATCTTGTCGCGCTCGAGACCCGTGAGTCTGCCGAGCGTCATCTCAACGATCGCCTGCGCCTGGATCTCGCTCAGTCCGTATCTCTCGCAAAGTCTTGCCTTTGAATCGGGGATCGACTTCGAGGTCTTCATCAGCTCAACGATCTCGTCGATGTTGTCAAGAGCGATACTGTAACCCTCGAGAATATGAGCGCGCGCAAGAGCACGGTCGAGCTCGAACTGAGTTCTTCTGGTGACAACGCTTTCCTGATGCTTGATATACTCGTCGATGATGGTGACGAGGGGCAGGATCTTCGGCTCGCCGTTGACGAGCGCGAGCATATTGACCGCGCAGGTGTCCTCGAGCTGGCTGTATTTATAAAGCTGTTTTAAGATGATCTCGCCGTTTGCGTCGCGGCGGTATTCGACAACTATGCGCATTCCCGCGCGTCCCGATTCATCGCGGACGTCGGTGATGCCTTCGATCCTCTTATCCTTAACAAGATTTGCGATCGACTCGCAAAGAATGCTCTTGTTTACGCCGTAGGGGATCTCGGTGATTATGATGCGGTGCTTGTCCTCTTCGACTTCAGCACGCGCGCGGACCATTATCTTGCCCTTACCGGTCAGATATGCCTCCTTGATGCCGTTTACGCCGTAAATGATTGCGGCTGTCGGGAAATCGGGGCCCTTGATGAACTCCATCAGCGCGAAAGTGTCGCAATCGGGATTTTCCATACGGTAAATGACCGCGTCAACGACCTCGCCGAGGTTGTGGGGAGGGATATTCGTTGCCATACCGACCGCGATACCGACCGAGCCGTTTACAAGCAGGTTCGGGAAGCGCGAGGGGAGAACGCTCGGCTCGTCAAGACGGTTGTCGAAGTTCTTGTTCATTACGACAACGTTCTTTTCGATATCCTTGAGCATCTCATCGGCGATTCTTGCAAGTCTTGCCTCGGTGTAACGGTAAGCCGCAGGGGGGTCGCCGTCGACCGAACCGAAGTTACCGTGTCCTTCAACAAGGGGGTAGCGCAGCGAGAAATCCTGCGCCATTCTTACCATCGTGCCGTAAACCGCGGCGTCACCGTGGGGATGGTAACGTCCAAGAACGTTACCGACGGTCGTTGCCGACTTGAAAAAGGGATGATCGTGAGTGATGTGATCCTCATACATTGCCCAGAGGATGCGTCGCTGACCCGGCTTCATACCGTCGCGCACGTCGGGGAGAGCACGCGAGGTGATTACCGACATTGAATATTCGATGAAGGACTTTTTGACCTCATTCGACATTTCAACGTTGATTATTTTTTGGTTTCTGAATGACAAATCTTCTTTATGTTCCACGGTTCTATACCTTCCAATATTGTTTCTTCTATCGGGATCTCTTTTAATTCCTTGTCTTTCGGGTGGATGATATCGTCGATCGCCTCGTCGATGTCGGTCGCCTCGGGAAGCTCTGTGCCCTCAAGCACGACCTTCGCCGCGCCCGCGGCAGTTGCGCAGATGAGAGCATATTTCTCGGTAAATCCCTTGTCGAATCTCGCCGCGATGTAGCCCGAAAGGAACGTGTCGCCCGCGCCCGAAAAGCCGAGCAGGCGCACCTTCATCGACTCGCGGAAGATGACCTCGCCCTTCGGGTTTGCGTGCACCGCGCCCTCGGCACCGCGAGTGCAGATGACGGTTGTGCCGTACCTTTTGGCAACTTTTACACAAGCCTGTGTGACTTCCCGCAAACGCGCCTCGGGCTCTGTTGAAAACTTTCCGAACATTCCTGTGGAAATGCCGAGGTTTTCGAGCTCATACTCATTCGGCTTGATAATATCGGGCGAAGCTTCAAGCGCTATCTTCAACGCCTCGCCGTCGCAGTCGAGAACCACCCTTTTGCCTGTGGATTTCGCAAACTGCGTGAAGACTTTATACACATCTTTTTCCACACCCTGTGGAATACTTCCGCACAAGCAGAGGACGTCGGCATCGGTCGCCATAAACATCTCCGTCAGCGCCGCGGTTTCGGAGGGTGAGAACACCCCGCCGCGCTCGTTGAGCTCGGTGCAGACGCATTCCGAGTCGATGACCTTGGTGTTCATTCTGACACCGCAAAGCGTTTCGACCGAATTTACCTTGATCCCCTCGCGGGTGAGAAAGGAATCGCAGAGCTCGCCGAACTCGCCGCCCGAAAAAGCGTAATATTCAACCTCACAGCCAAGGCGGTGGAGCATAATTGCCACGTTCGCGCCCTTCGAGCCCTGAGTCGTCACGCTTCTTGCCGCGCGGTTGAGACTGCCCGCTTCCATCGGCGAGGGCAGATAAAGCGCACGGTCGATGCCGGGGTTGAGCGAAAGCACCGCGAATTTCTGCTTTTTGGGCATTGCTTCGTCAATGCAATCGTCCGGGAGCTCGGGAATATTGCTGAAATCCTTGATCTTCAGATCTCTCTGTCTTTTCATATCTTAAATATCGAGATTTGTCGCATATTTTGCGTTCTGCTCGATAAATTCACGTCTGGGCTCAACCTTGTCGCCCATGAGAAGCGAGAAGGTCTGGTCGCAGAGCATTGCATCTTCCATAGTCACGCGGAGAAGAACACGGCGCTCGGGGTCCATTGTGGTTGCCCAAAGCTGCTCGGCATCCATCTCACCAAGACCCTTGTATCTGCTGACTTCAACGCCCGCGACGTTGCTGATCTCTTCCATGATCTGATCGCGCTCTTCCTCGGAGTATGCATATTTATCAAAACCGTTTGTCTTGCCGTGCTTGAAGATGTGATAGAGGGGCGGCTGAGCGAGATAAACGTGGCCTTCCTCGATGAGCTTCGGCATGTGTCTGAAAAGGAACGTGAGCAGCAGGATTCGGATGTGCGAACCGTCGACGTCGGCATCGGCCATAAGGATGATCTTGCCGTAACGGAGCTTTGTGATATCGAAATCCTCGCCGATTCCGCAGCCGAGCGCCTGAACGATCGGGATGACGGAGATCGAGGAATAAACCTTGTCAAGACGGCTCTTTTCAACGTTGAGGATCTTACCGCGGAGGGGCAGGATCGCCTGGAATTTGGAATCTCTACCGCCCTTTGCGGAACCTCCCGCGGAATCTCCCTCTACAAGGTAGATCTCTGCGAGCGAGGCATCCCTTGTCTGGCAGTCCGCGAGCTTGCCGGGAAGCGAGGAGCCTTCAAGAAGACCCTTGCGTCTCGTCATTTCGCGCGCCTTACGCGCCGCCTCACGTGCTCTCGATGCGGCAAGAGCCTTGTCAAGGATCGCTCTTGCGACCGAGGGATTTTCCTCGAGAAATTCGGTCAGACGCGCCGTAACTGTCGAGTCAACGAGCGCACGGATCTCGGAGTTTCCGAGCTTTGCCTTTGTCTGGCTTTCGAACTGCGCGTTCTGGAGCTTGACCGAAATGATGGCGCAGATACCCTCGCGGACGTCCTCGCCCGAAAGAGCCTTATCCGAGTCCTTGAGAATGCCGTTTTTGCGGGCATAATCGTTGAGAACACGGGTCAGCGCCGCCTTGAAGCCGGTTTCGTGAGTACCGCCCTCAATGGTGTTCATATTGTTTGCAAATGTGAGGATAGTTTCGTTGTATGTGGTATTATACTGAAGCGCGACCTCCGCCTGGCTCGTTCCCTTTTCGCCGCGCATATAGATGACCTCCTCGTGAACGAGGTCGGAGTGCTTCTGGCTGTTGAGGAAGGAAACGAAATTGCGGATACCGCCCTCAAACATAAGGTCGTTTTCCTTGTGCTCTTCCCCGCGCGCGTCGATCAGCTTGATGCGGATGCCCGCATTCAGGAAAGCCTGCTCGCGCATACGGTTCAGGAGCATTTCATAATCAAAAACAGTAGTCTCAAATATTGTACCGTCGGGCTTGAAGGTGACTGTTACACCGTGCTGTTTTTCGCCCTCGCCTACGGGACCGTGGCACTCGAAAGGACGGTCGACCGCACCGTGAACGAATCTTTCGGAATATTTGATTCCGTCAACAACGTCAACGACCTCGAGCCACTCGGAAAGCGCGTTTACAACGGACGCACCAACGCCGTGCAGACCGCCCGCGATCTTATAACCCTCGCCGCCGAACTTACCGCCGGCGTGAAGGATGGTATAAACGACCTCAAGAGTGGGGATTCCCTGCGTGGGGTGGATACCCGCGGGAATGCCTCGGCCGTTATCCTCAACGGTGATGCTGTTGTCGGGGTTGACGGTGACCACGATCAGGTCGCAGTGACCGGCAAGAGCCTCGTCGATGGAGTTATCAACGATCTCGTTGACAAGGTGGTGCAGACCGCGCGAAGACGTGGTACCGATATACATACCCGGACGCTTGCGGACAGCCTCAAGTCCCTCAAGGACCTGGATCTGGCTTTCCGTATAAGCCGCGTCAACAACGGTTGAAAGCTCGCTTCCCTCGGGGTCGAGCTCGATAAGCTCCGCCTCGGGAATAACTTCCTCTTCAGGCTCGGGGATCACGATTTCCCCTGCCTTTTCTTCTGCATTTGTGATTTTTTCGTCGATCATTTTATTCTTCCTTTCGGATCGGATTTATCCGAGTTAAATTCAAATTAAAGTTTTCAGCCAACAAGGCGGATAAATAGTGAAAAGTGGAAAGTGGAAAGTGAAAAGTTATGGTAAATTTCCTCGTAAAACTCGGAAATTTTCATTTTTAATAAATTGCTTTTTGAGCATAGCGAAAAAAGCTTCCGAAACTTTACACTTTTCACTTTACACTTTTCACTTTTTTAGTCCAACCGCCCAAGTAAAGAGGCAGCCGAAAGTGTCGAAAAACACACCTTCGTATCAAGCCCGACGCGGTAAACTATGAAAGATTTCGGAATATCATCCCCCGCGGACTCTACCTCGCCGCGTTTTTGCGCCATCGAGAGGTATTTTTTCGTCATCGCCGAGTTCAGCGTGGCATTATCCATATCGAAAATGCCGATTATGTCTTTTGTGCGGATGTTTTTATTGTTGCCAACGTGGAGAAACATTGTGTTGATCTTTCTGAAATTATGAAAGGATGTTAAATGCAAAGTGCAAAATGCAAAATGCAAAATAAAGGTAACTTTTCGGCAAACCGAAAAGTATTTTTATATATTATAATATTTTTATAATTTGTGTGACTGACAGAAAAGTGTCGGAGATAACGTTTTTTGCTTATTTATACAATTAAATATGCAACTTTGTGAAGCATTGCGCGATCAAGATCGCGCGGGGTGAAGGAGCGAGTACTTGCCTTCGGCAAGTTGCAACTCTTACTTGTCGGCTCACGCCTCCATTTTCCTTCGGAAAACCGCAAGAGTTGCTCTCCCCTGAAGGGAAGATTTTACTCCTTCCAAACATGCCTGCCTATTTGACGCTTTGCATCAAATTTGCGCAGTCTGTTTGAAGCACGGAGAGAATTTCGCCGTCTGCGGACGGCGACTTAAGGCTCTGCCTTAAGAATTCGCGGACTTTTGGAAAAGTTCGATCAAAACTTTCCCGTAGCTGTTATCTTTAATTTAATCGAAAATTTTCGAGCGCAGCGAGAAAATTATCCTTAACTTTACACTTTTCACTTTCCACTTTACACTTGACGGCGCTCAACAGCTGTAATTCCCGTTCTCCACCCGAATAACATTAACGTGCTCATTCTGCAGATCCACATCCGAACACGCCGTCATAATCACTTGCCCGCGTTTCATCCGCTCGCAAAGATAAGATCGTCGCTCGGCGTCGAGCTCGGAAAAGACGTCGTCGAGGAGAAGCACGGGGCTTTCGCCCGTATTTGATGCCGAAATTGCCGCTTCGGAGAGCTTGAGACCAAGCGCAAGCGAGCGCTGTTGCCCCTGTGAGGCGAAATTTCGGGCGTTTTTGCCGTCAAGGCGGATTATCAGGTCATCCTTGTGGATTCCCCAAAGCGTCGCTCCCGCGTAAATCTCGCGGTCGTGGGACGACATCAGCTGTGAAAAGAAGATCTCCTGCGCGCGTTTGGCATCCGCGGCTTCCTCGGGTTTGATCTTGAAGGAAAAATCATACTCAAGGCTCGGAGTTTCACGCCCGCCGGTCATTTCATCGAAGCAGATCTTGAGCTCACGCTCCGCCGCCTCGATATATCGAAGCCTTTGCTTTGTGATATTCGCCGCCTCAGCCGCAAGCTGCGCGGACCAGAACTCGATCGTCGCGTCAAAGCTCTTTCTGTCACGTTCCGCGTTCTTAATGAGCTTATTTCGTTGCATAAGAATGTGATTGTACCTCTGCAACGACCGCAGATAAAGCGGGCGGAGCTGCGAGATGGCGACATCGAGATAGAACCTTCGCATCGAGGGTCCTTCTTTTATGATATTAAGGTGCTCGGGGCAGAAAATTACCGCGCGGAAAAGACCTATGATCTCACTCATGCGCGAGATCTTCATACCGTTTTGCTCGATATGGCGCGCGTGATCCTTTGAAAAATCTATCGTGAGATTCCTCTCTCGCACTTTGTCCTCAAAATCGAGCGACAATTTTGCCGCACGCTTATCAAACGCGATAAATTCCGCATCCTTCGCGCCGCGGAAAGACTTGCCGAGCGAAAAATAGCATATCGCCTCAAGCAGATTCGTCTTTCCCTGCGCGTTTGCGCCGAAGAGAAGATTTATACCGTCCGAGAATTCCACCTCGGCGTGTTCGATGTTTCGAAAATCCTCGGCACAAATTTTTTTGACTTTCATTTATATGAAATTTTAGTGCTTTGTCTTGATGGGAAGCAGGAAGAATACCTCGTCGCTGCCCTCTTCGAGGTCGAGCGGGATGATATTGATACTCGAGAAAGCGGTGGTCATCTCAATGCGCAGACGCTCGCATTCGCAGGAGCGGATAGCGTCGATGAGATACTTGTTATTGAAGGAAATGAGAAGGTCATCGCCCTCGTGATCGATCTCGATCTCCTCATAGGACGAACCCGCGGAGGAGTTAGCCATGATCTTGAGAACGTCGCCCTCGGGGGAGAAGCGGAGGGGAGTACGGTTGCTTCCCGCGATTCTTTCCTCGGTTACGACAGCGGCACGCTCGAGAGCACCCAAGAGACGGTCGCGGTCAACGTTAATGAAGATCTTATGTGTTTTAAGAATGATACGGTCATAGTCGATATACTCACCCTCGATCAGGCGAGTATAGAATGTCATATTTTCGAAATAGCAGATGAGGTACTTACGGCTCATATGCATCATAACTCTGTCGTCCTCGCCGTCGGGGAGCATACGGTAGAGCTCCTGCACAGTCTTTGCAGGAACGATATAGGAATATCTGACCTGGGTATTATCCTCGGACTTGTTGACGATATCAGCCTTTGTCGAGCACTTTGCCATCTTGAAACCGTCGCAGGCAACGACCATGAGCTTATCCTCTTCGACTCTGAAATAAGCACCGTTGAGGATGTATCTCTGGTCATTTACACCCATAGCGAAGCTGACCTTTGCGATCATCTTCTTGAGAAGGGGGCAAGAGATCTCGTATCTGAGCGAATTGTTATGAATTGCGGGGATCGCGGGGAAGCCCTCAGCGGAAAGCGCGGACATTTTCTGAGTGGATTTGCCGGAAACGAGAGTAGTCTCAAGCTTTGCATTGACGGTGATGGTAATTTCCTCGCCGTCCATAACTTTAAGCATCTGGAAGAGCTTATTTGCATTGATGGCATAGCAACCGGTCTCAAGGACGGTAGCTTCACATTTAACTCTTACAGCCTTTTCAAGGTCAAAGGAAGTAAGAACGACCTCGCCGGGATTTTCGGCATTCATATGGATGCATTCAACCTCGGGGAAGGGACCTTTATTGGGAACAGCGCAAAGCAGGGGAGCGATGCTGTTGATGAGCTCCTGGCGGTTAAAGATAATTTTCATCTCGAATACTCCTTAAAAAATGATCAGATATGTGGAAAACTTTCGCGGAGTTTCCACAAAAGAATTTTTTTTCGTTCTCATGCGCGCAAGCGCGAAAGAAGATAAGAAAATAAGTTTAATATATATAATATTTAATATTTATAGTAGTAAACCCTGGGGAAACTGTGGAAAACCCCGTGACTGCCCGAAAATGGCGTTATTGGGCGGTTTTTTGAGGTTTTTGGCAATTTTTCGACTTTTGCTCGTTGTGGAAAACCGAGGTAAAACCCGCAACGATTTCCACAGCCACTTTTGACCTCGAAAAAAGTCTCAAAACGACATTTTTCGCTTTTCAACCATTTCCAACAACTTTACCACTATGGGGTGTTGAAAGTTTTGGTCCACCTTTTTCAAAAGGTGGCGAATTCTTAAGGCAGAGCCTTAAGTCGCCGTCCGCAGACGGCGAAATTCTCCCTTGCGCTTCAAACGGGCGGCGCCTATTTGACGCAAAGCGGCAAATGGGACGACACGTTTGGAAGGAGTAAAATCTTCCCTTCAGGGGAGATTTTTGCTCCTTCACCCTTCTTTCTGAATATCATTGGGCAAAGGGTGACAGAGATCACTACTTCCCTACAGCCGGGAAGTAGTGACTCTGTCCAAAAAGCCGAAGTAAACTTCGTCTTTTTGAAGCACGGAAGCGAGAGCTGAAGCTCTCGCATTAGTTCGAGACGCTGTCTCGAGCTCTGCAACCTTTTGAAAAAGGTTGACCAAAACTTCCCGTTGCTGTTAATTTAATAAAATCGAAAATTTCCGAGCGAAGCGAAGGAAATTATCCTTAACTTTTCACTGTTCACTTTCCACTTTTCACTCGGCGGAG
>JAZQJB010000094.1:0-6251 GCA_045541375.1 Eubacteriales bacterium | reverse complement strand
GTAGCCATGTCGTTCTGTGAGCCAAGGAGTTGACTGCCTTATTTGTCTTCCTAAGACCGCTTTGGCCTCCGACTTATTTATATTCCTCGCATCTTTCTGTCCACTGTCCACTAACCACTGTCCACTATCAGATCAGCTTCGCCAGCTCATCAACGGTCTCGTCGAAGATCTTCATTGCGTCGCGGACGGTTTCGGGCTTGGTCAGGTCTACTCCTGCGATCTTGAGCTCCTCGAGCGGGTAGTCGGAGCCGCCGGTGGTGAGGAACTTGAGGTAGTCTGCGGGATCGCCGCCCTCTGCGATCTTGCCTGCGATGGCAACGGCTGAGGAGAAGCCGGTCGCGTACTGATAAACGTAGAACGCGCGGTAGAAGTGGGGGATGTATGCCCACTCATACTGCATAATGTCGTTGATCTCGGCACCCTCGTAATACTTGGAGATGAGCTCCTTGTAAACTGCGGAGAGCGACTGCGCGGTCAGGGGCTTGCCCGCCTCGCACATAGCGTGCGACTCGCGCTCGAACTCGGCAAAGAGAGTCTGACGGAGAACGGTGGTGCGGAAGCCCTCAAGGAAGTGGTTGAGGATATACGCGCGCTTCTTGGGGTCTGTTTCGGTCTTAAGGAGGTACTTGGTGAGAAGGACCTCGTTGACGGTCGACGCAACCTCGGCAACCATAATGCGGTAGTCGGCGTTGACGTAATCCTGTGCTTCGCTCGAGAAGAAGGAGTGCATTGCGTGGCCGAGCTCGTGCGCGAGGGTGAAGGCGTCGTCAAGTGTGTCGGTATAGTTGAGCATTACATAGGGGTGAACGCCGTAAACGCCCGCGGAGAACGCGCCCGTCGACTTGCCCTTGTTCTCGTAAACGTCGATCCAATGGTTGTTGTACGCCTCATCGAGAAGCGACAGGTATCTCTCGCCGAGAGGAGCGCAAGACTTCTTGACGAGCTCCTTTGCATTTTCGTAGGGCAGAGTCTCTGCAACGCCCTCGACCATGGGAACGTAGAGATCGAACATATCGACCTTGTCCTTCTTCATGACCTTTGCGCGGAGATCGAGATACTTCTTCATTGTCGGCAGAGCCGCGTGGATCTCGTCGATGAGGTTATCGTAAACGGAAAGCGGTACGTTTCCGCTCGAGAGAGCCGCCTCGCGAGCCGATGCGTAGCCGCGAGCCTTTGCGCGGAAGCAGTCGAACTTGACCGAGCCGCCGTAGGTAGCCGCGATGGTGTTGATGAACTTCTTGTAGGTGCCGAACATCTTCTCGAAAGCATCCTCACGGACCGCACGGCACTCGCTTTCGCGGTAAACGCCGAAATTACCGCCGGTGAGGGGAAGCTCTTCGCCGTTCTCGCCGATGACGTTCGGAAATTCCATATCAACGCCGGTCAGCATATCGTAAGCGTCGTTCGGCGAGCTTGCGCCCTCGCTCATTCCCGCAAGAAGAGCCTCGCTCTTTTCATCAAGCACGTGCTCTGCGGAGCGGATGAGGTCTGTGATGGTGAAGCGGTATTTGCTGAGTCTTTCGCAAGAATCAAGATAGGAAAGAAGTGTTTCCTTGCCTGCCGAGAGCATTTCGGGCTCGGAGAAGGAGATCGCGGTGCTGAACTTGACGTAAAGGCTCATTGCGCGCGCGGACATATCCTGATATTCGGGGTCGGAGTTGTCGGCTTCCTTGTGAAGGAATGCGTAGCTGTATGCCTTTTCGAATTTCTCGGCAACGCCGTAAATGGCGTCAAGTCCGTCAGCGAGAGCCTCTGCCGATGCGGTCAGCTTGCCCTTGTAGGACGCCGCAACCTCGATCGCCTTTTCAGCCTCAACGAGTGCTGCTTCCCAGTCTGCCTTGGTTGCGTAAATGTGCGAAAAATCCCACATGAATTCGGGATTCATATCTTTTCTCTGTTTGGGTTCTGTCATAACGGGTACCTCCGGTTAAAATAATTATTATATACAATTATACCATTAATATGTAGAAAAAGCAACTTTTTTTTTGAATTTGAATACAAATTTACAAAAAGACCTTTACTTTTTGTCTGAAAAGTGATATGATATAGTGGGTCTATTCGAAGACTCTTTATTGTCACGCAAAAATAATAAAAATTCAAATACAAACGGAGGACAAACTACATGGCTATCAAACGTACAAAGATTTCCATGGACGGTAACACCGCTGCCGCGCACGTGTCGTACGCGTTCACCGAGGTTGCCGCAATCTACCCCATCACTCCCTCTTCGCCCATGGCGGAGACCACCGACGCATGGTCCGCTACCGACAAGAACCTTCTCGGCAAGCCCGCTCGTAACATCTTCGGCGAGCGCGTAAGCGTTATCGAGATGCAGTCCGAGGCAGGCGCGGCAGGTGCTGTTCACGGCTCTCTCGCTTCCGGTGCTCTCACCACTACTTACACCGCATCTCAGGGACTTCTTCTGATGATCCCCAATATGTACAAGATCGCGGGCGAGCTCCTTCCCGGCGTTATCCACGTTTCGGCAAGAGCAGTTGCTTCCCACGCTCTTAACATTTTCGGCGACCACTCCGACATCTATGCTTGCCGTCAGACCGGTTATGCTATGCTTGCTGAAACCAACCAGCAGGAGATCATGGACCTCGGCGCAGTTGCTCACCTTGCTTCCCTCAAGGGTCGCGTTCCCGTTCTCAACTTCTTCGATGGCTTCCGTACCTCTCACGAGATCCAGAAGATCGAGGCTTGGGAGATCGAGGACCTCAAGGAAATGGTTGACTGGGACGCAGTCAAGGCATTCCGCTCCAGAGCTCTCAACCCCGGGCACCCCGTTCTTCGCGGTTCCGCAGAAAACGGCGACATCTTCTTCCAGCACCGTGAGGCTTGCAACCCCTACTACGATGCATTCCCCGCAATCGTTGAGGAATACATGGACAAGGTCAATGCAAAGCTCGGTACCGATTATAAGCTCTTCAACTACTACGGCGCACCCGATGCAGAGCGCGTGATCGTTGCTATGGGTTCCGTATGTGACGTTGCAGAGGAAGTTATCGACTACCTCAACGCAAACGGCGAAAAGGTTGGTCTTATCAAGGTTCGTCTTTACAGACCTTGGAGAGCTGACAGACTTCTCGAGGCTATTCCCGCAACTTGCAAGTCCATCGCAGTTCTCGACCGTACCAAGGAGCCCGGCTCCCTCGGCGAGCCCCTCTACCTCGACGTTGTTGCTTCCCTCGCTAACGCAGGCAAGAACATCACCGTTGTTGGCGGACGTTACGGCCTTGGTTCCAAGGACACCACTCCCGCATCCATCTTCGCTTGCTTCGAGAACCTTTCTGCGGCACAGCCCAAGAACGGCTTCACTCTCGGCATCGTAGACGACGTTACCGGCCTTTCCCTCGAGGAGAAGGCTTGTCCCGACACCGCTGCTGCAGGCACAGTTGCTTGTAAGTTCTGGGGTCTCGGCGGCGACGGTACCGTTGGTGCAAATAAGAACTCCATCAAGATCATCGGTGACCACACCGATAAGTATATCCAGGCTTACTTCCAGTATGACTCGAAGAAGACCTCGGGTATCACCATCTCCCACCTCCGCTTCGGCGATGCTCCCATCAAGAGCCCCTACTACATCAACAAGGCGAATTTCGTAGCTTGCCACAACAAGGCATACCTTGCGAAGTACGATATGGTTCAGGACGTTAAGCCCGGCGGAACCTTCCTCCTTGACTGCGACTGGACAGTTGACCAGCTCGACCAGAACCTCCCCGCAGCAGTTAAGAAGTACATCGCTCAGAACAACATCAATTTCTACATCATCGACGGTACCGGTATCGCTCTCAACCGCATCGCCAACGGTAAGGTTAAGAACACCGTCCTCCAGTCCGCATTCTTCTCGCTCGCAGGCATCCTTCCCAAGGAAGACGCTATCGAGTACATGAAGAAGATGGCATACAAGTCCTATATCAAGAAGGGTCAGGCTATCGTTGACCTCAACTACAACGCTATCGACGCAGGCGCAGACGCTTTCGTTAAGGTAGACGTTCCCGCAGAGTGGGCTAACTGCGCAGATGACGCTCCCGAGGCTGCAAAGACCGGCGACCGTCCCGAGCTCGTTGACTTCGTAAACAAGGTAGCAGTTCCCGTATCTCACATGAGAGGCGACTCCCTCCCCGTTTCCGCATTTGCAGGAATGGCAGACGGTACCTTCCCGCAGGGAAGTGCAGCTTTCGAGAAGCGCGGCGTTGCAGTAAGCGTTCCTACCTGGGATCCCACCAAGTGCGTACAGTGTAACATGTGTTCCTTCGTATGTCCTCATGCAGCGATCAGACCCTACGCTCTCGACGAGGCAGAGGCAGCAGCAGCTCCCGCAGATACCAAGTACACTGCAAAGCCTGCTATGAAGACCAACTATAAGTTCACCATCGGCATCTCCACCCTTGACTGTATGGGTTGTACCCTCTGCGTTAAGGCTTGTAAGGTTGGATGCCTCACCATGGTTCCTTCCTACACCGTTCTCGATCAGCAGAATGCTTTCGATTACTGCGTAGCAAACGTTTCCGAAAAGGAACTTCCTTACGGACTTAACACCATCAAGGGCAGCCAGTTCAAGCAGCCCCTCCTCGAGTTCTCCGGCTCTTGTGCAGGTTGTGCTGAGACCTCCTATGCACGTCTCATCACCCAGCTCTTCGGCGAGAGAATGTATATCTCCAATGCAACCGGATGCTCCTCTATCTGGGGCGGCTCCGCACCTGCAACTCCTTACACCGTTAACCGTGAGAGCGGCCGCGGTCCCGCTTGGGGCAACTCCCTCTTCGAGGACAACGCAGAGCACGGTCTCGGTATCTCGATCGGTCAGAAGACCATCCGCGAGAAGCTCATCAATAAGGTAAAGGCTCTCGAGACTCCTTGCGAGCACTGCAAGTCCGTGATCGACGCATACCTTAACACCATCGACGACGGTGAGGCTAACGCTCCCGCAACCGCTGCTCTTGTTGAGCTCCTTGAGGGCTGGGCAGAGAAGGGCTGCGAGGCATCCAAGGAGATCCTCGCTGAGAAGGAATACCTCGCTAAGAAGTCCGTTTGGATCTTCGGTGGCGACGGTTGGGCATATGACATCGGCTTCGGCGGTCTCGACCACGTTCTCGCATCGGGCGAGGATGTAAACGTAATGGTATTCGATACCGAGGTTTACTCCAACACCGGCGGACAGGCATCGAAGGCTTCCCAGATCGGTCAGGTTGCACAGTTCGCAGCTGCAGGTAAGGCAATCGGCAAGAAGAACCTTGCAGAGATCGCAATGTCCTACGGTTACGTATACGTAGCACAGGTTGCTATGGGTGCTGATATGAACCAGTTCCTCAAGGCTCTCTCCGAGGCTGAGGCTTACCACGGACCCTCCCTCATCATCGGCTACGCTCCTTGTGAGATGCACGGTATCAAGGGCGGTATGTTCAACAGCCAGCTTGAGATGAAGAGAGCGGTTGACGCAGGCTACTGGCAGATGTTCCGTTACAACCCTGCCCTCAAGGCAGAAGGCAAGAATCCTCTTACCGTGGATTCCAAGGAGCCTACCGCAAGCTACCGCGACTTCATCACCAGCGAGACTCGTTACAGCAGACTTGCACAGCAGTTCCCCGACAGAGCCGAGGCGCTCTTCGACAAGGCAGAAAATGCCGCAAAGGACAAGTACGAGAGACTTCTCAAGTACGGCAAGCTGTTTGACTAATAACAAAAAAGTGGGCGCGGCTCGGTGACCTGCTTTATCGCAGGTCACCGAACGATGTTTGCCCTTGCGTGCAAGTGATGTCGGCTTCGCCTAATGATGTAGCCTTCGGCAATGATGTAGTGCCTTCGGCACAGTGGGCAAACATCACATCATTGCGACCATCGGGAACAACATCATTACGAACGAAGTGAGTAACATCACTTTTGCGTAAGCAAAAACACCACTCCTTTACCATCCGAAAACAAAATATGGTATAACACACTATACCTTGCAAGCAAGGTAGTGTGCAAAAGGGACGAGAAAATCTTGTCCCTTTTGATATTGCTGAAAAACTGCTCTACGGTAGGTAGCACCATTCAACCCCATCTTTTATAAGGAAAAAATATGGAATATAAAACTTCGGGCGGCGTGACGTTTGCCTACTCGCCGCTTATCGACGTGCCGCACGGCTTTTCAACGCGGCTCGGCGGCGTGAGCGAGGCGGCGCACACGTCCGCCCTCAATCTCGCGTTCGGCAGAGGCGACGAGCGCGAAACGGTACTAAAAAACCTCGCGGTGTTTTCCGCCG
>JAZQJB010000093.1:0-12120 GCA_045541375.1 Eubacteriales bacterium | reverse complement strand
AGGGTAAAGTCAACGGATATTGAGGGCGGGTTATGTTAAAAAACTATAACGAGCGGAATTTTTTTACAAAAAGTCTTGCATAATCAAACGTGTTATGTTATAATGTTAAGGCTCTGCAAAGAGCGGTACAATAAAATAAGTCCAAATGGACTTCGGCTATGGAGAAGTACTCAAGAGGCCGAAGAGGCGCCCCTGCTAAGGGTGTAGGTCGGGATAACCGGCGCGAGAGTTCAAATCTCTCCATCTCCGCCAGAAAAAAGCACTGCTGTTGCAGTGCTTTTTTCAACTAAATCCGCCTTTGGCGGAATAAATCCACCTTCGGTGGATGAAATCGCTTCGCGATGAAATCCCGCTTCGCGGGGAGAAGGACGCGGCGGATTTAATTTCATCCAAGCTTGCTTGGATTTCATCCGAGCATAGCGAGGATTTCATCGTGCGTAGCACGATTTCATTCATGATACACGGCTTGCGCCGTGATTTGGTTGCGATATAGAAAAAACGGTACCTCACGATACCGTTTTTTCTATTTTCGCCTTCCTTCTCAATCTCTCAAGGATAGCTTTCAGCTTCGGGGTATTATATCTCAAAGCCAAGGTCGGCAGGATGTTGAGATACACGTTCACGATCGCAACGGGGAGGGCTACCGTGAAGACAGGGACACCCGTTAGCGTCAGCATTGCAAGAAAGCCTGCGGGATAGGACAGCCTGTGCGTCAGCACGCCTTTGTTGCATTCGATGATGAATCTTTCGATATATTCGGGGTTCGAGGGGTCGGTGCAGTGCTTTTTGCTGAAGCCGCCGAGTCCGCCGAGTTCCCATACCTTATCCTTCCAGAACTTCACCCGCAGTTTTTTATACAGCTTCTGCTCCCATTCGGAAACGTGATAAAGAGGATTATTGACACCGAACCACCCATCGGGCATTTTGTTTATCATAATGGCTATTCCGCCGTCAAGAGCAAACTGCAAAGCAGTGCACCAGATCACCGCGATAACGGTATAATACCACGATGCGGTGCCGAATACAATATTGACGGCAGATATTATAAGCATTGCAATGCCTATCGTCGAAAGATACAGCTTCATTCTTCGGAATATACCAGAGGCTTGCCGTAGAAATCCTCGTAGACCTTCACCCACGCCTCGTAGTTTTCGTTCTTCATCTTCGTTTTTGCCTCGGCGGGCGAAAGCGAAGGATCGGGATAGATTGCGGGAAGAATGTGAAGGGTGAACTCCTGAACGGGGAAGCCGTCGCCGTCGATGACGTCGCTGTCCTCCATTGTGATAAAGATCGGAACGATGGGAGAGTTGTTGCGGACGGCAAGCGTGAAAGCGCCGTCCTGCATCGGGCGGGGCTTGCGGTAGTTCCACCACATTCCCTGCTCGGGATAGATAAGGATCGTTTCGCCTCTGCCAAGGAGCACCGAAACTGCCTTCAAGAACTTCTTCATCGTCGGCAGCTGGCTTGAAAGCGGCAGGGTATTGCAATGGCGCATAAAGAGCCCGAAGGGCTTCGGGGGATTGGTATAGTTCCCCTCTCTTATTACCTTATAAAGAAGCTTTCCGTCCATGTGATCGCGCAGAGCGACCCAAACGGCATAGTTATCGCCCACGCTGAAGTGGTTGCAGGTGACGAGCTTGCCGCCCTCGACGGCTTTGAAATTCTCGATGCCGCGGACTTCCTTTATGATAAGCTGGCGCGCGGCGATCAGCTTGTCGAAGAAGCGCGCGCCGAAAATGTTGGCTATCTTGTTTTTGATGCGGCTCGAAAGCTTTTCATTGAGATAGTCCACCATATCGGGCATAAGGGGATAGGTTTCGGGGTCGTCCTCAACGTCAAGATGCCAGAGCTCTTTCTTTTCAAGCTCCGCGATCCTTCTCTGCAATTCGAGTTTATGTGCTGACTTTTCCATTTTCTCTCAACGGTCCTTAAGTAATTTCAAGAAAGTGCGATCCGAGGCGACGATATTGTTCGCGTGGATCAGGATCTCGCTCGCAACAGCCTCGCTCTTTGCGCGCTCCTCTTGCCCGAAAGACGCGCGGCGGCGAAGGATCTCGCCATAAAACGGGGAGGTCTTCGCATAATGCCAGAAATAGCCACCGTCGATGACGTCATCATACTGCCAGGGTTTCTTGTAAAGCGCGTAATGGACGATATTCTTTTTGCCCTCGCAAGGCAGGGGCATCGGCTCCTTGTTCCAACCGTTCGGCAGAACTCGGATCTTGCCGTCGCAAAGATAATTCAGATAAGCCTGATCGGGATCGAGCAGATCGAAATCGTACCCGGTAAGAAGCTCGACGAATTTCTTTTCGATCTCATTCCTTCTGAACTGCTCAAGGCTGAGCACCAGGACGCCCGCGTTGACGTATACGTCGGGGTCAACGCCGAGGGCTTTTTCGGCATAAACGCGGAATTCGTGAGTATTGCGGACGAACTGCTCGGGAGCCGCCGCGAAAACGGCGTCGCCGAGGTCGGTATAGTAGAGCTCGGAAATATCGCCGAGGACGACGAGATCGCAATCAAGATAGACAATCTTATCGCAATTCGGGAACATCGAGGCGATAAAGAGGCGGTAATAGGTCACGATCGAGAAGTGATACACGTTCTTGAAGCGCGCCTTAATGTGTTTCAAGTCCTCGGACATATCGACGAAATCTATCTTAAATCCCGCGCGTTCCCTTTGCTTGATCTTTGCGACGTTTTCTGAGTCAAGACCCGTGTTCAGAACGACGATCCTGTATTTATACTCCTTCGATGCATTTTCGATCATCGAAGCGAGGGCAACGTCGAGGAATGGGATATAATTGTCATCGGTCGAAAAAAAGACCGGAATTTCGTCTGCGCCAATGTTGTATATATGATTCAAATTATTCTTCCTCCGTAAAAATGACGGCACACGCTGTGCCGCGATCGGCATAGTTATTTGCGTAATCTATATTTTTACCGGAATAATAATAGCACAAAAGCCGAAAAATGTCAATCGGATTGGCGAATCATCAATAAAAGTTGTAAAATTGATCGACGGCATATTTTCACTCAACTCCACAGTATGATCATTTTTCTTTCATCAAAATTACACGCAAGCAGAGTATAATTATAAAAAACGAAGGAGCTTCACTATGAAAAAGTTCGCTTTAATATTTCTTTCGCTGATACTCATACTCTCTGCCTGCGCTTGCGGAAAAGCAGAGGCAGATCTTCCCGAGGAATCGTCCTCAAGCACAACTTCCGAAACGGTAACTCAAGAAGAGGAAGTGACGACAGATGCTCCGCAAACAGAAGATACCACGGTAATCTATGACAACTCCGCCGAGTATTCTGCTACCGTCATCAAGAACGGCGACACCATCACGGGCGGCACTTACACCGCAACCGGAGTCGATGAGAGCGCGCTTGAGGCATCGGGAAACACCAAGGCTACCGTGACGGGTGCGGTTATCAAGAAGAGTGCAGGAAAGGCATCGAGCGTTGACGATTCCAACTTCAAGGGCGTCAATTCGGGCATCCGCGTTTACGGCAACGCCGAGCTTACAATCAAGGACTGCATAATTGAAGCCAATGCGGAAAATGCGACGGGTGTTTTTGCCTATCAGAACGGAATTATTCACATTTCCGACTGCACCGTGACCGTAACGGGCAGCGGCGCGGGAGGCGTTCAGGTTGCGGGCGGCGGAACGCTTTACGGAAACAATCTGACAGTAACGTCGGAAAGCAAAGCCGCGATCCGCTCTGACAGAGGCGGCGGTATTTTGATGATCGACGGCGGCTCCTACACCTCGAACGGCAAGGACGGCTGCCCCGTTATCTATTCGACCGCCGAGATCACAGTCAAGAACGCCGAAGGCGTTTCGACCAAATCGCGCGCGATCATTATCGAGGGTAAAAACAGCGTAACCATTGAAAACTGTACGCTTTCGGGCAACGATCAATCCACGAAGACGGGAAGCGTCCGCTCGAACATTATGCTTTATCAAAGCACATCGGGCGACGCAAAGGAGGGCACGAGCACCCTTACCGCAACGAACTGCAAACTCATCTCCCAAAGCGGAGCTATGTTTTACTGCACGAACACAAGCAGCATCATAAACCTCACGGGCACCGAGCTTGTTCTTTCGAGTGACGGGGGCTTGCTTATCGTGTCCGAGGGCAGATGGGGCAAGGATGGCAAAAACGGCGGCAAGTGCACCTTCAATGCAAAGGATCAAACGCTCGAAGGAGATATTACCGTGGATAAGATCTCCACGCTCGAACTCAATCTGAGCGCCAGCACACTAAACGGCGCAATTCTGAACGAAGGCAAAGTTGATCTCACAATGGATGCGGGCAGCAAATGGATCCTCACCGCCAACAGCTCGGTCTCTTCCCTCTCGGGCGACACCTCGGGCATTGAGCTGAACGGTTACAAACTGCTCGTAGGCGGACAAGAGTATAAAGGTTAAAACTGAAAAACCGCAAATCCGAAATTGGACTTGCGGTTTTCGTTGTTTTATGATATAATTTAGAAAAGGAGGGATCTGCATGAAAAAGATATTCGTTTTCGTATTTATACTTGCACTGTGCGTGTCTCTGAGTGCGTGTGATCCGGGGTCGTATTACCTCAACTTTGACGAACTTACCAAAAACGTAGTACAGATAGAGCTTATAGACTACAACAATACGGATCAAAAAGGATTTGCCTCTTGGGTTCCCGATCACTCGGACGATCTTTTGCCATTTGACAATTCAAAATGCACCGTCGTAAAACAGTTGGATGATGAAAAAGCAATCGATTTTCTCAAAACTCTCAGCCGTTCCGATATCTTATACCATTACTACGTCTTTAACTCACCGCATGGGATCAGCTTGCGGCTGACATACGAAAACGGTGATTTTCTGATAGTCAACTGTGATTCCGAAAACGAAGCTTTCGTGGGTTACATAGGAAAATACTCGGGGGACGGTCAGGTTCTTGAGTTTTACGGCTGCTTCAGCAGCTATCATTACTTTGAAAGATTGGTCGATATGTTTTCGGACAGTGATGGGTACAACAATGAAATATGAAATTATAACGCTTTCCGCGCGTCCCGAAATGAAAGAAACGATGGCGCGGTGGTTTCACGAAAAATGGGGCATACCCGAAGAGGCGTATCTTGAGAGCATGGAGGAGTGCCTTGCGGTCAAATCCGCAGTTCCCGAGTGGTATGTTGCCCTTGATGGCGGGCGGATCATCGGCGGGCTTGGAGTAATAGAAAACGATTTTCACGACCGACCCGACCTTGCGCCGAATGTTTGCGCCGTTTTCGTCGAGCCCGACTGCCGTGGGCAAGGAATCGCGGGTGCGCTTCTCGATCATGTCTGCAAAGATATGAACAGCCGCGGCATCTCGCCTCTATATCTTCTGACGGATCACGACTCCTTTTACGAGCGCTACGGATGGGAATACCTCTGCCCCGCCCGAGGCGACGGAGAGGATGTGGATTCGAGGATGTATATTCACAAATGAAAAAAGGGTTGCTTCATTGACAAAACAGTGAAGCAGCCCTAAAAAATATAAAAAGCAGATCAAATAAAGTAAGAAACTTTTGGAAGATTGTCTCGCTTACGCTCGAAAAACAGTATCTTATTAAAACGCCTCATTCGGCGCTCCCCGCGCCACCTTCCCCCACCGGGGAAGGCATAGTTCGCCTACGGCGAACAGTCGATCCTGCCTCGTCAGCTTACGCCTCCGTTTTTCTACGAAAAACCGGCAGACTCGACAAACTGTAGCAATAACCGCCAACTATTCAGCGAAGATGACATAGCAATATAATTTTGCATATCAAATTGGTATATTTTATTGAATTATTTTGCCCAAACTCCATTACGAGCGCAAAATAATTTGATAAAAATATTCCGATCTGCCCAAACAAAATTATAGCAATATACGATGTTCGCTGAAAAGCTAAAGGCTATCGACCAATCTATCAGCCTTCCCCGGTGGGGGAAGGTGGCACGCGCGAGCGTGACGAATGAGGCGTTTTAATAAGATACTGTTTTTCGCGAAGCGAAAATCTTCCAAAACGTGTATAATATAATATCAATGCTGCACTATATTTGGCAAAAGGGTTTTATGCATAGTATTGAGGCTGCCTCATTATTTATGAAGCAGCCTCTTTATCATCAATTTATCTTCTTCCCCACCGCTCCGCCGGGGTGGATGAGGGCGAAATCGGAGAGGGCGTAGTCCTTTTCTTCCATAATCCCCATCATCAGCGCGTCGAATATGGCGACGGTCGCGGCGAAGCTTGCGGTGGACATGACGCCGTAGACGTCGCTTTCGGGGACGTCGGGCAGAAGGAGCACGGAATCAGCCTCGCGGGCGAGCTCGGATTCGGGATTGGCGGTGACGAGGGCGATCTTTGCGCCCTTGGATTTTGCTATCGAAACAAGCGGGATGAGCTCGTCGGTCTTGCCGCCCTTGGAAACGAGGATGAGCAGATTATCCTTCTTCAGCGCGCCCATACCGCCGTGGACCGCCTCGGAGGGCGGGACGAATTTTGCGGGGCATTCGACGCAACAGAGCGAATGCGCGAACTCTTTCGCCGCAAATCCCGAAGATCCGCAGGCGGAGAGGATAACAAGGTTGGATTTTAAGATATATTCAAGCGTTTTCAGGAACTCGTTTTCGTCCATCTGCCCATACAGCACGTCGAGCGCGCGGCGTTCAGCAGCGACGGAGGATCTCATAAATTCAAATGTAGAGCTTTTCATAGAATCTTTTCCGCCTCGCTTTCGCTGAAAAATACGTTAAAATAGAGCCAGAGGACCGAATATCTGTCCTTGAGGTCCTTGGCGAACCAAACGCCGTTCGAGATCTTTTCCGCGCCGTACATTTCCTCGAAAAGGGAAAGATCGAAGCCGCAATCGGTCAGCATTTCCTCGATCTCGGCGGCGGTGGGGCATTCGTTCAGGATGGCAACGACCTCATTCCACTTCTCGCTGTAAATATCGTTCACGGGATCAGCGTACCGTCCCGCGCTCTTTTGAAGGTCGCTGACCTCGTGCGCGATCTTTCCGTAGATCTTTTCGTAGCACTTCTCTCTCGTTTCATCCGAAACCATGCCAAAGTCGGGCTTTGCAAGTGCGCGGAGCTCCTCGCGCAGGCGGGCGGTGACGACCGTGGAATAGCCGACGTCGGTGCCGTGGAGGAAGTAGGGTTTGTCCTCAAGAATACCCGTGATCTCGAAATAGTGCGAAAGGTGATGCTCGCTTCCCGAGCCGGGGCGTGTGGTTGAAAGGAGCGTGAGTGTGACGCCGATGAGCACGAGATCGCGCATCAGCTCCTCGATTGCGGCATCCTCGCGCGCGGCGATATTCTTTGCGAGTGAGCGTATGAGGTCGGTCTTTTCCTTGACGAGGGCATAGACCTCGGGGCAGAGGTATTCGCCGTTGATGAGCCGGCTGAGTTTCCAATCGTTAAGCGCGGAATATTTGCCGATGATGTCGGCGTAGCCCGAGCGGATCATTTCGGCGGGCGCGTTTTTCAGCACTTCGGTATCGCCGATGATGAGGGCGGGGGCGTGGGTGGTCTCGGTGACCTTCATTCCGCCGAGGATCATTGCCGCGCCGGATGAAGCAAAGCCATCCATCGAGGGTGCGGTGGCGACGATGCCGCTGCTTGTCCCCGCGAAGAAGGAAACGTATTTGCAGATGTCGTTGATAACGCCCGAGCCGATGCCGAGGATGAGGTCGGTCGCGGGTGTCATTTTTGCCCTTACCGCTTCGATCGCCGCCTCATCGGGGACGAGAAGATCATTGGTTACAAAAAGGCAAGTGTCCTTGATCTTCGTGCCGAGCAAGTTACTGACACGCTCGCCGCAGACGGCGAAAGTATTCGAATCGGCAACGAGGAGTATATTTTCAAATTTATTCACGCTCTCGGGCAGGCGCAAGATCGCGCCCCGTCCGATGTCAACGAGGTCGATATCGCATCGGTGCGTTCTGCCGCAAGAGCAGGTTATATCGTGGTTCAGAAGCTGATTGAGTTCCATTTTGGGCTCCTTTGGGTTTGGTGATTTAATTATAGCGCAAAATGAGAAAAAAATCAAGCAATTTTTTGTTTTTCCGCTTGAACTTGCATTTTAGGACAAAATATGATATAATGTGAATAATAATGTATAAAAGGAGTATTTATTATGCAACGCAACAAGAAAAAGAGTATTATAATTATTGTTGTATCCCTACTTACTATTCTTTTGATTTCTGGAGCTATTGGACTTTTCTGTCTTTCGGTTTCCATATATGACGGTAGCTTTAACTACCGTTGTACTACAAGTAAAGAAGACGCTTTTTTGATTTCCGATTTTCCTGCAATGTCGCGCGAACGGCACACCTTTACATCGAACGGTGGGCAGACTCTCGTCGGCTATCTTTATGAGTCAAGTGACAACCTTTTGACAAAAAAGGGCGTTATAGTATTCGCCCACGGTCTTGGCGGCGGTGGACAGACCGGATATATGGACATTTTTAATTTCTTCACTTCGCAAGGATATTATGTTTTCGCTTATGATGCCACAGCAAATGATGAAAGTGAAGGTGACGTAATCGGCGGCTTGCCCCAAGGTATTATCGACGTTGACTGTGCTATCAATTATGCCTACACCATCGAAAAGATTAATGAGCTTCCTTTCGTGCTTATGGGATACAGTTGGGGCGGAATGTCTGTTGCCAACGCTCTCAATTATCATCCCGAAGTAAAGGCGGTTGCTTCTCTTGCAGGTTGGAATAAATCTATGAACATGATTGATTATCGCGGTTGCCAAATGGTGGGCGGCATTGCCAAGCTTCTTCTTCCTTTCGCCTCTGTTCACGAATACACAATGTACGGCAAATACGCCTTCAGCACCGCTATGAAAGGTTTCGAAAACAGCAACTGCCCAATAATGATTGTGCACGGTGAGAAGGACGATACCATACCGATCAACTATGGCTATGAAACATACTACGAAAAATACGGAAATAACGATCGTTTTATCTTCAAAAAGTATGCAGATCGCGACCATTTGGTTATGCGGAACGAAAACGGCAATCACGACCTAGAGTTGATGGCTGAAATCGCAGCATTCTTTGACAAAAGCATTGCTCAATAACTATTTCACAACAAAAAGCGGACAGCCTTAGGCGTGTTGTCATAAAGATATCTTGAATATCATATGAAACAAGCCGATTGACGAGTGCGAAGAATACGGCAGTATAGCTGAACGCTATACTGCCGTATTCTTTTTATACCTATTGGGATAAAAACACTTCTGTCCTTTTGAAATATATAATCATACATTATGCGACAGTACTTTATAAATTGCGGTATTAGTATTAATATATACATTACAAAATCATTATCAATAATAGAGGTTTTGATATGTTAAAGATTAAAAATCGTTACTACTCTATGCAAGAGATATGCAATACAATTTGGGAGGTAACTCCTATGAAAAAGCTGATTTCCTGCGAATATAACTTCGATAACTGCTGTGTGGAGCAAAAATTCACCGATGGCAGCATAATTGCGATTGACACTATCGCCGTTGAGAACGAGATTGCCCGTAATATGTACGAACGGTCAGAACTGGACTATCTGATTTACAATGCCCCTCTTGAATATGCAGACCTTATTTTGAACGGTGATCCCGAAACATATCTTAAAGCGGTTACTGAATATAAGCCGCTGGACTAAAAATTTACCCCTCTACCTATCGGCAGAGGGGTGTGTTTTTATATTGACCGGATAAAGCTGAGATAGATTCGTATTCTATCTTTCATCACTTATTGTTTATATTTTATTTTCATTCTCCGATTGTTGTTTTCAACGTTACAGAGCCTGCGCTCATATAGGTATCAGGCTCATAGCTCATAATCTTCAATATGATCCCTGTGCCTGCAGAAGGAATAACGTTTAATTCCACATCCTTCACATACTCGCCCGGCTTGAGAAGTCCCGTCTCGCCGAGAGTTTTGCCATTAACGTCAAGCACACGGAGTTTGAGATATACGTCGTTTTCCGCTGCGTTGGTGAAGTATACAACCGCCTTATTGCTGTCCATCGTCATATATCCGCACACAGAGAAACGGTACGCCATTCCATCCTGATACGGTGAGGAATAATCCAGCTCATCAGGTACATCCGGAATCCCTTGTACAGCCATACTTTCAAATGCAGGAGGTACGAAATCTCCCATTCGCGGATTTCGGGCGGTGACAAGAACAAGTATCATCACGACCAATGCAATTATCGTAAGCACACAGAGAATGTATACAGGCATTATATTCACTTTTTCAACCGATGATTGTTTTCTTTTTTTGCTCATAGACGCACCACCTCCGCAAAACCGTACCTGATATGGTTTATACAGAGGGGCTGATGTTTCACAGCCCCTCTGTAACGTCATTTAATCATCATAGTTTACTTTCAGTGTGCATGTGACTGTGAAACTATTATCGTCACTACCAAAATTATACCATGTTTCTCCGCCATTATTGGAGTAGACCAACTCATGAGGGGTTCCATTGTATGTGAATTCCAGCTTATCAGATCTCAATGTCTGTGTTTCAGCATCATAGGTAAAGTTTTCTGCATTCACATAATAAGCATTCTCCTCAAGGACAAACGTTTTTCCTACCTCTCTGAAACCAATCATATACTCTTCCTGGAAATATTCATTCTGGTTGACAATCCATTCCAGATTAGTACCATTTACGATTACAGTTGGTTTGATTACTGTTTTTATATCTGCTATAAAATTGAACTTATATTCATGTTCAATTCCCGAATATATTGATTCACCGTTTGGACCGCCTGTCCATTCTACATCCGTACCATCAGCTACAATTTTAAAACTAGAAATTTTAGGCACCTTAGGTTCTACATAACCCGGAGCTTCAATAGAAATGGTGATTGTGCCGAGGTCTGTATTCTCTCTGATAGCCGCGCCGCTGATACCGAATTCGCAGGAAGCCTTTGGTGCATTGTCATACGTTAAGCCGACTGCAGTGTCGAGTTCAAGAATATTGTCACCTTCTGTTCCGCTGTTTTCAGTAAATGTACCGATAACGCCATCCACTTCACTTTCAAATTCAAGTGTTGCGTTTACGCCTATTTCAGAATGGTTGGTGATTGTGATCGTGCTGGTGTCTGTGCTCCATGAGCCTTCAGATCCTACTGTGTAGGAATGAGTAGCAGGATCCCATTCACCATCGGCAGACTTAGTGTATGTAAAAGTCATATCTTCCCATTCAATATCCACGGAAAAGGTCTTCACCGCAGCACCTTTAGCCTGGAAGATAACGCCAACCGGTATTGAAGCGGTGTTTCCATGGGAGTCAACGCTGGATTCTGCTGCATAGGCAGGAGCAGACATAGCTACCAGCATCATAATTGCAAGTGTAAAAGCAATAAATTTTTTCATGGTATGCAATTCCTTTCTGTAAAATTAAGGAGGGGATTAACCGACAATTGCGTTAAAGTAAACGTTTGCCACAGATGTCCAGGTCTCTCCCCAGTCATTGGAATAAGCCAAGGAAAGCTGAAGTTCAGACTTGTCAAGCTCCCAATTCGTAGTTGTCCACCAACCTTTTTCAAGATCAACAGTGAAGTTGCCCGGATATACAGCATACTGACAAAGGACGGTTCCATTAGGCTCAAGCAAAGCAACAAGGTGTTTTTCAAGTCCAACCTCTATTTTACCCAGGTTATTACCCGTGACAATAACCATAGGCTTAATAGGCACTTCCAAGCGTGCAGGATAATTGATTGTAAAAGAAGGACCGCGAACATCCGATGCATCAAAAACAACACTATCATTTGGATTGAAGGCAACACCTGTAATTTCAGGCGGCGCAACGTAATCAACAGCCTCGATGAGCACAGTGATTACACCGATTGCTTCGTTACTTGCAGTAACACTGCCGCTCAAGCCAAAGCTTGCAGATGCAGAAGGAGCATTTTCAACTGTCAGACCGTCTGCAGAATCAAGATTAAGAATATTGTCGCCTTCTGTTCCGCTTGTTTCTGTGAATACACCCGTAACAGTGTCTTCATTGGATTCAAAGGAGAGTGTTGCAGTGATATCTGTATTGGAGTGGTTTGTTACGGTGATTGTAGCATCA
>JAZQJB010000092.1:0-36312 GCA_045541375.1 Eubacteriales bacterium | reverse complement strand
GATTTGACTGCCTTATTTGTCTTCCTAAGACCGCTTGGCCTCCGACTTATGTGCATTCCGCACACAAGTCCATATGCCGAGAAGACGGGAATTATTCCGAGGTAGCGGTCGTTATCGTAATGAACAACGTCGCAATACTGGAAGTTGATGACAACGGCGTTGACCGAGTCATTGGTGAGCACAACGCCCTTCGGGAAGCCTGTGGTGCCGCCCGTGTATGTAATTGCGACGGCGGTGTCGCCCTCATAAGGAACCTCGACAGCTACGACGCCAACGCCGCGCTTGATGAATTCCTTCCAGGTGATGATGTCCTCGCAATAGGGGATCTTCGTTTTTGTTGCGAGCTGCATTGCCACCTTCTTTATATAAGGAAGAGAAGTTGCAGCAGACTGGGTGATTATGAGGTCCTGGCCAATGAGATTCTTGATCTGCTTGATCTTGGGCCAGGCGATATCGAGGGTGACGAGCACCTTCGAGCCGGAGTTGACGATCATTCGCTGAATGGAGGAGATGTCCATTCGCGGGTCGATCATATTTGCGGTTGCGCCGATCTTATTGAGCGCGTAGATCGCGGCGATGGTTTCGGGGATCTGGACAGAAACGAAGGAGACTATGTCGCCCGGTCTTACGCCGGCAGCGCAGAAGGACTGCGCAGTTGCCTCGATCCTTTCAACAAGTTCGCCGAAGGTGATGTCCTTGCCGTAATAATGAAGCGCGGGAGCATCATATCTATCCTTATTAAGTCGCTTTACATAGTCGTAAGCGGTGCATTCGGGGAGTTTGGCGTTCTTTGCTTCTTCGGAATAATACTTCATCCACACTTTATCGCGATTGATAAATTCTTTGCGTGAATCTGCCATTTTCACTTCCTCGCTTTCGTTTATTTCGAAACATATAAAAAAGCATATCAATACAAAAGTATACAAGCAATATTATACCACCAAATAAGCCAATTGTCAACTAGATTACAAATATTTTTATTTTTTTTTATAGATTTACGGCGGAATTTGCTGATTTTTTCGTCATTTTTTTGACGTAAAAGCACCGCAAAGCAAGGTGTCACAAGACTTTTTGAGCATTTGAAAAGTCGATAGATTTTTGTAAAAAAATTTTTCGGATATAGATGCATTCAGACAAAAAGCGGCATATTAATACCTATTTTATGTAATCGCTTACTTTTATTTACATATTTTTTGAAATCGGATATTTTTCTACCATTTAATATATTATATATCCGTAATTAGGGATATCCGCCGGCATTTTTTTCAAATTAACAAAAAAGAGATTGACAAAGCGGTTTTTATATTGTATAATAATGTTATCTATGAAAATAGAAAATTTTTGGAGGTTTTCCCAATGAAACACATTTCACGCATTATCATCGCGATCCTTATCGTCGCTATGATGCTTCCCATGGCTCTCGCTTGTGCCGAGACAAAGCCCGGCGATGAGACCACCCAGGGTCCCGCTGAAACTCAGGCTCCTTCCGGCAACGATCCCGTTGCTACCACCGAGCCCGAAGAAACCCTTTTCGCTCCCTCTGACATTCCCGCTGACCTCAAGTTTGAGGGTGAGACCATCAAGTTCCTCTACTGGGATGACGTTGAGAATCCCGAGTTCTTCGTTGAAGATCAGAACGGCGAGGCTGTAAACGATGCCATCTACAACCGTAACGCAAAGATCGAAGAGCAGTTCGGCGTTACCCTCGAGTTCACCGGCACTCCCGGTAACTTCAACAATCAGAAGGCTTTCGTTAACCAGTGTATCAACAGCACCCAGTCCGGTGCCGATGCTCACGACTTCTTCTGCGGATACTCGATGTCCGGTGCGACCCTTATGTGCGAGGGTATTGCTCAGGACCTTACCGACTACTCCATCATCGAGTTTGACAAGCCCTGGTGGCCCGCTTCCCTTACCTCGAAGGCAACCATCAAGGACGGTATCTACTTTGCATCCGGTGACATCTCGACAAACTTCCTTTATATGATGTACCTCTGCGTATTCAACAAGGATATGTATACCGACGTTTACGGTGCCGAGCCCAAGGATCTTTACGAATTTGTTGACAACAAGGAATGGTGCCTTGATAAGTTCATCGAGCTTTCCACCGGTGTTTACGTTGACCAGGACGCTGACACCGTTGCAAGTGCAGGCGACCGCTTTGGTTTCGTAACCAACAACATCCACTTTGACTCCTTCTACACCTCCGCAAACCTTTTCACCGTTGTTCCCAGCGAAGACGGCAACAGCGTTAAGCTTAGCGACGACCTCTTCTCCGAGAAGACCCAGAACCTTCTGACCAAGATGTGCGAATTCCTGCACACCACCGGCGACTGCTTCTTCTCCGACTCCCAGAACATCTTTGCTAACGGTAACGCTCTCTTCACCATCGACCGCGCACAGATCACCACCAAGAAGCTCGGCAGCACCGCATTCTCTTACGGTATCCTTCCCGTTCCGAAGTATGACAAGGAGCAGGAAGACTACTACACCTGCATGGCATTCCCCTTCACTATCTACGTACTTTCCACCGCTTCCGCTCACTCCGAGGCAGCTGCAGCTACCCTCGAGCTTATGGCTTACCAGAGCTACCTCAACATCACTCCCGCACTCTTTGAGGAAGCTATGAAGCTGAGATACGCTGACCAGAGCTCCGACTCCTTCATGTTCGACCTTATCCGCGAGACCGTTGTCATCGACCTTGGCAGACTTCTTACCAACCGTCTTGATAACCTCTCCTACAGCCTCTTCCGTACTGCTATGAACAACAACCAGGCAGGCTCTTGGTCCTCGATGAAGAACGCAAACACCAAGCTCTTCAACAGAAAGATCTCCGACATCAACAAGGCACTCGAGAAGCTCAGTTAATAAGATTTACATACAAAAGCAGGTCTTCGGACCTGCTTTTTACTTTATTTTTCAAAAAGTGATTGACAAATTAATCATTATCATTTATAATGATTATACAATAAAAACACGGAGGTTCGCTATGAAACGTATAATCGCGGTAATCCTTACTCTCTCATTACTCATCCCCGCCGCCGTTTCCTGCGCGGAAACTGAAAACATCGAAGAAACAACAGCTCCCGCCGTGACCGAAACACCCGATGTACTCGGGGGTGCCGATACCACTGAGACAGAAAATTTGGGATTTTACGACAACCCGGTTCCCGAAGCCACCAGATTTGACGGCGAGGTAATCAAATTCCTTTACTGGAGCGATGTTGAGAACCCCGAATTTTTCGTCGAAGAACAGAACGGCGAGGCAGTAAACGACGCCATCTATAACCGCAACGCCAAGATTGAGGAGCAGCTCGGCGTTACCCTCGAGTTCACAGGCACTCCCGGTAACAATAAGAATCAAAAGGATTTCATCAACAAATGCATAAACAGCACGCAGTCGGGTGCCGATGCGCACGACTTCTTCTGCGGCTATTCAATGACAGGCGCGCCCCTTATGTGCGAGGGCATTGCGCAGGATCTCACTCAGTACGAGGTCATCGACTTTGATAAACCCTGGTGGCCCGCATCGCTCATTTCCAAGGCAAGGATCAAGGATGGCATCTACTTTGCCTCGGGCGATATCTCGACGAACTTCCTTTATATGATGTATTGCTGTACCTTCAACAAGGATCTCTTCACGAGCATTCACGTTCAGGACTGCAAGGTACTTTACGATCTCGTCGACAACCAGCAATGGACGCTTGACAAGCTGATCGAGTATTCCACGGGAGTTTATCTCGATAGTGACGGTGACACAGTACTCGGCACGGGTGACAGAGTGGGCTTCTTCCTGTGCGGTGAGGTTCATTACGATGCTTTCTATACCGGATGCGATCTTTATACCGTTGTTCCCGCAGAGGACGGTTCGGTTCAGCTTTCGGATGACCTTTTCTCCGAAAAGACACAGAACGTGCTCGACAAGCTCTGTGCGTTTATGCACAACTCGGGCGACGCTTATCTCTCGACCACTAATATTTTCACTACCAACCAAGCAATTTTCACCATTGACCGCGCTCAGATCACAACCAAGAAGCTGACAGGTGCCGCCTTCACTTACGGTATGCTTCCCGTTCCCAAGTACAACGCAGAGCAGGAAGATTACTACACCTGCATGGCGTTCCCATTCACCACTTACGTACTCTCGACCGCATCCACCCACTCCGAGGCTGCAGCTGCAACTCTTGAGCTGATGGCATATCACAGCTACTTATCAATCACTCCCGCACTGTTTGAAGAAGCTATGAAGATCAGATACGCAGACGCGAGCGAGGATTCGCGCATGTTTGACATCATTCGCGAGTCGGTAGTCATCGACCTTGGCAGACTTCTTACCACCAAGCTTGATAATCTCTCCTACAGCCTCTTCCGCAATGCGCTGGCAAAAAATCAGGCAGGCTCGTGGTCTTCGATGAAGAATGCAAACTCCAAGATCTTCAACAGAAAGATCGGAGATATAAACAAAGACCTTGAAAAGCTTGGATAAATTCCATATAAAAAGCAGCCTTCGGGCTGCTTTTTGCTTTATTTTTCAAAAAGTGATTGACAAATGCTTCATTTTAGTTTATAATAATTAGGTATATCAAAATCTAAATTTCGCAAAGGATACAGAAAAATGACACTTTATGAAGAACTTATCGCGCGCGGTCTTGTAGCTCAGGTTACCGACGAGGCGCACATCAGCGATATGATCAACAACGGTAAGGCAACCTTCTACATCGGCTTTGACCCTACCGCTGACTCCCTGCACGTTGGTCACTTCATGGCTCTCTGCCTTATGAAGAGACTGCAGATGGCAGGCAACAAGCCCGTCGTTCTCATCGGCGGCGGTACAGCAATGATCGGCGACCCCTCGGGACGTACCGATATGCGTTCAATGATGACACGCGAGACGATCCAGCACAACTGCGATTGCTTCAAGAAGCAGATGGAGAGATTCATCGAATTCGGCGAGGGCAAGGCAATTATGGTCAACAATGCAGATTGGCTCCTTGACCTCAACTATGTTGAAGTCCTCCGCGAGGTTGGCGCTTGCTTCTCCGTCAACAATATGCTCCGCGCAGAATGCTACAAGCAGAGAATGGAGAAGGGACTTTCCTTCCTTGAATTCAACTATATGATAATGCAGTCCTACGACTTCTACTATCTCTACCAGAAGTACGGCTGCAATATGCAGTTCGGCGGCAACGACCAGTGGTCGAATATGCTCGGCGGTACAGAGCTTATCAGACGCAAGCTCGGCAAGGATGCACACGCAATGACCATCACCCTTCTCCTCAACTCCGAGGGCAAGAAGATGGGCAAGACCGCATCGGGCGCAGTATGGCTCGATCCTAACAAGACCACCCCCTACGATTTCTATCAGTATTGGAGAAACGTTGAGGACGCAGACGTCCTCAAGTGCATCCGTATGCTCACCTTCCTGCCCATGGAGCAGATCGAAGCTATGGACAGTTGGGAAGGCAGCCAGCTCAACACCGCGAAGGAGATCCTCGCTTACGAGCTTACCAAGCTTGTTCACGGCGAAGAGGAAGCAAACAAGGCACAGGCGAGCGCGAAGGCACTCTTCGGCGCAGGCGCAGATGCTGATATTCCCACCGCCGATATTGCAGAGTCCGATCTCATCGACGGCGCGATCGACATTCTCACCATCCTCGTCAAGGCAGGTCTTGTACCCTCGAAGTCCGAGGCACGCAGAGCCGTTGACCAGGGCGGCGTAACCGTTGAAGGCGAGAAGGTTACCGACATTAAGGCAACCTACACCGCAGACACCCTCAAGAACGGCATTGTTGTCCGCAGAGGCAAGAAGGCGTTCAAGAAGGTAGTTCTGAACTAAATAAGCACAAAAACGGCAGTTCGGTTGATGGACTGCCGTTTTTTAAGTGTAAAGTGAAAAGTGGAAAGTGAAAAGTTATGGTTAATTTTCTCACTGCGCTCGAAAATTTTCATTTTAATTAAAGACAACAGCAACGGGAAGTTTTGGTCCACCTTTTTCAAAAGGTGGCAGAGCTCGAGACAGCGTCTCGATTCAATGCGAAAGCTTCAGCTTTCGCCTCCGTGCTTCAAAAATACGAAGCTCTGCTTCGGATTTTTGGACAGAGTCGATCATTCCCGAATGTAGGGAATGATCGCGCTCTGTCACCCCGCGCGCTATGCGCGCAACACCGCACAAAATTTTCTTGCAAAATACCATCCTTTATGATATAATTAAAATAAAAACGGTAACTGAAATGAAGAAGAATAATTTTTTCAAAAAGCTGTTCAGAAATAAAATGACACTCGGACAAGCAATCCTATTCCTCATTGTCGGAGCGATACTCGGCACGGTGTTCACCTTCGGTCAGCATTATTGGAACGCTCCCATTGATCGCGAAGATGCGATCCCGGTTGAAGCGGAATATTTCTCTTATACCCGAAAATTTCTGCATCCCGAATCGCACGATGTGGGAATCAAGTGCAAAACTGAAAATCCCAAATATGTAGAATACTATATTGACGCAAGTTGCGTCACATACGATATTCTGGATTTTGTTCATAACCTTGAAAGAGGAACAACTCTTGAAATGCTCATTCATCCGAATTCGGATACGATCCTGTCACTCACTGTAAACGGCGAGGAGATTCTCAATTTCGATGAGGTGCAAAATAATCTTGATTTTACCAATGTCGGCTTTTTGTGCCTTGGAATATTTATGTATGCTCTCGCCGTTTGCGGAGCGGTCAGACTTATTGTGATTGCTGTACGAAGATTTAAGAAGTGAATTAGTAAAAGCTCCCCGATGGGGAGCTTTTACTAATTCCAAACAGCCGGCAGGGGCGCCGTCTCTTTGAAGCACAAAGGGGAATTCCGCCCTCTGCGGAGGGCGGCAAGGGCTGCGCGCCCTTGACGGCGCCACCTTTTGAAAAAGGTGGACGAAAACTTTACGTCTTTTTTGTTTTAGAGATTGCGGATGTAATCCGCGAAAATATCCGCCATATGCTTACAAGCCTTTTCCGACATGTGTGTGCCGTCGGGCATACTTTCGGGGTTGAAGGGGTCGAGAGCGGGGTCGTCGTAGAAGTTGATCGGCTCAATGCCCTCGCTGCGGCTGACTGCCATAAACGCGTTATGGAAATCTATATGCTTCAGTTCATCCTCGCGAAGCTGCGGCTCTTTTCTCTTTCTCATCGAAGATGAAATTATCAGCTTCGACTCGGGGAAATCGCTCTTTATCAAGCGGATGACCGAGCGGAGTGCGCCGCAATATGTGCTCGGATCGATCGAATCAAGCTCACCGAGTGGAATGCAATGGTTGCAGTCGTTGCCGCCGCCCTGGACGATGATGACGTCCGCGCCGTGCTCCATTTTCGGCGTGCGCTCAAAATAGGAGTCCTCTCTGCCCTCCTGCCTTGCGATGTTTGTGCCGCTCTTACCGTAATTTCTCGTAGTACAGCGCAAGCGCAGACCGAGCAGGACGGGATAGTTGATCTCTTTCGTCTTGATACCCTCGTTGTCGATCAGTATCTGCGTATTCGACGCGCCGAGGCAGTTTATGATGATATTTTCAGTGTTCATTTAAGAATATTTCCTTGTTTTTTCTTAAAGTATAGCACAGTTTGGGTACTTTGTCAATACAAAACAACAAAGGACGGCTCAGGTGAGCCGTCCTTTTGGATTTAAATTACTTTACAAATACGCCGTGGAAGCAGCCGGAGTCAGCCTTCATGGGGCCAAGGGTGGTATAAGTGCCGTCAGCCTTGGTACCGAAGATGAAGGATGTGCCCTCAACGCTTGCAACGAAGGTCTTGAGAGTTTCATCGTAGGTATATACGGTGGAAGCAGCAGCCTCGTACTTTGCGTTGGTGTAGTTGCCGCTCTTGACCATATTTACATAGGTCTTCGCGCCGTCAAGGGTGAAGTAGAGATAGAATCCGCCGTTGGTCTCCTCAACGAAAACGTCGATAGCGGCAGCCTTGTCCTCGGTGGTGCCCATATAGTAGCCGTCCATCTTGCCGGTGATGTAAAGGGTCTTCTTTGCGTTGCCCTGAACGAAACCGAACTTGTATGCGGTGCCTGCAGCGGGCTTAACAGCCTCGAGAGCTGCGGGAGCCGCGGGCTCCTCGGTCTGGCCGGGAGTCTGAACTGCATCTACTGCATCAAGAGTGCAGCCTGCATCGAACTCGATGGTGCCCTTGTAGTTCTTGAGAGTACCTGTAACAGTGATCTTGTCGCCGACCTTGAGGTCCTTTGCGCCGTCGCCCTTGAGGCGGTAGCACATGATGAGCTTATCGGTGAGATCGCCGACCTGGATGGTAACGGTGATGTTGCCGTACTGCTCGCTCCAAGCAGTATCAACCTTGGTGATAACGCCGGTGAGGGTGTAGGTGCCGTCAAGAGCCTTGCCGTCCTCGAGCTTGTATGCGTTCTCAACGATGGTCTCGGGAGCGATCACTTCGCCCATACCAACGAGGATACAGCCTGCGTCGAACTCGATGGTGCCCTTGTAGTTCTTGAGCTTACCTTCAACGGTGATAGCGTCGCCGACCTTGAGGTCCTTCGCGCCGTCGCCCTTAAGACGGTAGCACATGATGAGCTTATCTGCCTTGTCGCCGATCTTGATGGTTACGGTAATGTTATTATACTGATCGCTCCAAGCGGTGTCGATGGTGGTGATAACACCGTAGAGGCGGTAGGTGCCGTCGAGTGCGGTGCCGTCAGCGAGGCCGTATGCCATATCAACGATATCAGCATAGCTCTTTGCGCCTGCATAAAGCTTGACCTCGATGGTCTTGGTTGCGGTTTCCTTGCCGCAGGTAAGGGTAGCGGTGAGCTTAACTACCGAGTCAGCCTTGGGAAGGGTTACAACGAGCTTGTCGCCGGTAACGACTGCTGCTGCATTGTCGGACTTCCAGGTGATCTTAACGTCGGAGTAGTTTGCGCCTGCCTGAAGGAGTGCATACTCGCCGTTGTTGGCGATGGAGGACTGGAAGGTGAGGTTTTCAGCCTCGGTAGCGACCTTCTCTGCATCGGTCTTCTCTACCTTCTTGAAGTTTGCAAGAGCGTTTGCATCTGCGGGGATGAGGTAGAAGTTGCCGTTGTAGAGCTGGATGATACCGGTGATATCAGCGGTGTTACCGAAGTTTTCGGTGTGAGCTGCCTTGAACGCGGTGATCTCGTCCTTGGTGATACAGTTGTTGGAGGAGGAGATACGGATGTAAGCTTCCTTATCGGCGAGCTTGAACTTGTAGTAGCCGCTCGACTCTTCCTGACCGGTGATCTCAACGCCCTTGAGGGTTACGAGCATCGACTGCTTGCCGGTGAGAGCCTCTGCAGCAAGATCAGCTGCGCTCTTGTAGGTCTCGGTGTAATCAATGGGAGCAACTGCGGTGATCTCGGAATTGGAGATCTCAACAGATGCGTTTACGATCTCATAAAGACCGTTGTAGGTATCCTTAACGCCGGTGACGATAACGGACATACCAACCTTAAGACCGAGGTCAGCCTCGGGATCCTTGCCGTCAGCAAAGCCGTAAACGTAGTAGCCGCCCTCGCCCTTGACGTCCTGGATATACATACCGTTGCCGGAAGATCCGTTGGTCTTGGAGAAGATACCGCTGATAACGCCGCTTACTACAAGCGAGGTGTCATCTGCAGCTGCTGCATACTCTGCATAGGACATAACAGCATAGGGAGGAACCTTGTGAGTGAAGGTAGCGGAAACGCTGTTGCCAAAGCTATCGGTGATGGTTGCGGTGAGGTCATAGGTAACCTCTGCGGTTGCCTTTTCGGGAACGTCAACTGTAACGGTGATGCCGTCTGCATTTTCAACGATATTGACGGGATCGGTGCCTGCAGTCACGTTAGCGGTCCAAACGACCTTGTACTGAACGCCGTCGATCGAAACGACCGAAACGCGGGTGAAGTCAGCTGCGGTAACCTCAGCTTCCTTCTTATACATTGCCTTGATGTAATCGATTGCATCATCAACCGGGTTACTCAACACATCAGTGCCCTCGCCTTCATTGCCGTTGCAGGCAACGAAAGAGGTGCAAAGGAGGGTGAGCATGAGAAGAATTGCTAAAAACTTTTTCATAATAGCTCCTATTCTTTTTTCTTTTAATTAGTTAACAAATGTAATGTCATTCGCGGAGAAGATCTTGAGCTGATATACTCCGTTGAATACGTCAACCACGCCGCGGGCGTTGATCTTGCTTCCGACGGGGAAAGCATCTGCGGTGATGGTCTTGCCCTCGGAATCCTTGAGGACCACGGTGCGGAGAACGATCTCCGTTCCGTCCTCTGCCTCGCAGGTGAGAGAAAGAGCGCCGAAGTTCGAGCTGTCCTCATTCTGCGTGGTATAAACGCTCTTGATCGTAAGATTCTTCAGCGAAGCCGAGCCGTGCATGGTAAGGAATCCGCGGTCGAAGGTCTTTTCAACGATGCTTTCGTTTTCGCCTTCAACGACCGTGATATTGAGAGTGACCTTCTCGGTCAGAAGCTCCTTGGCTCCGACCTCGGTGTAAGCACCCTCGTGACCCTTGCTGATGAGCTTGATGTTCGACTCATCATCCGGGCGCATCGCGTTGTACTTGATGTCCGAGATCTGGTATGTTCCACCGGTCTCATAATACTGAACCGAGCCGACAACAAGGATCCTGTTGCCGACGGTCAGTATCTCCTGGCCGAAATAGTCAAGATTGAAGCCGTAGTATACCTGAATGCCGAAGTAAAGTCCGGTCTCCTCGTCGTATTCCTCAACGTAAGCGGTGTTGCCCGAATTTCTTACAACAACGCCCTCGAAGCCGACTGTCTTATCCCTGTAGGATTCGATATTGGTCTTGAGCTCCTTGAGCGTGATCGGCATAGCCGCGCCGTAATAGAAATCGGGATCCTTTTCCTTGGAGAACACGTGAAGCTTGTGAGTTACCGACTGATTGAGAATGGTGACGCAAAGATTTGCGTAGCTGAGCTCGGAGGAGCTCGACGATACTGCAAGACCTTCCTGAAGGATTTCAAGGTTGAGGCAGCGGTAATCGGTCATTTCCGCGTTTTTGTACCATACCCAAACGAGGTATCTGTCACCCGTAGAGTCGGGGTTCCAGCCCGCGTTGTCGGACTCGATGATGATCGAGGTAGCGCCCGAAAGAGCCGCCTTTGTGTAATTCGAGGCTTTCTTGCCCCAGGGCTCGATCTGACCCGTGGATTCGGGGGTGTTGATGCCGAGATATCTCGCCTTGAGAACACCCGTGGGAATTATTGAAGTGGGAACGTTAAAATGAGTGGTGTCGCCGTCAACGAAGGTCTTGACGGTGGCTTCTGTATAAGCTCTTCCCGAATTCGGGTTAAACTTGAGGGTAGCAACGTGGTCAACAAGCTCACCGAGCTCGGCCGCACCCTCTGTCGTTACTTCCCCCTCTCCGCTCTCGCAGGCAACGAAAATGCCTGCAAGAAGCGCGAGAGTGAGAAGAAGAACCAAAAGTTTCTTCATTCTTTTATAAGTTAGTCAGCTGCATATTCGCACTCGGCGACTGCTTTTTCAAAGAGCTTCTTGATAGTTGCGTCGATGTCTGCATCGGTGCTGACGAGTGCATCCTGCATAAGAGTACCAACCTGGTCACGAGCCTCGGAGGAGCCGTTGAACGCGGGGGATACGAAATATGCATCGCTCTGAGCAAGAGCAAGCTTAACGCTCATTGCGGTGAGGTTGGTGTAGCCGTTAGCGGCGTCAAGCCACTGCTGGTATACGGGGTTCGACTGAACCGACTTGATGACGGGAGCATAGCCCGATGCCATCGAGAAGGACGCCTGGAATTCAACGTTGGTGGTAAGGAACTTGACGAAGAGCCAGGATGCTACAACTTCCTGAGGATTGGTATCCTTGAAGATGCAGACGGAGGGACCCTGAGAAATTACCTTGGGAGCTGCGGGATTTACCTGGGGAGGAGTTGCCATTGCGGTCTCGAAGAGGGGATTGCCGTCAACCTGGGGAGGCTGCTGATAGCTTGCGCCACCGGTGGAACCGATAACCATATAGCACTTCTGACCCTCGGTTGCGGTGAACAGACCGGAGGTGTAGGAGCCGTAGATCTCCTCGGTGGTTACATAGCCCTTCTGATACCACTCGCGGAAAGTCTTAACAAAGCCGCGGTTGGTCTCGTTGTCGAAGAGGAAGTGCTCGTCCTCGTTGAGGCTGGTGTAATCGGAGCCATACTGCTCGCACATGGTGATGAACCAGTTAGCCTCGGAGTCATAGCCGAGAGGTACGCAATCGGGGTCGATAGCCTTGATCTGCTCGCAAAGCTTGCCCATCTCTTCCCAAGTGGTGGGAAGGCTGAGGCCGTTCTTCTCAAAGAAGGTCTTGTTGTAGTAGAGAGCCTCGGTGGACTTGGACATGGGGAGGGTATACATAGTGCCTGCCTCGTCGAATGCCGCGCCTTCCTGGTAGTAGCCGGGGATGAAGTCCGCGATCTGCTCTGCGGTGAAGCCGAGAACGCTCTCGGCGCCGGTAGCGTCGGTCACGGGAATGGTGCTTTCGATGAAGCTGTCAAGCGGAACTACTGCCTTTGCAACGTTGTAAAGAGCAACGTGGTCGGGGTAGCAGTATGCGATGTTGGGCTGGTTGCCCGCGGTGAGGGCGGTCTTGATCTGGTCGCGAACGCCGTCATAGTTACCCATTGAGGAATGCTCAACGGTGATGTTGGGGTAGAGCTTGTTGAACTCGGGGATGTAGGTGTTAAGAACATCCTGAAGCTTCTGACCCATGGAGTGATAGAAGGTGATTGTTACGGCACTTCCGTCGTAGCCCTCTGCGGGAACTTCGTAAGCCACCTTGCCGGTGTTTCCTTCTCCTGCACCCTCGCCACCGTTACAGCTTACCATTGCGGTTGCGCTGAAGATCATGGAGAGAACGAGAAGAAGCGAAATGATTCTCTTTTTCATTTTCTGAGATCCTTTCAAATTGTAATATATTTTGTTAAGCGGAGTTGGCGTTCCGCATTTAACCTTAACCCTTGATACCGCTTCTCGAAACGCCCTTCATAATGTACTTACGAAGGAAGATGAATACGAGGAAGAGGGGGATCGAAACGACGGTGACCGCCGCCATCTGAACGGGGATGTTTGCCTGTCCCGACATATCGGTGAAGGCATCGCGAAGACCGTTGGTGATGAGTCGGTAATCGTCGGTCGAGGTAACGAGACGGGGCCATACGTAGGAGTTCCACGCGCCCATCATCTTGAGGATGGTGATAGAAATGAGGTTCGGGAGCGACAGCGGGATCATAACCTTCCAAAGATACTTGAGGTCGGTCGTGCCGTCAACCTTTGCGGCAAGATAGAGCTCGTTGGGTATCTGCAGGAAGTTCTGACGGAGCAGATAGATATAGAAAACGCTGACGAGAAAGGGCACGATGAGTACCGTATAGGAATCGAGCCATCCGAACTTGGTAACGGTTACGTAGTTTGTGATCGTGAAGAGCTCGCCGGGGATCATCATTGTTGCAAGCAGAGCCGCAAAGAGAGCGTTTTTGCCCTTGAACTCAAGCCTTGCAAAAGCAAATGCCGAAAGAACGGTGATGACGAGCGAGAGGATAGTCGAAACGACACCGACATATACGGTGTTCATAAAGAGCTTGCCGAGGTTTGCCGCCGTGAATGCCTCAATGTAGTTGCCCCACATGATCTCCTGCGGGAAGAGGGTGGGAATGGGCAGGCGGTATTCGACCGTGCTCTTGAGGGAGGAGATTATCATCCAATAGAAGGGGAAAACGATGATAAGCGCCATTGTGCAGAGGAATGCATAAAGAAGGAGCTGAACGATGACCTTTGTGATCTTCTGGGTCACGGTAACCTTCTGCATATCCTTTTCATGCATTGTGGTCATAATCTTTTTATCAGCCATATCGCACCTCCATCAATAATGAGTCTTCTTTTTGCTGACGTACATATTTATCATCGTAACGACGAATATGATAGCAAAAAGAATGAGTGCGGCAGCCGAAGCACGGCCTTCCTGATTTCCGAGGGCGTCATAGATATAGCCGACCATGGTGTTGAGCGACTCACCGCCGACAGCCTGCATATCGTCGCCGAAAATACCGACGATGCTCGAATATTCCTTGAAGCCGCCGATAAAGCCGGTGATAACGACGTAGGCGATCATAGGGGAAAGGAGCGGTACGGTGATCTTTGTGAACACGCGCAGACGGGGAGTGGAGTCGATCTTCGCGGCGTCATAATACTGCTTGTTTACACTCTGCAGACCGCCGAGAAGGATGAGTATCTTGAAGGGGAGCGCATTCCATACGATATAGATAACGAGAACGGCAATGTTCTGCCAATATCCCGAGCCCGCGTTGATCCAGTTGATGGGATCCGCGCCGAAAACGCCGAGGATGTTATTGATGATACCGAATGAGGGATTGTTGGTTCCGAAGCCGACGATGTTGAACATAGCCTCGAATACCATTCCGATAGCGATCGAGTTGGTTACGTAGGGGAGGAAGAAGATGGTCTGCAGGAATCTCTGAAGAGGCTTGATAGCGTTCAGACATACCGCGATCACAAGGGCGAGGATGGTGGAGATCGGCACTGTGAGGACGGTCAGGAGCATAGTGTTCTTCAGACAGTCGATGAAGCCCTGATACTTGATGACCTTTTCAAAATTCTTGATGCCGAAGGTATAGTCAAGCGTTCCGCCAAGCTCCTTCATGATGCTGTAATCTTCCCAGAAAGCCATACGAAGGGTGTTGATTATCGGCCAAACGGTGAAGACGAGCAAAAGAGCAACTGCGGGAGCAAGGTATATCCACGCCTTCCATTCCTCAAATCTGATCTTTTGAAGGAATTTTTTCATATCGGTCTACCTCAGATGCCGGTTTCGGGTGCGGTCTGGTCGCCGAAATAAATTCTTTCCTCGGTTTCGGAATCAAAGATGAATACCTTGTGGGGCTTGAGGTCGAACTTGACGCTCTGTGCGGTTGCGGAGATCTTGTAATCCGCATCAACGATCGAGCGGATGGTGGGAGTGAGCATAGCCTCGTTCTTCGAAACGATGCTTACATCGCGTCCCATTACCTCGATGGAGGAAAGCTCGCAAGTCATTGCGCCGTTTTCCGCGGGGATGAAGCCCTCGGGTCTGATTGCGGCGAAAACCTCGCGATCGGGAGCGCCGGGAACGTCGAGAACAGTCTCTCCGTTTATAACAAGCTTACCGCCCTTGACCTGCGCCTTGAAAACGTTGATGGGGGGAGTTCCGAGGAACTTTGCAACAAAGAGGTTGACGGGGTTGTCATAAACAGTCTGCGGCTTGCCGATCTGCTGAACAACGCCGAGCTTCATAACAACGATGACGTCGGAGATGGACATAGCCTCCTCCTGGTCGTGGGTTACGAAGATGGTGGTGATACCGGTTTCGCGCTGAATGCGGCGGATCTCTTCTCTTGTCTGCAGACGGAGACGCGCATCAAGGTTGGAAAGAGGCTCGTCAAGGAGAAGAACGCGGGGCATCTTTACGAGTGCACGCGCGATTGCAACTCTCTGCTGCTGACCGCCCGAAAGCTCGCTCGGCTTGCGGTCCATAAGATTGTCGATCTGAACAAGTCTTGCCGCCTCGAGAGCGCGCTCGAGCATTGCGTTCTTGTCAAGCTTATCTGCGCCCTTCAGATTCTGGAGGGGGAAGAGGATGTTCTGCTTGACGGTCATGTGGGGATAAAGAGCATAGTTCTGGAATACCAGACCGACACCTCTGTTTTCGGGAGAAAGCGCGGTCACGTCGTCCTCACCAAAGAAGATCTGTCCGCCCGTGGGCTTCTGAAGTCCGCTGATCATATAAAGAGTGGTACTCTTTCCGCAGCCGGAGGGACCGAGAAGACCGACAAGCTTACCGTCGGGGATGGTGAAGGTGAGATCGCTTACAGCAACGACCTCTTCGTTTGATTTCTTGTTTCGACTCGGAAAAACCTTAGTCAGATTCTGCAAAACGATTTTCATGATCTTGTAGCATCCTTTTTATTTGCAAATTTAGATTTACGGGATATATTTATCTCTCGCGGCGTTATCCGCGTGGAGTTTATTTTTGTAAGCGAGCATATCTGCCTCGCTCTCAAAAATCATCTGGGAGTTAAGGTCGACGGCAACCGTTGCCGCCATCATATCGTGGATAGCCGAATTCGTTCTCGAGGTTGCGACGAGAGCCACCTGAAGCAGTGCCATTCCCGCCAGAATGACGGTGCCCGTCATACCGAGATTGCCGAAGATTATCAGTATCAGAATATATGCGGGAAGAATGGTCTCAACAGTACACTTTCCGAGAACTGTGCGCACAAAAAGCGCAAGGGTGGATACTTTTACGCAATCCTGTCTGACAAGACCGATGCCAAACACCTTCTTGCCGACAGTCTGCCCGTTTTTCAGTAGGATCGGAACAACAAACTCGAGGAGAAGATATGCGGCGAGTATCGAAACCGAGGTTATGATCAGCGCAAGATTGACCGTCATATTGTAAGCCTCGATAGCTTCCTCGTTCTCGTTCATAACGCGGTTTACGTCCTCGTAAACCTTCTGCTCTTCCCTTGTGAGCGCGGCATATTCCTCGGCGGTGATGTCAAGGTCGATGCCGTATTCCGCCTCATATTCGTGATAGATGCGGTCAAGAGTTTCCGAATAGCTGTCGTAATCGAGTATAGCCGAAAGCGCGAAAGCAACGCCCGTGATGACGATCGTCAGCAGTATCAGATCGAGGATCCAGGCGGAAACGCGCTTGAGTATATTAGCTTTTTGCAGATCGCAGATCATTTTTAGCCTCAAATAAATTATAATAGCCGTACAAAGCCATTGTATATTATAATATATTTAATTACAAAAATCAACAGTTTTCACACTTTATTAAAAATTAAAATTTTTGACGTTTTTTTCTTACCAGGTTGAAAACAAAGAAAAAATGTGATATAATGTAAGAAAAACTTTGAGAGGCAAAAGAATGTCCGAATTCATTTACAAAAACAATATACCCGACACTCTCGAAAGCGACGTTGTCGTTGTCGGCGGAGGACCCGCGGGACTTTGCGCGGCTGTTGCCGCGGCAAGAGGAGGCGCAAAAGTCCTCCTTGTTGAAAAGAATGCCTTTTGCGGAGGTATGGCAACTGCGGGAATGGTTGCTCCCTTTATGACCTGCTATGACAGCGGCGGCGACAAGATGCTCATCCGAGGTCTTTTTGAGGAGCTTGTTGAGCGACTAATTGCAGTCGGCGGCGCAATTCATCCCTCAAAGGTAGAGTCCAAGACCGCATTCACATCCTACATAGACAAGGGGCACGTTCACGTCACCCCCTTCAAGGCGGAAAGCCTAAAGATCGTTGCCGATGAAATGCTCACCGAGGCGGGCGTAAAGATCCTTTACCACACCCAGCTCGTTGACGCAGAGACCGAGGGTGACCGCGTCACCCGCATCATCGTTGCAATGAAGGAGGGACTTGCCTCCATCCGCGCAAAAGCCTTCATCGACTGCTCGGGCGACGGCGACCTTGCGGCAAAAGCGGGCGCGGCTTACACCGTCGGCAACAAGGAAGGCAAGATGCAGCCCGCAACGATGTTCTTCACCGTCGGCGACGTTGACGTATCAAAGGTCGATGCCGACATTGCCGAAAACTGGGGTAATTTCTACCGCAAGGACGGCATCAACTACCGTTCCCTGCACTGGTGGGTCGCAAAAGCGAAGGAAAACGGCGACTGGCCGCTTGACCGCGTTTCGATCGGTCTTTTCCGCGGCGTTGAGGAGGATGAATTCAGCATCAACACCTCGCGCGTTATGAACATCGACGGCACAAAATCCGAAAGCCTCACCGAGGGTGAGATCGCGGGTCGCAAACAGGTTCGCATCATCTTCAACTTCCTCAAAAAATACATTCCCGGCTTTGAAAATTCGCGCCTCATCCTCTCGGGCTCGACACTCGGCATCCGCGAGACCCGCCATATCGAGGGTATGAAGACTCTCACGGTCGATCAGATCTTAAACTGCGAGGTCCCCGAGGACTCCATTATGCTCGCGGCAAACTCTGTCGACGTTCACGGCAAATACGGCCCCAAGAGCAACGAATACATCACAATTCCCGAGGGCAAGTGCTACGGAATCCCCTACGGCACCATGATCCCGCCCGCGTTCTCGAATCTTGCCGTTGCGGGCAGATCGATCTCCGCCGACTGCGAGGCTGCGGGTGCTATCCGTGTTATGCCTCCCTGCATGGGAATCGGTCAGGCTGCGGGAACCGCAGTTGCAATGGCTGTACTTGAAGGCACAGATCTTCGTAAGCTGAACGTAAACACTCTCCGCGAAAAGCTCACGGCGGCAAATGTCATGCTTGATGCGTAAAATAGTTTTTTTAAAGAAGGTAAGAGTAATGAATAACGAAGAAATCAAATTCATTTTCTGCACAGAATGCGGAACAAAAAACGAGGCAGATGCAAACTTCTGTACCTCCTGCGGCGCCAAGCTCATCAAGCCCGTCGCCGCTCCCACACCCGTTGTAATTTCCGAGCCCAAAGAAGCAGTGTCCGAGGAGGCACCCGAGGTCATCCACGAAGCTGAAGAAGCTACTCCCGAAGAAGCTGCCGAGCCCGTCGTCGAATCCCCCGCAGAAGAACCCGAGGCAGAAGAGACCGCGGTTGAGGAGTCTGCTCCCGAGGAGCCCGAAGAGGAACCTCTGCCCGAGGTCGTTCCGATCGCCCTTCCCGTCGAAGAGGAAGCGGCTGCAGAAGAACCTGCAGTTGAAGAAGCTGTAGCCGAAGAGCCCACCCCCGAGGAGATCCCCGTTGAAGAACCCGAGGAAGAGCCCATTCCCGAAGCTGCTCCCGTGACCGCACCCGAGGTCAAGGAAGAAGAGCCCGAAAAGGAGCCGGAAGAACAGCCCAAGGAGGAGCCGGTCGTCCCCGTGGTCATTCCCGTTGCACCGAAGGTTTCAAAGAAGGAAGCCAAGCTTGAAAAGAAGCTTGAGGAAGCCAAGAAGCAAGCTCAAGAGCAGGCACGCAAAGAAGCCCAAAAGGCTGAAGCCAAAGCTCAAAAGGCAGCGGAAAAGGCTCAGAAAGCCGAAGAAAAAGCTCAAAAAGCTGCCGAGAAAGCTGAAAAGAAAACAAAGAAATCAGAAAAGCAGACCACTGCGGAAACTGTTCAGAACAACTCACATTATTATTACAACCACGAATCGGAATCCGCCGCTCCTGCCCCCGTGACAGCAAAGCCCAAGAAGAAGCGCAGACAGAATTTCTTCCTCAAACTGCTCTCCTTCCTTCTCTCGCTGGTCCTTCTGGCATCGCTGGCAGTTGCAGTTCCGATAACGCTTTTGAATCTCTTCCTTACCGACCATAATATTGACGTCATCGTTGACCGCGCAATATCAAGCATAGAGCTTGAAAAGATCGAATTTTCGACAGCCGGCGGCACAAAAACTCTTTCAGGTGCACTTCACGATATAACAAATGAATTCGACGGTTGGGATCACATTACCGAAGAGCAGATAAACGATGCGCTCCTTGAGGATTTCGTCAAACAATTCGTAACCGATGCGCTTGCCCAGCTCGGCATGTCGCTTAAAGAGGGCGAAGCAATGCTCGGCTGGACACCCGAGCAGATCTACGGCTTCATTGAAGCAAACAAGGATACGATCGAGCAGCTTGCACGCGATGCGGGATACGAAGGCAAGCTCCCGATTGAAGAAAAGAAGGATATGATCATTGCTAACATCGAGGAGCGAATTGGCGAAGACGGTATTTCGGCATCGGCTCTCCTTGGCAGCTCGGATGAAACCGAAGATCTCGCGCGTTATCTGGAATTGGCGCAGGCACTCTTCTCGATCAACGTTCTCTACCTCGCGTGGGGACTCGTTGCCTTCATCGTTATTCTTATAAGCTTCACCAACATCGGCTATTTCGGCGCCTTCTGCCGCGCTTGCGGAATCCCCGCCTTTATAATCGGCGCGCTTTACTTCCTTGCAGGACTCGGCGTTTCACCCCTTTTGTCGATAGTAACCATTCCGATTCCGATAGTTGCCTCCGCGATCGAATTCACCGCAGGCTTCCTCGGAGCTATGCTTATGGATATATCCCTCATCGTCCTCGCGGTCGGTTTTGTACTTGTTCTGATCTCCTTTATCTCCGACGCCATCAGACGCAAGATCGACAGCAAAAAGAATGCATAAAAATAAAGGAACCGATCACCGATCGGTTCCTTTTGTTTTATTTTCCAAACCCTTGAGCATCAATGTCACTCGAGCCGGGGCGGTTTGCTGCGAGCCAGGCTTCAAAGAGCTTTTCAAGTTCGGCGGAAGTCTTCTCTTCCCCCGTCTTTTTCAGTATCTCTGCCGTGTATTTGCACACGTTGCCGTTGTTATAGAAAATGCTGCTCACCTGCTCGCCGTCGATGGTATAAGTCAGGTTGCCCGCATTGAAGCGATCCTTGACCTGCGAATCGTCGCCGCAGATCGATTCATCGGTCTCTGCCATAATAAACAGCACCGGCACGCCTGTGTCAAGACCGCTGTAAGTTGACGATGGCAAGCCGCAAACGGTGATGTCCACGCCGAGGTATGCGAGGTTTTCCGCCGCTGTACCGTAGGGCACCATGCCTATAAGCTTTCCGATCGAATCTTTCGCGTGGAAAGCGCAAAGCGCGGCATCTACAAGCTTGTCATATGAATACTTCGTTTCCTTTATGCCGTCGCCCTCGACCTCAACGTGCTTGACGGTGTATCTGTTGTTCCACTCCTCGCTCGCGCCGATGACCTCGCGGGGATGACCCTTGAGGATGATATCGTGATCCGCGCCGTAGAGCGAATAGGTGAACTTAAAGGTGAAGATATAGTCAATATAAAGGTTGAAGCACTCCGCCTTCATCTGCGCTATGATCTCGTCAGGGGCGGTGGGATAATTCGATGCGTCATTAAGAACGGAAAGGAAGATCTCGTAATCCGCTTTGCTTGCGAAAAGGAATGGGATCTTGTATTTTTCATCGAGTTCTGCATAGCTTTCGGGGATGCTTCCACCCTCTCCGATACCGCCGATGCCGTATTTTTCATCAGATGCGAACTTGGGATAATAACCGTGGCGCGCGCCGATGAAAACCAGCTTTTCGGCCGGTGCAACCTCTCCCGCGCGGGTAGTGCGAGTAAGCGCAGCGTAGGTGTTTTCATAGTAATCACCGTACATCAGCGTCAGATAATCGGCTTTCTGTTCATCGGTCAGCTCATTTATCTTCTCTGCGATGGTCATATAGCGGAGGTTTGCCGAGAACTCTGCGGTGTTTGCCGAGTCGCCAATGCCAAAGATCGGTGCAAGCGAAGTATCGCGCAGAATGCCCGCGACGTTTTCTTCGTCCTGAAGCCAATAGGTGAAATTGGGCATTACCGAGAGCGCAAACGCGGAGGGGAGGCTGTATTTGAGCGTCTCATCCGCGTTTTTGTTGTCGCGCTTCGACATTACGGTGTTGAACGCGGGGCCGACTTCATTGAGAAGCAAGAGAAATTTCTCAAGCGGATCTGTTTTTCCGTCAAAGAAGTACTCGCGCAAGGTCTTATACGCTCCCGTTCCGTCCTCGCACATAATGACGTGGAAATCCTCGACAGGGATGCCTGCATTTGCAACTACCGCGGCGGCGCGCAGAGCTGTTGCATCCTGGGCATAGATATAGAAGAAGCTGTTTTCTTCAGCCTCGCGGAGCTCCTTTACCTTATCGACCATGGCATTAAATTCGGCAGAAGTGAATCCGTTGCTTTCGTTGCTTTCGGGGTCAAAGCCCGCGTTGTGGAAATTCTCGATCTTTTTGATGCCGTTGTAGGTCTTGCCCCTCTCGATGATGGCGTAGGTTTCGTAGCCGCTGCCGATGGAATCAAGCGCGGCAAGCACGGGCGGGACGGTGGCAAGGGCGAAGATGACGTTATATACCTTCGCATCGGGTGCGGGAGCGGTAACTACTCCCTTCTCTGCCTCGGGCTGATAGCTTTCCTCGGAAAGCTGCGAGAGTGTGTTTTCGATGATCTCGTTTTCGTTGTTTATATCTTTATCGCCGTCGTTTCTGCAGGCAAAGAAGATCGGAACGATCGTTGTCAGCGCAAGCAAAAGTGCGGCGATCTTTACTGTTAGTTTCATAATTCTCCTGTAATTTGCGATTAAATTTGCGAACCGAGATAGTATACCACAAAGGCGGGGCGGGGTCAAGCTTTTTACCTCAAAGTTTTAGAATTAAGTCGAAATTGGTTAAAAATTGTCTAAAAATCCTTAAAAATGTTGGATTTTTTCGGTGCGCAAATGGGAATATACCGCTCAAAAATTTTTATTGACATATATATACTATTATGATATAATAAAAGTGTAATAATGTAAAGGAGGCTTCGCCGATGATCAAAAAAACAATTACCATTTTCCTCGCGTTCATTTTTCTGTTTTCCGCCCTGCCCTCCTGCAACGAGTCGACCGGCGAGGGCGGCACACCCGAAACCGAGACGATTCCCGAAACGACCGCGGTCGAAACCGATGTAACTCTTCTTCATTCATTCATTGCAACGGGAAGTGCCGATGTAGCATGGCCCAAGGAAAAAGATTCGTGGTTCGGAGTCTATCTCCCCGACAGGCTGGTAAACGGTGAATTGCGCCCAAACATAAACGGGGGTGAAACCGTTGAGATCGTTTATGAAGGAGAGATCACAGCCCACGAAAGAGAATCCTACGGCGTTATTAAAAATCTTCATTCGATAACACTCGTCAACGATCCGCGCACATACGGCGGCATTGATTACGGTGTTGCCATTTTGCGATCATCGCCCTTCAGCTACAGCAATATCAAAGCCTCCGAGGCAAATTTATCAAACGAACTTCCCATGATTCTGGCAAAAAGCAGCGCCGAGCTTTATGAATACGCGTACACCTACTTTTTCTCCGAACCCGTCTTCCGCGGCACTTACACCGAAGAGCAGGTCGAAAAAGCAAAACGCCGGTCGGACAGATTCACCCTTCTCTCCAACTACAATGATGACTTTTTTGCCCAAAACGATCTGCTTATGCTATTTATCCAATCGGGCTCGGGCGGCGCGCGATATGACGTAATCGACATCGCGCCTCAAGACGGAGTGCTCACTATCAATGTTGCGATGACCAGAGAATACAGCACCGAGGATATAGGATTTTGGGTATACTTTATCTCCCTTCCCAAAACTATCACAGCGGTAACATCCGAATATACGAACGCCTACACAAATCTCGTTCTCTATTCTAAATCCCTCCGATACGGATATATCGGCACCGATATAAGGACGAAGGCTTTGAATTATACGGGAGAAGATCAGGCATATTATACCCCTTGGCTCTTCAAGGCAGAAAGCGAAGATGATCTGAACGCCATCTTTGAGCTTATCAGGGATCCGAGCGGGGGCGGTACTTTTAATAACGATAACGCAAAGAAAGCCTACAATTTACTTTTCGATCAGATAGGCCAAGGCTACTTTGAGAGCAACGCCTTCATCGTCATCTACCGCGCCGCAGGCTCGAGCGGCGACGCTTTCAAAGTCTCATCGATAACTACCGCAGGGGACACCTTGACGGTCGGTATTTCACAAACAGAGCACGGCGTTACCGGGGATATGTCGGGCTGGCTGTTCGTCGTTCGCGTTCACAAAAACGTATTAAAAAACATCACCACATACGAGGCAGAATAATTGTTAACAAATTGTGACTTTTATGTATAACCCTTGACAAAACTGTGATTCGGGTGTATAATCATTGCATATTTATTCACAAGTTTTGAAAGGAGTCCCACTATGGCACGTGTTCTTATGAATACTCGATTTTATTATTACTTTAGCCATACGGGCTGCCTTGCAAATTGTGCGGCATAAACCGATATGGTTTTGTTGCCGTTCATAAGGTAAATGCATAACAGCCCGCAATTACTTTCGCTTATGAGCGAAGCTTTGCGGGCTTGATTTTTTGAGGTATAAAATGTCGAATGAACAAAAAACTCTGCTCGAAGAAGCAAGAGAAACGATAAACCGAGTTGACCGCGAGATGGCGCGTCTTTTCGAGGAAAGAATGAGCGCTGTCCGCAAGGTTGCGGAATACAAGATGGCGCACGGACTTCAGGTGCTCGACCCCGAGCGCGAAAAGCAGGTCATCGAATGTAATTCCGCTCTGATCGAGGACGACGAGCTTCGAAGCTATTATATCAGCTTTCTGAACGAGAGCATGGCGATCTCGCGCAAGTTCCAGCACCGCCTTATGGAGGGTCAGCGAGTTGCATACAGCGGCGTTCCCGGTGCCTTCGCGCATATCGCGTCGGCGCGCATCTTCCCCGATGCCGTTTGCGTTCCCTACGGCAATTTCAAGGAAGCTTACGATTCCGTTCTCGCCTCCGACTCTGACTGCGCCGTTCTTCCCATCGAAAACAGCATTAACGGCGACGTCACGCAGGTTATGGATATGGCTTATATGGGCAACCTTTATATCAGCGGTGTCTATGAGCTCCGTGTCGAGCATTGTCTGCTCGTTCTCCCCGGCGCGTCGCTCGATGACATCAAGACCGTCATCAGCCACGAGCAGGCGCTCGGTCAGTGCTCCTCCTACCTTTCGGCTCACAAATGGACGCTGAAAAGCGCGGTCAACACCGCTGTTGCGGCAAAGGAAGCGGCAGAGGCAGGCGACAAAACGGTTGCCGTCATTGCAAGTGCGGAGACCGCAGAGCTTTATGGCTTGCACGTGCTTGAGCGAAAGATCAACGAGGGCACGAACAACGTCACAAGATTCGCAGTTTTCACCCGCGAGCCCGTCCTTCCCACACCCGCGAACAACCGCTTCATTATGTTCTTCACCGTCAAAAACGAGGCGGGAAGCCTGATGCACGCCGTCGAGGCATTCGGCAAGAACGGCTTCAACCTCCGCGCCCTCAAGAGCCGCCCCACAAAGGAAGCTAACTGGGAATACTACTTCTACGTTGAGGGCGAGGGCACCATCGCGGACAAATCGGGCAGAAGAATGATCGAGGATCTCGAAGAGGTCTGCGGAAAGATCAAAATAATCGCATCGTTTGACAAAGATATTACTCTGTAAGGAGAAAAATATGATCATCCCCGTAAGGCTCGGCGAAGCGAGCTACGATATAGAGATCAGCCGAGGCGCGATCGACCTCGCGGCTGAAAAGATAATGAAAAAGGACCGCAAGGTCTGTGTCGTCACCGACAGCGGTGTGCCGACAGAATATGCGGAAAGACTTCTCGCCTCTCTCGGCGACGGCGCGATACTGCACGTCTTTCCTCAGGGCGAGGCAAACAAGAATTTCGACACTCTGCAAGGCGTTCTCCGCACGATGCTTGAGGCGGGATTCACCCGAAGTGATGCCGTTGTCGCACTCGGCGGCGGCGTTGTCGGCGATCTTGCGGGCTTCGCGGCGGCGACTTATATGAGAGGAATTGATTTTTACAATATTCCGACAACTCTCCTCTCGCAGGTCGATTCCTCGGTCGGCGGCAAAACGGCTGTCGATCTTGACGGCTACAAAAATATGATCGGCGCGTTTTGGCAGCCAAAAGCGGTCTTCATCGACCCCGATCTGCTTGCCACTCTTCCCTCCCGACAGATCTCGAACGGTCTTTGCGAGGCGTTGAAGATGGGTGCGACATCCGACCCCGAGCTTTTTGAGCTTTTTGAGAACAATGACGTTCTTGCAAAGCCCGATCTGATCGAGGAAATTATCATAAAAGCGATCACCGCAAAGCGCGACGTTGTCGAGATCGACGAGCGCGAGGGCGGGCTTCGTAAGGTCCTCAACTTCGGACACACACTCGGACACGCCATCGAAAGCTCTTGCGGACTCTCGCTTCTGCACGGCGAATGCGTCGCGCTCGGAATCCCCCCGATGTGCGAATCCTCGGAACTCAAAGAAAGGCTTGCAAAAGCACTCGGAAACATCGGTCTTGACACCGATGCGGCAAAATATATTTCGGATAAAAACACCGTCCTCGAGGCGCTCTCCCACGACAAAAAGAGCGCATCGGGCGGCAAGATCAGCGCAGTCATTCTGAAGGATATAGGAAACTTTGAATTTGTTAAGCTCACACCCGAAGAACTTATTGAAAGATTGGATTAAAAAATGAAGAATTCATTCGGAAACGCAATAAATATCACGCTTTTCGGCGAAAGCCACGGCGCGGGAGTCGGTGTTCTCATCGACGGCATCGCCCCCGGCATCAAGATCGACGAGGATTTCATCGCGCATCAGCTCACTCTGCGCCGCCCCTCGGGAAAGATCTCGACCGCACGCCGCGAGCCCGACGAATACGTCATTCAAAGCGGAGTTTATAACGGATACACCACGGGCGCGCCGCTTTGCATTTTTATTCCCAACACCGACACGCGAAGCCGCGACTACACCCCCGAGCTTCCCCGCCCCTCCCACGCGGATCTCACCGCGCACGAGAAATACCACGGATTTGAAGATTATCGCGGCGGCGGACATTTTTCGGGCAGACTGACGGCAGCACTCGTTGCGGCGGGAGCGATAGTCATCCCCGCCCTGCGCGAAAAGGGCATCTACATCGGCACCTGCATCAACCGGATCGACCGCATCGGTCTTTCGGATATTCCGACCGACCGCGAAGGTCTGCTTGCGATCGCAGACAGCGATTACGGTCTTACCGATGATCACGCAATCGCAATGATGAAGGACACGATCGAGCTTGCCGCAAGCGAAGGCGACAGCGTCGGCGGTGTTCTTGAAACTGCCATCATCGGTCTTCCCGCGGGACTCGGCGAGCCTTGGTTTGACGGTGTTGAATCGCAGATCGCGAGTGCTGTTTTCGGCATTCCCGCAGTTAAATCGCTTGCCTTCGGCGCAAAGGATATCGAAACCATGCGCGGCAGCCGCGCAAACGATGCCTTCATTGTGAAGGACGGCAAGATCGTCACCGCCACCAATAATTCGGGCGGAATTCAGGGCGGAATCACAAACGGCATGCCAGTCATCTTCCGCACCGCTATCAAGCCAACTCCCTCGATCTCGCAGAATCAGCTTACTGTAAATATGCAAACTCTCGAGGAGACCGTGCTGAGCGTCAAGGGCAGACACGACCCCTGCATCGTTCCGCGCGCGAGAATAGTAATCGACAGCGTCGCCGCCTTGGTCGTTGCCGATATGCTCACCGTCCGCTACGGCTCGGACGCACTCACGGCAAAATGAAATACGGACTTATAGGTGAAAAGCTTTCGCACAGCTTTTCAAAAGAAATACACGAATCCCTCGCAGATTATACCTACGAAATACGCGAGCTTACCCCCGACGAGGTCGCGCCCTTTCTTGAAGCGCGCGAGTTCGAAGGCATCAACGTGACGATTCCCTACAAGGAAAAGGTCATTCCCCATCTCGATTTTGTCAGCGACGCCGCAAAAAAGATCGGCGCGGTCAACACGATCAAGAAGATCGACGGCAAGCTGATCGGCGACAATACGGATTTTTACGGTATGCGCGAGATGATCCTCCGCGCGGGCATTGAAGTCGGCGGCAAAAAGGCTCTCATTCTCGGCACCGGCGGAACCTCGAAGACCGTAAAAGCCGTGCTTGCCGACCTCGGCGCAAAAGAGCTTATCACGATTTCGCGCAAGGCGAGCGAAAACACCGTGACCTACGAAACCGCGATCGCGCTTCATTCGGATGCCGAGATCATCGTCAACACCACCCCTCTCGGAATGTATCCGAAAACCGAGGGAATGCCGATCGACATCGCGCATTTTCCGAACCTCTCGGGCGTGATCGACGCGATCTACAATCCCCTGCGCACACGGCTCATTCTTGAAGCCGAAAAGCGAGGAATTCCCGCAACGGGCGGGCTTATGATGCTCATCCTGCAGGCGGCAAAGGCTTCCGAGATATTCCTCGGCTGTAAATACGGCGGAAAAGAGGTATTGGACGTTATAAAAAAGATATTCACCGCCAAGGAAAACATAGTCCTCATCGGTATGCCGGGCAGCGGAAAATCCACCATCGGTAAGCTGATCGCAGAGATGACGGGCAGAACCTTCATCGACACCGACACCGCACTCCAGGAAATGACGGGCAAGCACCCCTCCGAGATCATCCGCGAATCGGGTGAAGGCACTTTCCGAGACATCGAAACGCAAGCCGTGCGCGAGGTATCGAAGAAGAGCGGCATCGTGATCGCCACAGGCGGCGGGATCGTTAAAAGAAGTGAAAACATCCCCCTTCTCCGCCAAAACGGCAAGATACTTTACCTTGATTGCCCCACGGACGAGCTTCCCGTTACCCCCGACAGGCCTCTTTCCTCAAGCCGCGAGGCTATCGAAGCACTGCACCGCACCCGCCATCCGCTCTATACCGCGGCGGCGGACGCAACCGTTGCAATTTCGCATAAAAACGAACTCAAAAATAACGCAAACGAAGTTATAAAGATCTTTTCGGAGATGATATTATGAAAATTCTTGTACTGAACGGTCCGAATATCAATATGCTCGGCATCCGCGAGCCCGACATATACGGCAAAGAAAACTATGCCTCGCTGCTTGCAAAGATACAAAACTACGCCGACGAACGCGGGATCAAGCTGAAAATGCTCCAAAGCAATCACGAGGGCGTTCTTGTTGACGCAATTCAGGAGGCATATAAGAAATTCGACGGTATAGTCATCAATCCCGCAGCATACACGCACACGTCGGTGGCACTTCTCGACACCCTCAAGGCTGTCGGCATTCCCACGGTCGAGGTCCACATCTCGGACGTGTCGAAGCGCGAGGATTTCAGACAGATCAGCTACGTCCGCGAGGCTTGCATTGCAACTATCGCGGGGCACGGAACCGACGGCTATCTTGAAGCCATCGACCTGCTGATCGAGCATAAAAAAGCAAAGAAAAATGGAAAAATATAACGTAAAGATCGCTCCTTCCATACTTTCGGGAAGCGTCACGGCACCGCCGTCAAAGAGCATCGCGCACCGTGCACTCATCTGCGCCGCGCTTGCAGACGGCGAGAGCATGATCTCGAATCTCGCATTCTCGCAGGACATCCTTGCGACCATCGACGTTCTGAGTGCTATCGGCGCGAAGATCGAGAAACTCGACGATTCGACGCTCAAGGTCAAAGGAATCGGCGGAAAGCCTCAATCCCTTGCCGTCCTCGGATGCCGCGAATCGGGAAGCACGCTTCGGTTTATGATCCCCATCTGCCTTCTCTCGCCCGATAAATTCAAGCTTTCGGGAAGCGAAAAGCTCCTTTTGCGCCCGCTTGGAATATACGCCGACATCTTCAAGGTGCGATATTGCGGCTCGGACGGAAAAGTGCTGACTCTCGCCGCCGGCGAGCCGATCGCCGCAGGCGATTACCGCATTCCCGGCAACGTCAGCAGCCAATTCATCACGGGTCTGCTTTTTGCCCTTCCGCTCTGCAAAGACGACAGCAAGATCATTGTTGAAGGCGATTTCGAAAGCGCATCTTACGTCAATCTGACGCTCGATTCGCTCCGAAAATTCGGCATAAAAGTTACTCGAGAAAACAATATTTTCTATATAACCGGCAACCAGAAATACACCCCCGCAAACGTAAAAATTGAGGGCGACGTCTCGAATGCCGCGTTCTTTGAAGCGCTCAATCTCGTCGGTGGAAACGTTGAAGTAACCGGACTTAACCCCGACAGTTTGCAGGGAGATATGGTCTTTAACAAGCATTTTAAGACACTTAAAGCCCATTCGTCCGAGCAGATCGATCTTTCGGATTGCCCCGATCTTGCGCCTATCCTCTTCTCTGCCGCGGCTCTTTGGGGAGGCGGAAGCTTCACCCACACTGACCGCCTTCGACTCAAGGAAAGCGACCGCATTTCGGCTATGAAGGAAGAGCTTGAAAAGTTCGGCGCGCGCATTGAGGTCATCGACGGACTCAACGGCGGCACGGTCAAAGTACTGCCCGCCGAGCTTCACGCTCCGACCACTACCCTCTCATCACACAACGACCACCGCATCGCAATGAGCCTTTCCGTGCTCCTTCTCCGCTTCGGCGGCGAGATCGAGGGCGCGGAGGCAGTCAGCAAAAGCATGCCCGATTTCTTCGATAATCTCGAAGCCCTCGGTGCACACATCACAAAATCAAAAGCAATATGAAACTTACAAAAGATACAAAAATACTGATCGTCGGCCTCGGACTTCTCGGCGGCTCTTACGCCATGGCACTGACGAAAAAGGGCTACACCGTCAAGGCACTCACCCGCTCGCAATCGAGCATCGACTACGCGCTTGAGGCAGGCATTATAGCAGACGGTAAAACCGGCGTTGACGCCGATATGATCGCCGAAGCAGACCTGATCGTCTTTTCCGTCTACCCTCGCGTGCTGATCGAGTGGATGGAGCAAAACCGTAACCTCATCAAACCCGGCACGGTACTCACAGACGTCACGGGCGTCAAGGGCTACACCGTCTATCGCATTCAGTCGATGATCCCCGAGGGAGCCGAATTCATCTCCGCGCACCCGATGGCGGGACGCGAATGCCTCGGAGTACAGAACGCGACCGACGAAATATTCAAAAAAGCCAACTACCTCGTCGTTCCCACAGAAAAGAACACCGAAGAAGCAACCGTCCTTTGCGAAGACCTCGGCCGTGAGCTCGGGTTTGCGCGAATCTCACGCATTTCCGTCGATAAACACGACGAAATGATCGCGTTCCTTTCTCAGCTGACACACGCGATAGCGGTCACGCTGATGTGCTGCAACGACTCGCCCGACCTCGTCGATTACACGGGCGACTCCTTCCGCGATCTGACCCGTATCGCAAAGATCGACGACGTGATGTGGAACGAGCTCTTTATGTGCAACCGCGACGAGCTTGCACGGCAGATGGACATCTTTTCCGAAACCTTCGAGAAGATGCGCAAGGCTCTCAAAGAGGGCGACACAACCACAATGCGCCAGATGATGCGCACCTCAACCGAACGGCGTAAGCTTTTCGACAAACCAAAGAATTAATCATTCCGCATACTTTTACTTCGCAAATACAAAGGAGACCACAAAAATGAGTAAAATGTTAAATATGACCTTCAAGCACAAGCTGCCCATCCCGATGGACATCAAGGCACAGTTCCCCATCACCGAAGAAATGCAGGCAGTGAAAGAAGCTCGCGATATCGAGATCGCAAAGGTTTTCAAGGGTGAATCCGACAAATTCGTTCTCGTCATCGGCCCCTGCTCCGCAGACCGCCCCGAGCCCGTGCTTCAGTATATCGAAAAGCTTGCTGAGATCCAGAAAAAGGTTGAGGACAAGATCCTTATAATCCCTCGTATATACACCAACAAGCCCAGAACCACCGGCGACGGCTACAAGGGTATGCTCCACCAGCCCAACCCCACCGAGGATGTTGATATGCTCAAGGGCATCATTGCCATCCGTGAGCTCCACAGCCGCGCGCTTCGCGACTACGGTATGGCTTGCGCCGACGAGATGCTTTACCCCGATAACTACCGTTACCTCTCCGACCTGCTTGCATACACCGCAGTCGGCGCGCGTTCGGTTGAAAATCAGCAGCACCGCCTCACCGCCAGTGGAATCGACGTTCCCGTCGGTATGAAGAACCCCACCTCGGGCGACATTTCAATCATGATGAACTCGATCACCGCCGCACAGCACAGCCACACCTTCATCTACCGCGGATGGGAAGTTCAGAGCCACGGCAACCCCCTCGCGCACGCTATCCTCCGCGGATACGTTGACGGCGCGGGCAAGTCCTACCCCAACTACCACTACGAGGATCTGCGCGACCTTTGCGAGGCTTACGCAAAGACCAACCTCGCCAACCCCGCAGTTATCGTTGACACCAACCACGCAAACTCGGGCAAGAAGTGGGCAGAGCAGCCTCGAATCGCCAAGGACATCATCCACTCCTGCCGCAAGAGCGACGACATCAAGAAGCTCGTCAAGGGACTTATGATCGAAAGCTACCTCATCGACGGTGCGCAGAAGGTCACCGACGAGGCAAGCTACGTCTGCGGTCAGTCCATCACCGACCCGTGCCTGGGATGGGAGAAGACTGAAAGACTGATTCTCGATCTGGCGGAAGAATTATAATAAAGTACACTGCACGTACGAAAAAAGTGAAAAGTGAAAAGTGGAAAGTGAAAAGTTATGGTAAATTTTCGCCGGGGCGAAAATTTCACATTGATATTTTTGTGCGGTGCTGAAAATATTTCGTATGGTATAAAAACAAAACAAGTAAATTAAAAGATCTCGGATATTTTGAAGCGTTTGCTTCTTATATCCGAGATCTTTCTATTTAGGTATTAAATTATCCCATTTGACAAAGGATCATCAACACCATAATTAAATTATCATAATAGCTGATTTTCGAGCAAAGCGAGAAAATTTTCCTCAACTTTTCACTTTTCACTTTCCACTGTTCACTATCTTTACGCTTCCGGCGTATAGATCTGCTGCTCCTCTGCCTCTGCTTCGGGCTCGGGATCGGAACCCTTGAGCTCAAGATAGAATGCGGCTTTTGTTGCCATCATATAGGGCTCAACGTAAAGAATAAGCACTCCGCAGGTAAGCATCGAAAGAAGAATCCAACCGATGAAGGAAAGGTCGAGGATGAAGAGATCCATCTTGTGTCCGTTCATCATCTTTTCGCTCTCCTTGATAGCCTCGGTGGGGCTGAGCTCGGGACGGTCAAGAAGTATGTAGGGGGTCATTGCGTAGGAATACGACTTGACGATGCCGGGGATGATGAAGAGGAGCGACCAAAGGAATGTGTAAAGAGATACAAGAAGGGTCGCGATAAATTTTGTACCGATGTTTTCGGTGATAGCGGAAATGCAGCCCTCAAAGCTCGGATTTCCGCCTCTCAAAAGGACAAGAAAAAGCGAAATATAGCCAACCGCAACAAGTCCCGTAACGAATGCACCGACGCCGGTGGAGCTCAGGATCGAAATCACGACCATATAAACGATGACTCCGAGGATAGCGGCGCCCCAATTGCCGTTCAGCGCCTGTTTTGCTCTGTTTTTAAGTTCTGATCTGTTCATAGTAAAACCTCCAATGAATATTTTACAAATATATTATACAATATATTTTTTCGGCTGTCAATATATTTTTTACTTGACTTTTTTGCCATTTTGTGATACCATTTAAGAAAACACAAAAAAGGAGAATAAAAATGAAGCTTTTATTTCTCGGAACCGGCTCGGCGAAATGCAAAAGACTGCAAGAGGATCAGATCCCCGAGGGCGCACGCCGTTGCTCCTCGATGCTTATGGACGGGACAGTTCAGCTCGACGTGCCGATCCATACATACGATTTTCTCGAAAAACACGGAATATCGCCCGCAAGCGTGACCGATATTTTCCTGACCCACAGCCACGACGACCATTTTTGCAAGGATACCTTCCTCCGCTACGCCAAGGCGGGCGACCGAAAGCTCAATTTCTATTGCGAGAAGGGCGCGCTTCAATATCTCGGACTGACCGAGGAGGAGATGGCGCTTGTCAATATCGTGACTTTTGAAGCTATGGACACATTTGAGGCGGCGGGAATGACCGTCACCGCGCTCCCCTCGAACCACATTGCTGGCAAAGAGGAGCAGACGGTTCATTACGTTTTTGAAAAGGACGGACAAAAGCTCTTTTACGGTCTTGACGGCGGTTGGCTTACGGGCAAGGAATGGGGTTATCTTTACAAAAAAGCCCTTCCCATCGACTGCGCCGTTTTCGACACCACCTGCGGCGAACAGCCCGGCAACTTCCGCATAGGCACGCACAACACCATCCCCATGCTCCGCCTGCTCGTTGAAGCCTTCAAGGAAAACAACGTAATGAGCGAGAACGGAAAGATCATCGCAAGCCACATGGGCCCCCACATCCACGGCGTCCCCGCAGAGGAAACCGCAAGAATTCTCGGCGAATTCGGCGTAATTATGGCTTATGATGGGTTTGAGATCGAGATATAATTTCGAGGTATCATTATGGCTCTTGAAAAAACCGTATTATCTCCCCAATCGATCCGTGAGCTGTTAAAAGAAAAATACGGCATAGCCGTTACCGATATTGAGCGCTTACCGCTTGGAAGCGCGAACTGTTACCGCATATCGGACGGCAGCAGAATTTACTTTCTCAAAGAGCTTCAAAGCAAGTTTTCGGAAGATAAGATCATAGAAGAGGCGAAGCTTGTGGATTTCCTTGCTTCCAAAGGGATACCCATTGCAAGATTTTACAAAACCGTACAGGATGATTTTGTGTTCACTTATGAAGGACACGTTATCTGCCTTGAAGATTTTGTCGAAGGTCAGGCATACGGATATGATGATCTGCCCGAACACTTAATGCCCAAAGTTGCCGAAATGCTCGGAAAGATACACGCCGCGCTCAAGGATTATTCCCTTCAAACCGATATGGGCGAGGATTGGATATCCGAGTACTCGGCGGAAAAACTTGCGGGGCAATATGGATCGCTCCTTGATTCTGCGTTACACTTGAAGAATGATAACAATGCCGATCGGATCATCAAGGATCTGCAGTATAAAAAAGAGCTTGCTTACAGATTATCCGATTGCAAAAAACACTTTGACGGCATAACTTATACCGCCAGCCACGGCGACTATCAGGGCTGTCAAATGATCTTTGACGGCGATGATATAAAAGCTGTCATTGACTTTTCGGGCGCAAGGACTCTGCCCGTAGTCTGGGAAATCATGCGTTCCTTCGTTCAGACTTCGCAGGAGTGCAACAAAACCGCAAAGATCGACATCCGAGCATTTTGCGATTACGTCCGCGAATATATGAAACACGCTCCGCTGACCGAAAAGGATATGCGCGCCATGCCGTATGTCTACCTTTTCCAACTCGCAAGAAGCAAATTCGGCTACCCGCAATACCTGAATTCCGATTTCGAAGACCGCCTTCAACTGCTCAAATTCGCAACGTGGCGAACGGATATTTGCAGAGAGCTTGAAGGAAAAGCAAACGAGATTTCGAGGGAATTGGGTAAACTAATCAAATACAATACGAGTTTATAATCAAGACTTACAGTATTATTTCTCGACGAGCCTGTAGGGGAGGGCGTCCTCGACCTCCCAAGCCCAATGAAAGATTCGATAAGTACAAAATCAAGTGAGCAAAACCATAGTTTCTAAATGTAATTAGCAAAATAATTATGTGCAGTCGTGGGAGGTCGAGGACGCCCTCCCCTACAGGCTCGTAATAAAGAACGAGAAATAATATATAATATATTTCTCGTACTAACAAACAAGGCCGCCGATTTTTAATTCGACAGCTTTTTTATCTTTTTGGGGTTCTATATTTTAAGTACCAACGACGTGGGTTATGAATAATATACCTTACTGTTTCCTCATAATCTTCGTAATTTCTTATTATATGATCATAATATGAACGCTGAAAAATATTCTCACCAACCTCTTTATTGCAAAATCTTTTGAAAGTTGACACAATATGAGGTATTGTATCGTTGGATCGCTTAATGGTTGATGAAATATCGCTTGTACCGTTCTCCGCATCTAATTGATGGTTGTTACTCTTGATCGCTAAAATCAAATGAATATGATTAGGCATAATAACGTACTTATCAACAATTACACCTTCTACATTGTTAATAGATAAAATATATTTATCAACTATCTTGCCGATTTTAGTTAATTCGACTATCGGCATAAATCCGTCGCGTGATAATTGAATACTGTCTGCACGATTAAATTGTAAGTCAAGATTCGGCACGATGTGAGATAATATGCACTTTTTATTCACGGTACATATTGTAAGGAAATAAACTCGATTTTGACTATAATCAAAATTCTTTAGGCGAGTTGATTTTCTGTCTTTATATTCATCCATTGTTTTTCTTCCTTGTTTGACAATTCAATGATAATATTTATAAATTTGATTCCGCGCATCCCTTGTTTTTCAAGAGCAACCGTATCTCATCTATCGAGACGGTTGTTTCTTTTTTATCATCATTACAACCCGTGTCGCGCAGGACAAGAACATCGTTTTTAATCACCACTTCGTCGTCGGCAATGCCGTATTCATCCGACAAGTTCACAAAAACTCCCGCGCGGTGGTCGTAGGCAATACACGCATACGGACACGCCCAGTAACATCCGTAAAAAATGATAAGATCTCCGAACATTTTTGCATCAACGATAATAAAGGATTCCTCCCCGCCAAGCACGCTTTCGGGGAAAAAGTCGTATTTCTCCACCAAAGTTTCGGTATCGAGCAAGGTAAAACCGTAAAGAGTTTTTCTGAAGCAGAAATATGTTTTTCCGTTCATATTCAACGGATAAAACATATTATCCCACTCGTGGC
>JAZQJB010000091.1:0-10423 GCA_045541375.1 Eubacteriales bacterium | reverse complement strand
GGGAAGGCGATTATCGTAGTTTGCTGAAAGCTCGACCCTTTCGCGGACCTTTGTTGCCAATTCGGTGGCTTTTTTCTTGGACATTCTTCTCAGATCGAGCGGGTAGCGGATGTTCTCCTGCACGGTCAGAAGCGGGAAGAGGTTGTAATTCTGATAGATCACGCTGACGGCATCGCGGCGGAGGCGGTTGCGGTTCCAATTCTTTGTTGACTTGCCGTCGATGATGATCTCGCCTTCAGTGGGCAGGTCGAGTCCCGCCATCAGCGAGAGGAGCGTGGTCTTGCCCGAGCCCGACTTGCCAATGATGGCATAGCACTTTCCGGGCTCGAAATCATAGGACACGCCGTCCACCGCGCGAACGGTCTGGTATTTTCCTCTATAACTGTAGGATACGTTTTTCAGTGAAATACTCATTGATTCTCCTCCTTGGCGGTTTTGATAGGTTTTTTGCTCATAAATATCGCGATCGCGAAAGTGAGCGCAACGAGGTAGATCAGCGCAAAGATCGACAGCTTGACTATGGGTTTCCATAAGAAGTATGCACCGCCGAGGATTATTCCGATAAGCACGCACGCCATTTGTTCGATCATAAGGCGAGCACATACCCGTATCTTCGATTCGCCGAACTTGCGCATAAGTGCTTCATCGCGCTTGCGGCTGCATATCGCAAGACATGCTATCACTAAGCTCATAACCGCGGCAACCGCGAGGATCATTTGCGTGACACGGCGGGTGTACTCTATACTTTCTTCAAGGGAGATGTACATCTCCTTCAGATACTCGTCATCAATATCCAACGCCCTATCATAATATTCATTATACCGTGTATTCGCATAACTTCCCCATTTTTTCAGTTCGGCATCCGGATCAGCCTCGGTCAGGCAGAAGCTCATTTTTTCGCGGAATTCATCAAGGCGGCTGTTGTCCGCAAGCGTCATGCTCATTGCATCAATACCTACCGTCACATCAAGCTCGCTGCACACCTGATCAAAAACGGGGAGCGAGCAATAAATGCCTTTGTAATCCTTGCCTTTATGTGTTCCCGCGATCTTGAGTGTGCATCGGTATTCGCGGTACTCAACCTCGTCACGCACACGTTGGCCGTCAACGTAGGTTATTTTCTTAGAGCTGATTTTGAAATAGATCTCAGCCTCGCCGTTGCCGTTATCGTAACGGTCAATCTTATCCTCGGGAATGAGGCAAAGCAGCTCGTCGCCGTCAAAAATGCTCTCGTCGTATCCCTCATACCACACGATCTCACAGCCGCGGGCGGGATCGAGCTCGGGTACGCAGGACATCGAGGTGATGCCGATCAGATTGGAATCGCTGCAATCCCTGCCGTTGACTTCGGTCATCTCATAAACCTTTTTGATCTGAACATTTTTTACGTATTCGCTCAGAGAGAGCTCGATCGGCTCGGTCTCATTCATTATCTCTTCGACAGCCTCGGGATTATACTCGGGATCCTCCACGCCGGAGACGTCATAAAACTTTACAGGCTCTTCCGAAGTAAACAAGTCAAAGATCCAGCCGTATACCGAGAAAAAGTCCGTCCTCCACTTGATGCTACCGTCGGAGAAGTGGGCATATCCCGTAAATTTTCCCCAGGGATCCGTTACGGTCAAGGTGATCGGTGAGGTCAGGCACGCCTCTTCATAATTGCGTTTTTCAACCTCGGTCGATGCGTGTAAATAACAGATCGATGTCGTAACGATCGCGGAAAACAACAGCAGGGCAACGCCGGAAATATACGCGTAATGCAAGGGCTTCAGCGCTTTGTTCTTTTTCCTATTCTTCAAGAATATTACAAGAAGTCCTACCGAAATTCCCGCGATGATGACCGCAATGACGGCAATGCCTATCTTTACTATGGTCTTGAGCACTCCAACCACACCTGTCACGTCGGGCAGCGCAAGCAAAGCCTCATCATCGATAGCCAAGCCCAAAGGATAAACTTCGTGATAACGGAAGATATTCTGCCATTCTACGTAATATCCCCAAGGTATATCCTCATTTTCGGGCGAGGGCTCGAGAAAGCACAGGCTCATTTTTTCGCGGAACTCCTCAAGACGGCTATTGTCCGCAAGGGTTGCGCTCAGTGAAAGAACTAGCGGTGTTGATTCAAGCTCGCTGCACGCCTTTTCAACGATGTCAAGCGGACAGTAGACGCTGTTCCAGTCGCCGCCCGTATAGGTTCCCGCGATCTTCAGCGTATACGGACATTCACGTTCTGTTTGTTCTTTCACAAGCTCACCGTCCACGACCTTATGTGACATAGCCGAGTAATAAAAGCTCACAACAGCCTCACCGTTTCCGTTGTCATACTCTTCGAGCTTGCTCGCCGGGATGAGGCAATAGAGCCCATTGCTTGCAAAAATACTCTCGTCATATCCGTCAAACCAGGTGATCTCGCTTTCCCAATCCGAAGCGAACAGCGGAACGCAGTCAAGCGAGGTAATACCATATGCATAATAGTGTTCACGGATCGAGAAGCTATAGTCGCCGACCTTGTTTATCTGCTCCGATACCATAAGCTGAACGTCTTTTACGTATTCCGCGAAGGAAAGCTCCGCAGAAGGTTCGTCTTTTCGTAGTTTGCTTGCCTCTGACAGATCTTTCGCCTCTGATACGTCGTAGAACTTAACGGGCTCTCGCTCGGTAAAAATTTGATAAACCCAATCGGGAATCGAAAGCTCCCTCTCATACACCGTTCCGTCCTTCAGGATCTCGGTTTCGAGCTCGCCCGTGGGGGTCGTCACGGTCACGGTAACTTGTGCCGCGGCGAAAGCCTCCTCGTATTGCCTCAATTTTTTCTCTGCCGTTGCATGCAAAGCGTAAACGGCAACGGCGATGACCGCACAGATCAGCAGGGGGATCAGGATGCACATCAAATGCATTTTTGCTTTTGGATTCATTCTCTCACTTCCTTTCGTTGGTCATTCGGCTTTCGTTTTTCTCTTATTCGTCAAAAAGATAACAAGACATCCTACCGGAACTCCCGCGATGATGACCTTAATGGCGATGATGCCTGCCTTGACGATGTCCTCAAGCATTGCAGCTTCGTCTTTCACACCCGACAGTTCGATCAAAGCCTCGTCGTCGATATCCAAGGCAAGAGGGTAATATTTGTGCTGAAGCATGTGATCATCCCGACATTCAATATGATGTCCCCAAGGGATACGCTCATTTTCGGGCGAGGGCTCAAGGAAGCAAATGCTCATTTTTTCGCGGAATTCGTCAAGACGGCTGTTGTCAACAAACTTCGCGCTCAGATAATGATAGTACGGGTCCGCTCCAAGCTCGCCGGACGCCTTTTTAATAATTGAAAGCGGACAGTAGATACTGTTCCGGTCGCCGTCCGTATAGGTTCCCACGATCTTCATCGTGTAGGAACATTCGAGATCTATTTTTTCCTGCACAAGCTTACCGTCTTCGAATGAATAATTAAAGGACATGTTATAAAAGGTCACAACAGCCTCGCCGTTTCCATTATCATACTCTTCGAGCTTGGTATCCGGAACGAGGCAATAGAGTCCGTCACCCTCAAAAATACTTTCGTCATATCCTTCATACCAGGTGATCTCACATTCCTCCGAAGCAAGCATCGGATCGCAGTCAATCGAGGTAATACCACAAGCATAATATCGGTCGTCACTTCCATAGCTGTAGCCACTGACATTGTTTATCTCTTGCGACATCATAATTCGAACGTCTTTGACGTATTCAGCCAAGGAAAGCTCCGTGGGGATCGTTTCTTTTAGCAAATTATGTTCCGCTCTTAAATCACCACCTGCAGCGGTAAGGTCGTAGAACTTAACGGGTTCCTGATCGGTAAACAATTTATAAACCCACTCGTACGTTTCGAACTTTTCATCTTCTTTGTACTCGCCCGTGGCCGTCGTCACGGTCACGGCGACCTGTGCCGCGGCAAAACCCTCCTCATATTGCTTCATTTTTTCCTGTGCCGATTTGTGCATGGAGTAAACGCCAACGGCAATGACCGCACAAAGCAGCACGGATATAAGGATATATATCAAATATTTCTTTTTCATTGCTTATTCATCCTCCTTGATGGTTGCAAGAAGATTCTTGCTCAGGAATATCGCAAGCGCGACGCTGAGGCCGACGTAATAAACAACAGCGAATATCAAAAGCTGACCGATCGGATCCCACAGATTATATGCACCACCGAAAGCTATACCGACGATGGCGCACGCCATTTGCTCAAGTGCAAAATTGAAGTAGACCTCGCGATTCGATTCTCCGACGGTGCGCATCAGCGTGATCTCTCGCTTTCTTGAGCGAATGATGAGGAATCCCGTCAGGAAGCCCGCGCCCGCAGAAAGAATAAAGACGATAACGGACGCGAATTTATTCAGGAATATGCTGTTTTTCATATTGGATTCCAGCGTTCGCAGGAGGGAATCCTCGATATCCAATGCGTAGAGATAATATTTGGAATAAGCCTCTTCCCCCTCCCAGGGAGTCTGCTCGCCCGTGGGATTCGGCTCGGCAAACCATTTTGCCCTCGCCTCGCGCAGCTTGTCGATATCCAAGCTGTTTGTAAGCGTGGCGCCAAGATAACTGACGCAAGTCTCCTTCGCGATCTCGATCATATCAAGCAACGACACCATCGTTTTATAGGGGCAATAAACGGTCTCGTTGCCCTCGTCGGTATAGCGTCCCACGACCGTAAACTTTGCGGTGTGCTGAACGTAGCTACGATTTATCTCTGTTTTATTGCCGTCAATTACAAAATCAAGCTTGTCTTTTCCCGTGAAGGTTACCTCGATTTCGTCTCCGCCCTTGAAATCTTCGGGCACGAGGCAAACTAATTCCTTCGTGGCAAATATGCTTTCATCGTATCCCTCATACCAGCGAACTCTTGAGCCGCGCGAGGGTGAAAGCTCCTCCGCCGCGCCGATAGACGTGATCCCGCTGAAGGGCGTGGTGGGCACGGCTTCTTTGTCTTCCTCAGGAATTACGCCCTTGTAATCCACGCGAACGAACAGCTCCCTTGAAAGCTTGTTGAAATCCCCGTCGTTCAAGAGGAATTCGTTCATAGCCCACTTTGCGATCCCGTTTTTGCCTTCAAATTTGCTGCCGTCAAGCTCGGTGATCTTGAAGTGAACGGGGATCGAATTGCAGGTCTGCTCGAAGCTGAGGCGCTCCTCTTCAAGCGAGTGCTGAAGATGGCAAAGAGACACCGAAAGCACAGCGGCAAGCAGGCAGACGGCAATGCAGGGGAGCGGTTGTCTTTTTATTCGTCTTATGATCTTTTTTATCATGATTACCTCCTTGCCGACATTTTCTTGGGGGTGGCTACGTACAGGGACACAAGAACGTCAAGCAGCAGCACAAATAAGAACTGCGCGATAACTATGGCGCCGAGGGTTCCCGGCTCGATAAAGAGCTCGGTCACGGCGCCCGCCGACGTCTTGAGCGCACTCACGGCAAATCTCCACAAAAGCGTGCCCAAGAAGCTTCCGAAGACAGTCGACAGCGTGATAATCGACATTGAGGCGGTGATAATAAAGCAAACTCTCTTCGGGTATGACACTCCAAGTGATTCCATAGTTCTTACCGACTTTGAATACGATCCGGGATAAAGCATCAAGAACATCAAGATGATGACCGCATATATCGTGCATCCGATAGCGAGCACCTGAACTGCCATATTTTCATAATTGAAGAAGTTTTTCATAATGAGCGAGTAGCCGCGGTCGAAATAGTGAAAGCGGTCGTTGAATCCGTCCTCTTCAGCCAGACGGCGGAACTCCTCGAGCTTGCCGTTGTGAACGACGGGAGTCATATAGAGGATGCTTTCGTTGCGATCGAGCTCGGTTTCACTCGAGCCCTTCGGAATAAAGATCGTATTGGGCGAGAATGAGTATTCATTTTCGCTTACGTCGGGCCAGAGCAGCTCGCCGCGCCAAAATCCGACGATGGTATATTCCTCCGTCTCGGTAAAGGGAGTCGTTTTATAGTAGAAGCCGGCATTCGGAGCAAGATAATCGCCCCAGCCCGTGGTCTTCTTATCATACGGAATGACGTTGTCGTCATGATAAAAGTTCATCGTAACCTTGTCGCCGACCTCAAGTCCGTTTTCGGCGGCAAGAGCCTCGTGCATTATGCAAACGCGGCTGCCATCCTCAAGCTCCGCGGACGTGAAGGATCTGCCCGATGTTATCACCGAATCGCCGCGAACAAAGTCGATCAGATATCCGAGGTGGTCGACGCCGATGGTGAGGAAGCAGTTGTTGTTAATCTTGTCCCTCTCGAGCGCCGCCTTCCATTCGGCCCCCGCCGAGGAATTCAAAAATTCCTCTGCGGAGCCTTCAAGGAGGGCGAACGTGGGGATCTTGTAGATCTCGGTATATTCATCTGCGGTGCAAGCAACGTAGTCCTCTCCATCAAAATACGTATACTCCGTGATGTACCGCACCTCTTTCACCGGACCGCCCTCGCGATCGCGGATAAATTCATAATTCACCTGGCTGATCGGATTGCCGAGAGTCAAGGTGACCGTGTTGATGATCTTATATTGGCTCTGTGACAGATACACCTTGCTTCCGTCATCCATATCGACCCGTGCATACGGGAGCACGACCTTGCCGTTCACAAGGTGGACTTCACCCGAAGCGCGATATTTTTTCTCGTATTCAACCTTATCCGCGTCCGTCATAATATGAATTTTCGACAGATCAAATTTATCTATCTCTGCCGTGACGTGCGTTATCAATCCATACCTCTCGACGGTACATTCGGACTCGCCGGTCTTAAGCTGACTGCGAAGCTGCCAATCCTTGTCGCGGTAATCCATACCGTAAACGATGTATTGCTCGCCCTTCTTCAATTTGGAAATGGCGGTCATATCATTATTTCGCGGTGTGGGCGAGGAAAAAGTGAGCTTGATGGTTCTGCCGGTCGGATCCTCGAAGCCCTCCTCGAGCGAGATCACCTCGTTTACCGTACCGACGATCTCAACGGTGTAGGCATAAGTCAGCTTAGAGGTTTTGTGATTTTCATCATACCATTTTCTGTATTCTTCGTAGGTTGCAAAATCCTCAAGCGTCAGATCCTCGCTTGTGGTATAGGTTCTTGCTTTTTCCACAGCACCGCCGACGCTGTCAATGGTGATAACGAACATAGCGCAACAATAGGGCCTGCCGTGGGGCCACGGGCGCACGGTCGAGGGGCCGGTGGTGCCGCTATTGTAAAAAACTCCGTCCTCGGGGTCCGAATAATTCAAGGTCTTCATCCCCGGGATATATGAGGAGAGGAATCCCTGCTCTGATATCATCTTTATAACGTCGGGGTGCTCCTCTGCCGTTTTATTAAGCCAGGAAAGCACGTCCTCGGGTACGGTATAGGTGTTTGTGAGCATTGCGACGGTTGTGAACTCATGGTTCATCTTTTGCTGTGTCATCCGCACCGCAAAAGCCTGGCCGACGCTGACGCATAGTATGGAAACCGCCAGCGTGACCAGTATGATCCCCGTGACGGTCTTTAGGGGTTGTCTGAATAAATGCCGTAAATTTTTCATTGTATCAACCTCGCTTTCATATATACTATATCACACAAAGTAAAAAATTTCAATACTTTATCGTAACTGCAACATTTTCAGCGTAACTGCATCATTTTGGGCAAAAAAACAGTGAGAAATCGAAGTTTCCCACTGTTTTTGTCATTATTCAATTTCCGCGACGAAGCTGAACCAGCCTTCGCTATAATCAAAAGAATATTCCGCGCCGAGGCCGTCGAGGGTGTAGCACACACTCATCAGACCAAAGCCGTGGCTGAGAGAATCCTGCTTTGAGGTGGCTATCTTGCCGTTTTCGATGCGGACGGGATTTGAGGTGTTACGTATCGAAATATAGAGCCCTTCATCGTAAAGGATGCTGCAAAAGATCTCGCGGTAGCCATCGATGCGTCGGCAAGCCTCGATGGCGTTATCCCAAAGGTTGGTAAGCACCACGACAAGTGAATCGGAAGGTATATCAATCTCCGAAAGATCGTTCACCTGAATCTGCACCTTGATGTTGTTTTCCCTCGCCATCTGATATTTCTGGTTGAGAATAACGTCCACCACGGGATGGCGCGAATTGACGCCCATAACGTGCATCGAGCGGTTCTTTTTGAGCTTGTCAAGATAATCGCAAGCCGCAGCGGTCTCATCTTGCTTCAAAAGGTCGCCAAGCACCTGCAGGTGATGCTCAAATTCGTGCGTACTCTTTCTTTGCATACGGTAGTTCTGCTCGAGCGCGTTCATGCTTTCTTTTTGCAACTCCATGTGTTGCTTGAGCAGCAACGCCTCGCTGTCGGCTTCCCTATGTCCGATGCCGGTGAATCTGAGCTTTCGAAGAATCCAAGCCAGCACGATCGGAAGCACCTTTCCCGCCCCAAGGATCAGGAAATACGCGATCCCCTTGATATTTGCGGCGAAATGCAGAAACGCGCTGTCGATGATAAAGGGAATGACAAACGCGGCAGCAAGCAATCCGAGGCTACGCACGCTGCTTTCGCCGTTTTCACCGTTCTCGCCGTATACGACAATAAGAAGAATGACAGACATCAAGATGTATACTATGTAACCGTAAATTCCGGGGAGGTCAAACAAGCCGAAGATCGCCGTTATAAGCCAGGCGAGCACGTGCCAGAATACGTTATCACTCCCCCATTGCTTGGGTTCAAGAAACGAGGAGAAAAGCAGCCAGATAAAACATATCTGCAAAGCCGTAAAGATGGGAACAAAAACAAATTGCATTATCTGAATCCCTTCCACAGCATATATTTTTGCTTTTGCGCGGAATAATTGCGTGCGCTTGCAGACAGAACGGTGCCGTCGGTCAGGATGCACTCGCGACTGCGGTATTTCCCGATATAGCGCATATTCACGAGGTAGCTGTTGTGAATTCGCAAGAATCCACACTTTTCAAGCTGCTCTTCAAGGCTCGAAAGCGAGGCGTTGAGAGAATGCGTACCTTCTTTTCTGTGAACGAGAACCTCGTGATCGGTGACTTCCATATATGAAACGTCATCAATCGGAAATTCTATGACAGAATCGCCGTCGGATATGCTGAAAATCTCTCGGTTTTCCGCCATTTGCTCGATCGCCTGCAGGATGTAGCGCTCAAGCACGTCATTACGGTCACGCTTGAGTATGTACCTGAACGCCTGAACCTCGTAGCCTGCGGGGGCGTAGTCGATAAAGTTCGTCACAAAGAAAAGCACAGCTTTCTTATTGACTGCGCGCAGACGGCGCGCGATGTCAATGCCGTTGTAATCCTCGCCCTCAAAGTCGATGTCGAGAAACACCATATCACAGGATGCAAACATACCGTCGGGAATATATTCGGCACTGTTGAAGGTCGTCAGCTCCGCCTTCAGATTCAGTTTTTTAAAAGCCTCTATGATCTCGCCACGGAAAATATTCAAAAATTCCGCATCATCGTCGCAAAGAACAACTTTGACCTCGCTCTGACCTATATTAGTTCTGCGGATGCTCCATTCCGAAATTGCCATACGCCGCCTCCCATTTGATTCGATAAATATATTATAACACAAAAATGCGGATTTGTCTATAAGTAAACTCACAAATCAATGCTCTGCATGATGATCAGATGGAGGATAGTCATCACCAAAGATTATGTAATTAATTTTTGCTACTTCATCCCTAAGCTGTCGATCGTCCTCGTTTGCTGTATTATCAGCCAAATTGAGTATGGTCGCTTATCATTGGCAAAAAGTTCTTGAACGTATTTGTAAAAAGTATAACGGCATTTACAGCGACGAAACAATAAAAGTCACTCCTCATGTGTGTCGGCATACATTCTGTTCCAACATGGCTAAAGCAGGTATGAACCCTGTAGTCTTACAGTACATTATGGGACATAGCAATATTAGTATTACGCTAAACACATATACTCACGTTGGATATGAAGACGCGGCGAAACTCGGCATAATTGAGTATAATTAAGCAATTTTGCGAGTTTTCGGGCACAATAAAAGTCGTAACAACTTACCATTATATTATATGTATATATTATCATATTTCTCACAGAATGCCAAGAAGAATCGGAAATAATAAAAAACCTCTCGCCGAAGCGAGAGGTTTTTATGTATCGGGAATTAGTCTTCCTTCTTGATGATGAGGGCAGTGCCGAGGATAGCGATGATAGCAACGCCGCCAGCGATGAATCCGCCGCAGCCCTTCTTTTCTTCGGGCTTATTGGTCTCGGGAGCCTGGGTCTCGGGAGCCTGAGTTTCGGGAGCCTGGGTCTCGGGAGCCTGGGTCTCGGGAGCCTGGGTCTCGGGAGCCTGAGTCTCGGGAGCCTGAGTCTCGGGTGCCTGAGTCTCGGGTGCTGCGGTAGTAGCTGCTGCGCCCTTCTCGCCGTTCTCATACTTGTCGCCGTTGAGAACT
>JAZQJB010000090.1:0-23962 GCA_045541375.1 Eubacteriales bacterium | reverse complement strand
CCCAACCCTCCCGCAAGCGGGAGGGCTGTCAAATTAAGTGAATTTCAATAAAATGAAATTTGCTTTTGCAAATTTCTACCTTAACCTTTCGCTGAAAGCGAAAGATTTCACCCGAGCGAAGCGAGGATTTCATCTTGCGATAGCAAGATTTCACATTTCGCCATCGGCGAAATATTTCACTGCAATGCTGTCTACTTAAAAGTTGACAGCATTGCCTCTTGCGGGAGGGCTTGTTTTTTGAGCTTTACTGCGCCAAAAAATATGAACAAAAGAAAAACTTGACAAAAAAGCACGCCTATGCTATAATAAAATTGTAGAAAGTGCGCATCGAATCAAAGAAAGGAGAAGACTCATGGATAATCAGAATTATGTCGTCAACGACGCTCCAAACGAGCAGGCTTCGCTTGAAGGGCTGTATAAAAAGGCTCTGGCAGAGATGGAAGAAGCTGTGACTGAATCCGATTATATGCGTGTGGCGACTCGGTTTTACGGGTTGCGAGGATATAAGGACTCGGAAGCGCTTGAGAGCCGTTGTCGCTTGCGTATTGAAAAGCTGAAAAACGACGCTCTGCTCCACTCGGCGAAGTATCAGATGAAATCCAACACCGTAAACGGTTACCGCGAGGCTTTGGTATTGCTTCGTCAAGTCAAAAACCGATTGGAAACGGGTGAGCTGATCCTTACTTGCGAGAAGAAGATAAAGCTGATCGAGGAGGAAAAGAGTCTCCGCAGAAAGCGTATAAAGTCTTGGCTGATCACCGTAGCGACAATGGTTGCGGCAGTGGCTTTGATCGTGGGCGTTTACTTTGTCATCCCCAGACCTGAGCTTAATTTTGCGAAGGTAGATGGCGGAGTCGTAGTCAGTTCAATAAACAAAAAATGGGGACAGAGAAATATCGAAATACCTGCAGAAGTCAACGGCATCCCGGTTATCGGTATAGCCGAATCTGCTTTCGAAGGAAGCAAAAGGTTGCAAAACGTGAGCATTCCTTCGAGCGTTAAAAGTATAGGAAAAAGAGCTTTTTACGGATGCAAGGTTTTGTATAAAGTAGAGCTTCCGGAGGGGCTGAAGGAGATTGCAGAGAGTACGTTTGAGGGTTGCGAGGCGTTAAAAAGCATTGATATACCTTCAAGCGTTGTCAAAATCGGTAATTCCGCGTTCTTCTTTTGCACAGACGTTGAAGAAATAATATTTCACGAGGGGCTCAAAACTATTGGGGACAACGCCTTTGGCGCTTGCCGGTCTGTTTCAAGCTTGACGTTCCCCGAAAGTCTGAAGTCGATCGGAGCCGGCGCCTTTTCGTATTGCACGTGGCTTGAAGAGGTCACCGATTTTGGGGGTGTGACGAGCATTGGTGATGCAGCCTTCAGCGGCTGCCAATTCCTTAAGTCCGCGAGAGGGCTCGAAGGTGTCAAAAGTATAGGCGCGCGGGCGTTTGAACGCTGCACTTTGCTGAAGGATGTGAGCTTGCCCGAGGGACTCCGAACGATCGGCGATTATGCATTTAGCTCCTGCGCTTCTTTGAAAACGATAACTCTCCCCTCAAGTGTCAATACTATTTCCTCGAGCGCGTTTAACGGATGTTTCTCTCTTGAAACTTTAGTCATCCCCGAAGGAGTGACAGAAATAGGCGAACGCGCCTTTGCATATTGCGGCATAACCGAGCTCGTTGTTCCTTCAAGCGTTATGCATATTGATTCATATGCATTTTTCGGATGCGATAATCTCAAGTCAGTCACCGCTTTGAATGGTTTGAGGAGCATCAGCAACAGCGCGTTTGCTGATTGCGTCAGCTTGGATACGCTCGTTTTGCCGGCAAGTGTTCAAAGCATCAGGGAGGGGGCGTTCAAAAATTGCAGATTGCTCTTTAACGTTAATTACGCGGGTTCAATTTCAGATTGGAAGAAATTCAAAGGACAAAAATTCCATAATACCAATACTTTTGTTTTATGCACAGATGGCACCGTTTGCGCAGACAGCAAAAACACCTATTATGGTTATGACAACGTTCGCGATGATCCGCGGAATAATAAAAAGTATCCGCTTAGTTGATATAAATAAAACCGACCGATGCGCCGTTTGGCATATCGGTCGGTTTCTCTATTATGAAAACTGCGAATTGTAAAGTCCCGCGTAGGTGCCGCCGAGGCGCATGAGTGCTTCGTGGTTGCCCTGCTCGATGACGTTGCCGTCCTTGACGACGAGGATGGTGTCGGCGTTCTGAACGGTTGAAAGGCGGTGCGCGATGACGAAGCAGGTTCTGCCCTGCATAAGCCTCAGCATTGCTTCCTGGATCATGATCTCGGTGCGCGAGTCGACGTTCGAGGTCGCCTCGTCGAGGATCAGCATCGGCGAATCGGCGAGCATTGCGCGCGCGATGGTGATAAGCTGCTTCTGACCCTTCGAAATATTGACGCCGTTATCGGTCATAACTGTGTCGTAGCCCTCGGGGAGTGTGCGGATAAAGGAGTCGATCTTCGCCGCTTTTGCCGCCGCGACGATCTCATCCATCGTTGCGCCTTCCTTGCCGTAGGCAATGTTCACGGCAATAGTGCCGCCGAAGAGCCAGGTCTCCTGCAGAACCATTGTGTAAGCAGAACGCAGACTCTGGCGCGTATATTCGCGGATCTCGTGGCCGTCGAGGTCGATCGTTCCCGCGTTTACGTCATAGAAACGCATAAGAAGGTTGATGATCGTGGTCTTGCCCGCGCCCGTCGGTCCGACGATGGCGACTGTGCTGCCCTGCGGAACGTCGAGGTTCAGGTCCTTGATGATAACGCGCTCGGGCACGTAGCCGAAGCGGACGTGCTCGATCTTGACTTCGCCGTGGATATCGTTTGTGTCGATAGCGTTTTCGATGTCGGGCGTTTCGGGCTCTTCGTCGATTATTCTGAAGATTCTTTCAGCCGCGGAGAGTGCGGACTGCAGATCGGCGAGGATGTTGGCAAACTCGTTTATCGGTCCCGCAAAACGGCGTGAATACTGAACGAAGGAGGAGAGATAGCCGATCTCGATGAAGAAGATCGAGAGGATCGGATCGCCCCAATGCTCTGCGGGGGGAGGAACTACGCCCGTGATAGAGAGCAGAAGGAAGATTCCACCGAACATTATGATCAGCGAGAGCGAAAGGTTGTTGATAAAGTTTGTCGAGGGACCGATGACGGCGCCGTGGTAGTCTGCCTCGTAGTAGGCGTCGCAGGCGTCCTTGTTGCGTTCGTCGAATTTGTCGCAGATGTGTGCCTGACGTCCGTAAGCGCGGATCGTTTTCTGACCCGAAAGCATTTCCTCGGCGTATCCGTTGAGTTCACCGAGCTTCGCGGAACGCTTTCTGAAAAGCGGACGCACAAAGGTGGTCCTTTTTTTCGTCAGATAAAGCGAGATCGGCACGGTGATGCAGAAGACGAGAAGGAGCATCGGTGAGATCGAGATCATCATCGCAACCGAGCCGACAACGGTGACGATGCTCGCGCAGATCTGGAGCAGGTCGTGCGAGAGCGAGGTGTTGACGGTGTCAACGTCATAGGAAATGTGGCTGATTATGTCGCCCGTCTGGTGCGTGTCGAAATATCCGACGGGGAGGGTGAGAAGATGCTCGAAGATCTCCTTTCGGATGGTGTAGGTTATCTTCTGACCGAGCCTGACGAGCGTCAGCGCAAGCCCGAGGGAGAGGAGAGCCGAGCCTAAGTAGCACAATATAAGGAAGAAAACCTTATTGTAGATAACGTCAAAATTTACTGTTCCCTTGCCCGTGATCGCGTTGATCGCCTCGCCCGAAAGCTTGGGACCGACGAGCGCGAGAAGGTTTGCGGAAAGCATAAAGAAGAATGCCAGAAGGACGGTTTCGGTATTCTTGAAAAGGTATTTGGAAAGACGCAGAAGAACCTTCTTGCGCGTCTTGGGGTCGAGCTTCTGACCTCTTCGGGTGGTGTTATTCGGATTTTTGTTTGCTCTTGGGTCGCCCATCATCATACTGCCGGGGCCCATTCCACCGCCTCTATTCAAGGATAGCACCTCCCATCTGTGAATTGCTGATCTCGCTGTAAACAGAGCAGGTCTGCATCAGCTCGTCGTGGTTGCCCGCGCCGATGATGTGTCCCTCGTCGATAACGAGAATTAGATCGCAGGACATAACAGAGCTTACGCGCTGTGCAACGATCACCGTAGTTGTGTCTGCAAGCTCGGTTGCTATTGCTTTACGGAGCTCTGCGTCGGTCTTATAGTCGAGAGCCGAAGAGGAGTCGTCGAGGATGAGTATCTTCGGCTGCCCCGCAACTGCGCGGGCTATAAGTAGCCTCTGCTTCTGGCCGCCCGAAACGTTTGCGCCCTTGGCGTCAAGGGGATGATCGTAGCCGTCATCGTAAGCCTCGATAAAGGGGGCAGCTTGCGCGATCCTTGCCGCGCGGGCGATCTGCTCGTCGGAGATATCACGTCCGAAGCGGATGTTTTCCTTGATCGTGTCGGCAACGATGAAATCGTGCTGCATTGCAACGCCGAACATAGAGTGAAGCTCGTCCTCGGGGATCGTTCGCAGATCACGTCCGTCGATGCGGATCGCACCCGTGGAAACGTCGTAGAATCTCATCAAGAGCGCGGTCAGCGTTGTTTTACCGCTACCCGTTGCACCGATGATGCCGAGCTTCCCGCCCGATTTCAGCTCAAAGGAAATGTCGTGAAGAATATCTTTTGTGTTATTGTAAGCAAAATTGACCTTGTCGAAAACGATTCCGCGTTCGCCCGCGCGGGTGGGGTAGTCGGAGCTTGATGAAACGGGAAGTCCCTCCTCGGTGTCAAGCACCTCAGCAATACGAACGGCGGATGCACTTGCCTTAGACCAGATAACGAAAATTCGCGTGATCGAGGTCATAGCCATCGAAATGAGGGTGAAATACTGAATGAACGCAATGATGTTGCCGGGCTCGCTCATTCCGCCGTTTACGCGGTACGCGCCGACGAAAACGACGCATACGAGTCCGAGATTCATAAAGAAGTTCATAACCGGATTCGAGGATGACATGATCGAGCTGGTCTTGCGTTCGATGTCGCAAAGGCTCTTGTTGACCGCGTCGTAGCGGCGGTATTCGTAGTCCTGCTTTGTCAGAGCCTTGATGACTCGGATGCCCTGCGCATCCTCACGCACAACGCGGATCATACCGTCGACCGCTTTTTGCACCTTTGTGTAAAGGGGAAGACCCTTGGCGGTCAGCGAATAGACCGCGATGAATAGGAAGGGAAGAATTGCGATCATAACGAGAGTCAGCGCGCCGTCAAGAGTTGCTGTGATCGCAAGTCCGCCGATGAGAAGTATCGGCGCGCGGACGCCCATTCTCTGCATCGTGTTGATGAAGTTATGTATGTTGTAGGTGTCGGTCGTCAGTCTTGATTCAAGGCTGGGGACGGTGAAGTAGTCGGTCTGCGCGGGCGATAGCGTCATCGTGCGGCGGAAAAGGTCGCTGCGGACGTCCTCTGCGACGTTTCGCGCAAATTTTGCCGCCATTCTGTTAGCCCAGACACTTCCGAGAACGCCGAGTCCCGCACAAACGATCATAATGACCGCCCAGATGCATATCTCCGTGACCTTTGCCTTCACGTCGGGATCGGGAATATCCGCAACGGGGCGGATGACGCTGTCGATTATGTGCTTGAGGATGTAGGGGAGAGCGAGCTCTATGAGCGTCGCAAACACCTTGACCGTGAGAGTGAAGGACATAAATCGGGTGTATGGCTTCAGGTATGCAAGTATCCGCTTCATTTGCCGTCCTCCTTTTTCGGTTTAATTGCGCCGTCAAGATCGGTATATGCATCGCTTGAAAGCTTTGCGTATTCCGCGGCGCGGGCGGCAATGCGCTCGGTCATTGCCATATACATCTCCATTTCTTCCTCGGTGAATCCCTCGGTGATATAGGAGTTCCAGCCGCGGATTATCTCGCGTACCTGCGGGAGGATCTCGAGAGCCTTTTCGGTGGGATAGACGAGAGTTTGTCTGCGGTCCTCGCTGTCGCGTTCACGGGTTACGAAGCCGTGCTCTTCAAGATAGGCAAGGCTGCGGGTGACGTTGCTCTTGTTGATAAAAAGCCTGCGCGAAATGGCATCCTGCGAAATGCCCGGGCGGCGGCAAACGACTAAAATGTAGGAATAATGCTGATCGCCAAGCTCCGTGCCCTCAAGCTTATCCGTTCTCCAGATCGTGGCGCATCGGCTGACGATATTTATATAACGCATTAAAGACGGCATGGTAATGCTCCTTCTTTGTAAGATGGTTGCGCGCGCAACTATATAATATATTATATCACACTTTTGACAAATGTCAATAGAAAAATCCCCGATATCGGGGATTTTTCTATTCAAGCTCTTCGATAATCTTCGCAATCGCGTGCTCTCTCACATTCACCGTGACTCTGTCCGCCACAGCCTTGAGTGAATCGGTCGCGTTGCCGACTGCGTAGCCGATGTCGGCGGCTTCGACCATATCGATATCGTTGTCGTAATCACCGACGCAGACGAGGGTATGGCAGCCGAGCTCATTTTTGAGCCATTGGGCGGCTCTGCCCTTGCTGTCATTCGGATCGTTGAACTCGATGCCGAATTTCCAGCTGCGTGTGATGTTGAAATCTTTCGAGAAAAGCCTTTTCACCTCGGCGTAGGTTTCATCGGTATGACCGTCGTGCATTACCGCGATCATTTTGACGAAGGGCGCGGTGAAGGAGCCTATAAATTCACGTCGCGCCTCGGGGGAATCGTTTTCATCAAAAGTGTAAACGCCCGAGCGGCCGACGGTGTTGACGTGGAAGCACTTGATGTCCTTGCAATGATCGTAGGCGGAAAAAGCGTGAAGCATCTGCTCTTTTGTGACGAGCCCTTGATAATAGATCTTTTTGCCGTCGATCGAGATGATGAGCGCGCCGTTATAGGAGAGGATGGGCGCGTTGGGCGTGATGACGCTTGCGGCACCTTCGGTGAACATTTCGTAATTGCGTCCGCTGGCGAAGGTGAAATAGCCGCCCTCGGACTGGAAATACTCGATCGCTTCGATGTTTTCCTTTGATATCTTCCCGTCGGCGTAGATCGTGCCGTCAAAGTCGGAGCAGATAAGGTATCCGTCAAATTTTCCCATTGTTTTCTTCCTTAATTTATAATCGATCGGGCAGGCGGTAGATGAAGCTTACCCCGCCGCGAAGCTCGTCCTCAACCTCTTCCTGCAGGGAAGATCCCGCGGGCGAATCGTCGATCGTGATGAATTTTCCGCGGAAATAGAATCGCGGGAGCAGATGGAGCATTCTGGTTTTGCACAGACAGTCGTAAAGCGGGGTCGAGGTGAACCAATGCCCGAAGCCCTTGTGCGAGTGGATGATCATTTCGGTGCGGATGTTGTATTTTTCGATGATATTCGTCCAGACGCGCTCGGGAGTGGAGCAGAGCGCGAAAAGATGCGCCGTGCTGCCGTTTGGCAGGATCAAGCGGAAATAGACCGCGCTGCATTCGCAGTTGCGCGAAAGGCGAAGTGGGGTCGAGGCGTTCAGATCGGGCGAATCGAGAAGCATCATCTCCTCGATCTCAATGCCGTAAAGACCGTCGGCTTTGTCGCCGGTTTCTGCGTGTCTTTTCTTGAATCTTGAAAAGAAGGATTGCTTTTCTTTTTCTTTATCGTCGTTCTTGGTATCAAAGCCCGTGTAATAATTGCGAATGATGTCGCAAAGCTTCGGGTAGATCGCGCAGTCGGCGACGTCGATGGGCATAAAATATATCTTTCCGAGGGCGTTCGAACCCGTGAAACGCGATGCCTGTGTGCATCCGAGGGCATAGATGGGGAAGAGATCGAAGGTCACGGCGGGCATGAGGGCGACAAAGGCGTCGTCCGCGTTCAGCTCGGTGCGCAGATCCTCGAAGTCGCGCAGCTCCTCGGGAAATATCGGGCGCATATTGCAGAGAAGATCAATTATCATTGCATTTTCCCCTTTCGTAATTTCTACCTTATTATTATACTATACTTTCGCCCCGAAATCAATAGCCGCCCGAAATTTTCGGGCGGCTTTGAGGTATTATTGCTTCACGGATAAAGCGGAACATTTGCTGTCATATACGTTTTTATATGATATTCGTCCATAAACTGCTTGATAGCACTTTCAGAGGTGAGCCCCGATTCATTCCAGTCATCTATTGCACCCGAATGAAGCATTTTATAAAACCAAATATCCCAATAACCCGCGTAGCACTTGTATTTTTCGTCAACAAGCTCGGTTATGATGGCATCCTGTTCGGGAGTGATCGCAATATAAGCACTCTTTCTGTCAGAAGAGGGTGAGGGGAGCTTTAACCATATTCTTTGGAATCGTGAGTTTGACTTGAAAAAGTCAAGGATCGAAATAATATCCGAAGGTGCCTCTCGGTTCCATATTTCCGCTTCTTTTGCAGTGAGTATTATATCGATATAATTTTTCCACTTACCTTCAGCAAAATCATACGTGCTGCCAAAAATATCGGACAAAATCGCATCCTGCTCTGCGGTGATGTTGAAGTCCACGGGAGTATCGTCGAGATATGAGAGCTCTGAAAATGCCAGGAAGGATTTGCCGTTTCCTGCATCGGAAGCGCCTTTGCTGACGAGCATGTATGTTTCCTCGTGATCGTGTATCGTGTCGTTTTTATCCGAGGGCTCTCCCTCATATTTGATGATATGGTCGTAAATGCCGGTTGATACACTCGCGATCATTCCTCCTTGGCGACCTTCGGTCACTTGCTGTATCTGCTCCCCGTCATAGACTATCGTTGTGAGGAAAAGAGTATCGAGCAAAGGATAATAATTGGCGATATGCACCGCGGCAGGTTCTTCTTTAAGGTAATTTTCATAGAAATCAAGCCAGAGCTCTTTTCCTGCTATCAGATTTCCGCCGTTGAAGATGACCCAATCGCCTTTTACGACTTCGGAATAGATCTCATCCTCTTCTTTATTACGCGGGAAGTAAGAGGTGTGCTCTGTTTCGTGTGAGGAAAGGTAGTCCTCATACGCCAAATATCGCCCATAAAGCTTCAATGCATCATCCACGGTCAGCAGACCTTGGTAGTAATAATCTGCAAGATCATATACCTTACCGTTGTCGAAAACATAGACTTTAGCTGTCGAATCGAATTTTAGTTTGATACCGTGAACGCCGTATAGTGTGCCATGGCTTACGGTATTGATCTCAACGGTCGCCCAGATGATTCTGCCTCTGAACTTGCCGTAGTATCGGAAATATTCCTCCCAGGTCTTGTCTGTGGCTTCTTCTTTTTTGATGAATGCGGCGCTTTCTCTTTTGGCGATATAATACGAATCCAGGGCGTACATCTCTTTGATTCTTCGATTTGTATTATACATCGTTTTGAAGGTATTGTCACTTTCCCAAAGGGCAAAATGCTTATCAAAACTTTCCTTAAAGAGTGCTTCGTTGATCTGCTCAATTTCCGATTCGGTGATTACTTCAAGATCGGAAACGAATTTTGTGTATTTGTATACGGTTTTTTCGCCTATCCAATAACCGTAGTTATTGAATTTGTTATGCCGTTCTTTGATCTTTTCGGCATCATTTGCGTTCAGCCATCCGTCAGAGTATGCTGATTCAATTAATTTGATAACTCCGTCCTTGTAGGCAAAAATATAGATGGAATAGTCATTGATGATCGACGTTTTTCCGAGAGTTATGATGTTGTACTCATCTTCGAGATAGGTGTTTATTGCAAAGATGACACAATCCGAGATAGTTCCGTAATATCTCCCGCGGAAATGATCTTCTTTCTTTTCGCTGAACAGGAGTGCTGTGTAGCGTTCTGCAGTACTTTTGGCCGCTTTTGCGGTTCCGTTATTTTTGTCTTCGGTGCTGAAATTGGTTTTTTCGTAGTAATTTGAATATGCCTCGTATTCCGCATCATACACCATTTTGTACCAAACGGCTTTGAGCTCGGCAACCGTAGCATCCGAGATCGGCTCAAGATCGGGTGTGAATATCGGATAGTGTGCGTTACTTGCTTGTTCTGTGTTGTTATCTCGCGATTCCGTAGCCTCGCTCGTCGAATGACCCCAAATGCCTCCGCTGATGATGTCGAGGTTTTGGCTGACGTAAGTTACCACGGGGATGACTGCGCCGAGGAGCACGAGGCAAGCGGCAAACAGAAGTGTGTGCTTTACCGAGCGCCATACGGCTTTTTTGTTTTGCCCCGGAATCTCATCCGCGTCGGGGGCTTTGATGTCGTTTACGACCTCCGCGATGAGGTCGCGGTCGATGTAATCGAGTGCTTCAAGCAATCTTGTATCTTTGAAAACGGGTATTTCTCTCATACCGTGATGCCCTCCTTTCCGAGCTCTGCCGCAAGCTTTTTGCGCATGCGGTGAAGTGTGACCTTGATCTTGCTTTCGCCACAGCCCGTCTGCGACGAGATCTGCGCGATGCTCATATCAAGCCAATAGCGCATGATGAATATCTTTCGGTCGGTTTTTGACGATGCGCGCAAAAATCCGTTGATGATCTCGCCCGCGCGGCGCGCGTCGAACTGCGCGGCGAGGTCGGTGCCGTCCTCGATCAGCGACAGAAATTCCTCGCCCACGACCTGAACGTTTTTGCCGCGCTTCCAAGCGTTGTTGGCGCGCGATTTGTTGATCGCCTGCCGTCTTACCACCTCGGTGAGATAGGCGGGGAAGTTATCCGGCCTTTCGGGAGGTATCGAATTCCAGAGCGCGAGGAGCGAATCGTTCAGCGTTTCCTCGCGGTCCTCACGGGCGTTCAGAAAATTCGAAGCGACGTAAAGACACAGATTGCGGTATTTCGTTTCGGTCTCCTTGATCGCGCTTTCATCCCGCGCGAAAAAGAGCTCGATTATTCTTTCGTCCTGCATAGACCTTCCTCCTTTCAATGTCCTTTTATAGCCAATTGTAAAACTGCGTTTTACAATTGAGACCCGCGCGGCGGGGATACGCGCGCTTATCGCCGCTTGCCAAAATCTTCGATTTTGTCAGCTCCCCTCGGCGCGCGGACTCGCTTTGCTCGTCTTAGCGGTGTTTTTTCGGAGGCACAGCCCCCGAAAAAACGGATTTTATAAAATTTGCGTATTTTTACAATCGGCTGATGTCCTTTCACCTAATTAGTAGTAAAGCGCGCGAAAAGGTTACAACGTTTTCAAAGTTTTTCGATATAATAATATCATATTTTAATGTTGGTGTCAAGAAAAAGCGCCGCCCGATTCTTTCGGGCGGCGTGATGGATATTCTTATCAGAACAAATCTTCTTGATTGGCAGTCTTGATTCCTGCTCCCGCAAGTGCTGCGGAGGCGATGGCGTTGTCGTCAACGCGGAAGATCATGTATGCGTGTCCGTCGGGAGCGAGGAAGGCATAGGTGTATTCCACGATAACGTGCGCGTCGGCAAGCACCTCGAGAATGGTTGCCATACTGCCGGGCTTGTCCTCGATCTCGGTGGCGAGAACGTCGGTGACGGTCGAGATGAATCCGCCGTTTTTGAGGACGGTCTCGGTCTGCTTTGGGTCGTCGCAGATGATGCGGAGGATTCCGAAATCCTGTGTGTCTGCGATCGAGAGGGCGCGAATGTTGATGCCGTTGTCGGCGATATAGCGCGTGCAGGATGCAAGCGCACCTTTTTTGTTTTCAATAAATACGGAAATTTGTTTTACGCTCATTTTTGAAACTCCTTTCAATCGTGAAGTTTATGACAAATTGTATAATTACGCAATTTTTAATAAAAACATCTTTGTAAAACGCAGTTTTACAATTGGTTAGTCGTGAAGTTTACGTTTGTCGATTACGCGGACAGCCTTACCCTCGCTGCGGGTGATGGTCTTGGGCGCGACAAGGTGGACCTTCGGGTTGATGCCGAGCATTGTCTTGATAGCTTCGGCGAGGGACTTTTCCTTGATTGCGAGATCCTTGACGGTATCCGAGAACTGCTCGGGAGCAAGCTCAACGTAAACGTCGAGGGTGTCATTGTTCTTGACGCGGTCGACCTCGATGAGGTAGTTGGGCGAATAGCCTTCCTTGATGAGGACGGTCTCGATCTGGGAGGGGAATACGTTTACGCCGCGGATGATGAGCATATCGTCGCTTCTGCCCATGGGTTTGCTCATCTTGATGAGGGTTCTGCCGCAGGAGCACTCCTTTCTCGAGAGAACGCAGATGTCGCGGGTGCGGTAGCGGAGAAGCGGGAAGCCTTCCTTGTCAAGGCTGGTGAATACGAGCTCGCCCTTTGAGCCCTCGGGGAGAACTTCGCCGGTCTCGGGGTCGATGATCTCGGCGTAGAAGTGGTCCTCGTTGATATGCATACCCGCCTGTGCCTCGCATTCGAAAGCAACGCCGGGGCCGGAGGTCTCGGTGAGGCCGTAAATGTCATAAGCCTTGATGCCGAGCGACTTTTCGATGTCGCGGCGCATCTCCTCTGTCCAGGGCTCTGCGCCGAAGATGCCCGCTTTGAGGTCGATGTCATCGGGAGTAAGACCCATTTCCTTGAGTGTCTCGCCGATGTAAGCGGCATAGGAGGGAGTACAGCAGAGAATGGTTGCGTGAAGGTCGCGCATGAACTGGATCTGACGCTCGGTGTTGCCCGAGGACATGGGAAGTGTCAGACATCCGACCTTGTGCGACCCGCCGTTGAGACCGGGGCCGCCGGTGAAAAGACCGTAGCCGTATGCGACCTGGCAAACGTCCTCGTTTGTGCCGCCGACAGCGGTGATGGCACGCGCACAGCAATCCTCCCACATATCAACGTCTTTCTGAGTGTAGAAGGCAACGACACGTCTGCCCGTGGTGCCCGAGGTGGACTGGATGCGGACGCAGTTCTTGAGATCGGTGCCGAGGAGTCCGTAGGGGTAAGCATCGCGGAGATCGGCTTTGGTGAGGAAGGGGAGTTTGTGAATATCGTCAATGCTCTTAATGTCGTCGGGTGTGACGCCCTTCGCGTCCATCAGGTCGCGGTAGTATTTCACGTTCTCGTAAACGTGCTTGACCTGCTTTACAAGTTTTTCGGATTGAAGCGCCCGCATTTCCTCGTGCGGCATAGTTTCAATCTCTTTTTGGTAGTATTTTTGTTCTGCCATTTTTGTGGTTTCCTTTCTTTCTGAGCTTTGTGCTCGTTTTTGGGCTCGGAGTAAAGGACATACAAAAACGTCCTCTGCATCCGAAAAGAATACAGAGGACGAGAAATTTTATCCCGTGGTACCACCTCAGTTCGCCGTTATCTCACAATAACGACCTTTTCAAGTACTTTCATACTTTAGTTCTGTGACGGGAACACCCGTTGCATCCTACTACGGATCTCTCCGATTCAGCGCACTGCTAACAAAATGAATTCGAGAAGGACGCCACCATTGTCTTGCACCGACCGACAACTCTCTGAAGGCTCTTTCCAACCTACTACTTTTTGCTCTTCGCATTTGATGGGAATATTATAGCACATTCACACGGTCAAGTCAATAGGTTTTTAAAAAAATATTTTGACGATTTGAACAAAGTTTGAAATTTTGAAATAAGCTTGGCGTACTTAACCCCTCGGTCTCCACTTGTCGGGAGTGGTGGCCAGGTTGAGTTTGGGATCGTCAATGCTTTCAACACGGGGCATTCCCTCGTAGATTTGATAGAGTCCGTATTCAAGCGCGCGCGAGTAGAGATCACGGTTGTAATTCTCGTAAACGTCGCCGTATTTTTCCTCAACGTGGTTGCGGACTGCGAGGGTCAGTTCGGTTCTTTCGCTCATGGGCACGTTCTTTCCCGCATCGGTCTTGAAAAAGTCATAAAGGAGATTGATGACGTTATCCTTCAATGCATTGCTGCCGTATACCTCATAGAGTGCATAGGAATGCGCGAATTCGGGGATGAGGCGGAGCTTTGCGATGCGTTTTGCCTGTTCGGGCGTTGCCTTTTCCATTGCAGCGTCGAAGAGCTCAAAGCCGCGGGTGACGAGCTCGCATTCCTCGACCTTTGCGCTGTAATCAAGATACTTTGACCAATCTGTTTCCTTGTAATTTCTTATCATATCGAGGGTAAGATCTTTGGGCACGGTGCGGTTTACGCGGTCGACCTTGTGAGCAAAGATGGTCTTCGAGAATCTGTCGTGGATGCCGAAGTGCTTATCTTCGACGATCTTCTGTCCGAGGTCGATGTATTCGCGGATGTATTTCCATCCCTTGCCGTAATAATCGCGCAGGAAGTCGTCGATGTGTCCCCAATATTCCTTCTCGGACATATAGGGATTCCAGAGGATCTTTGCCATAATGTATGAACGAAGCTCGGAGAAGTCGCAGGTATCGGAGTAGAAGTTGCCTTCCTCATAAACGCCGATTACGTGGTTGTCTGCGAAGAATTTGGCGTTTTGAAGCAGAACTTTGAAGTTAGGGAAGAAGGCGACGGATTCAACGTAGTTTGTGGTATAGTCCCAAACGTAGAGCTTGTCGCTGACCTTTGCCCAATCGGAAATATCCTCGGAGATCGTCTTTTCGCTTCCGGCCATGGCATAAACGTCCTTGCAGGTGCCGAGGGGATGCGAGAAGCAGCACTCGATGGTGCAGAAGCGGATGATGACGTTGTCCGCGGGCGGGGTCTTGCAGATGCTTCGGGTGTGGTGGTAAGCGAGGGTGTCGAATTTGAGATCGGGATAATCTGCGGCAAATTCCTCGGCAATGGCGTTGACAAAGCGTATCTGCGCGCCCGCAAATGCGCCTTCTTCTTCGTAGATCTTTTGGCAATCGGGACACATACAAGGCTTCTGCGCCGTGCCGTTATCGGGCTGTGAGATCGAGATGATCTTCGCGTCGGGGCGATCCTTGAGTAGCGAGCGAACCTTCTCCTTGACGAGATTCAGCACGTCGGGGTTGGAAAGGCAGGGCTGTGCGCCCCATCCGTTCTGTCGTGTGCCGTCCTCGTTGAGGGCGAAATACTCGGGGTGATCGACAAAGTATTCTTTCACGGAGATCCAGTTTTCCAAGGTATGCACGAAACCGCCGATGTACTCGATCTTTCCGCCATATTCAGCGGGAGTGTTGTTGTAGACGCCGTTTGCCTTGAGCTTGGCTTGGAAATTGTTCTGTCGCGAGGTTACGAAGTCGATGTCGCGGTACTCGAAAACGGGTATCTGCTCGTTGCGCTCGATCGGCTGAACGCCGAGGACATCGCGTTTCGGGATCTTTTCATAATCCGATGCGTAAAAACGGCAGCCGAGGTATTCCTCAAGGAAGGTGTAAACGCCGTAAATCGCGCCGCGCACACCGCTTCCCGCGATGAAGAGCTTTTTGCCGACGGTTTCAATTACAAATCCCTCATCGCCAAGCTTTGCGGTGTCAAACTGACCCTCCGCCGAGCGGTTGGTGTAGCCGACGAGGATTTCATACTCGCTCGCAGGTTCGGCGTCGGTCTTCACGGGAATCTGAACGCCGGAAATCTTTTCGATATAGCTTCGAAGCTCGCTTGCGGCTTTTCTGTTCGCATCCGTCGAATTCTCGGGGCGGATGATGGTGTAATCGGAAATGTTATTCTGTGCAAACACGAGAGTATCCTCCTTGATGATAAAAGGTTCTTCGGTTTCTTCGGGTTCCTCGGTGGTTTCGGGTTCAATTTGGTTTGTTGTAATTTCGTCAGTAACGGTTTCGCCTGTTTCGGGAGAGCAGGCAACGGTGCCGAAAAGCATTATTAGAGCGATCATAGCGCAAATAAATCGTTTCATCATAAAGCACTCCGTAAATACTCATCCGCCTCGGCTCTCGACTTGAAAATAAAGATATTCTTTTCCTTATACTTTTCAAGCAGATCGATGACCTTCGGGCGGCTTTCTTCGTTGTATTTTTTGATAAACTCAATGAATTCAAGGTCGGGCTCGGTTTCGACCCACGGCATATCCGCGCGCGGCTTGCCGCGGCGTTCTTCGACTCCCGAAATGCAGACCTCGACGGGGTAGTCGAGGAAGATGACGGTGTCGCAGGCTTCCATTCTGATCTCGAGTGTCGAGCCGTAGTTGCCGTCGATGATCCATTCGGGGAGCCTTACCGTCTCGCGCAACGCGGCGCGGAATTCTTCCTTTGGCTTGGTCGTGCGGTCGGGGTTCCAATACATCATATCGAGGTAGTGAAGCGGCAGACCCGTCTTTTTAGCAAGCGCTCGGGCAAAAGTGCTCTTTCCGCTTCCGGGACAGCCGATGATCATAATGCGTTTCATTTCGTCACCTCCATTTTCTTTATTATATCAAAAGGAAGAAAGATTGTCAAGGAAACACTTGATTTTTTCGCCTTTTTGTGATATTATTATCATAATAAAATTTTAGGAGATCAATATGAATATTCTTCGTGAAAAGATCAAAAATGGTGAGAAGACCTGCGGTACGCTTGTCAGCCTCACCGATCCCGCACTCTGCGAGATCATGGGTATCGTCGGATATGACTACATCTGGATAGATATGGAGCATACTTATATGTCGTATAAGGAGGTTCTCTGCCACCTCAATGCGGCGCGATCTGTCGGCGCGGCATCGGTCGTAAGACTGCCGCAAAACGATCTGACCGTGACCAAAAAGATCCTCGAAATGGGTCCCGAGGGCATCATTTTTCCGATGATGCGAACGCCCGATGAGGTTCGCGAGATGATCGGTGCGACACTTTATCCACCCCACGGCACGCGCGGCTTCGGCCCTATGAGAGCTATCCGTTACGGCGAAACAGACTGCAAGCATTACACCGACGAGGAAAGCTTCGAGCTTTGCCGTTTTATGCAGATCGAGCACGTTGAATGTGTTGAAAATCTTGAAGAGATCGTCAAGATCCCCTATATTGACGGCTTCATCTTCGGCCCGAACGATCTTTCGGGCTCGCTTGGGGAGCTTGGTAACGTTTTCGGAGAGAAGACGATGGAGCAGATCCGCCGCGCGCTTAAGATCGTCAAGGAAAACGGAAAATACGTCGGACTTGCAACGGGCGACCTTCGCCCCGAAACGCTTCGCTTCTGGTCGGAGCTCGGAATTGATATGATGACCGTGGGCGCCGATTGGAATTTTGTTTTTGACGCCGCGAAGAACACGAGAAATCTGCTTCAGAAATACCACATGGAGGCGTAAGATGAAGCTTATCAAGCAGGAATTCATTTTCGGCGAGCCGCTTCCGACGCCCGAATGCCACGCATCGACCATACTTGTCCGCGAGGACGGGGGAAAGCTTGCGGCTTGGTTTGCGGGAACAAAGGAGGCAAATCCCGACGTTCTCATTTTCGTCAGCCGCTTTGACGGCGAGTGCTGGAGCGCACCGCGCGCTGTCACTCCCGAGGTTGGAGTGCAGCATTGGAATCCCGTTCTTTTTGAGATGAACGGCGAGGTCGTGCTCTTTTATAAGATGGGTTACCCCATTGCCGATTGGCACACGCGATACATCACCTCGAAGGATTTCGGCGAAACCTGGTCGGAGCCTCGCGAGCTTGTCGCGGGGGATGTCAGCGGCGGCAGAGGACCCGTCAAGAACAAGCCCATCCGCATCTCAAACGGCAACGTCCTTGCCCCGGGTTCAACGGAGAAGGGACCCTGGCGTTGCTTTGTCGATATTTTCGACGGCAAAGAGTGGCGCAAGCGCGATATTCCCGTGGAGCTTGAAAATGCTGAAAAGGTCAATGTCATTCAGCCGACGCTTTGGGAAAGCACGGATGGAAATATCCACGCGCTTATGCGTTCGAATATCGGCAGAATATACCGCTCGGATTCAAATGATCACGGCGAGACCTGGTCGCCGATCTATCCCACCGATATGCCGAACAATAACAGCGGAATTGATTGCGTTAAGCTATCCGACGGCAGAATTGCACTTCTTTGCAATCCCGTTGAAAAGAACTGGGGTCCGCGCACGCCGCTTTCGCTCTACGTTTCCGAAGACAACGGCGAGAGCTTCAGGAAGGTACTCGATCTTGAAACGGAAGAGGGCGGATTTGCATATCCCTCGGTTGTTGAGCTCGGCGGACATCTGCATATAGTTTACACCTACAACCGTAAAAAGATCGTATATGCGGAAATCGAAATATAAGAAAAGAGGACAGAATCTTGTTTAAAACCGAAGCACATTTGCATACCTCCCCCGTTTCGTCTTGCTCGAAGCTTACACCCACCGAACAAGTCAGACTTTTCAAAGAGGCGGGCTACGATACCGTCATTATTTCCGATCACTTTTCGCCCCACCACTTCAAAAAACTCGGTGAGGATCTGACTTTTGCACAAAAGGTGGACAAGCTTTGCGATGCTTATCTCGAGGCAAAGGCAGAGGGCGACCGTATCGGTCTCACAGTTCTTTTCTCGGTCGAGCTCTCCTTCCACAAGAATCACTATCTGCTTTACGGCGTAACGCGCGAATTTCTCAAGCTGCGCGAGGATATTTTCGATATAACCATCGAGGAACTCTACGAGCATCTGAAATCGCACGGAATTACCGTAATTCAGGCGCATTCACATCGAATAAAAAATGAGAATTCATCTCCGATGCCGGAGTACGTTGACGGATTCGAGCTCAACTTCTGCATCCGTAAAGAGAATAACAACGAAAAGACCTTGGTGCTTGCAAGGGAATATAATAAGCCGCTCACCGTCGGATCGGATTGCCACAGACCCGAGGACGTAGGCGTCTCTGCGACACTCAGCGAGGAAAAGATCGAAAGCATCGAGCAGTATCTCGAGCTTGTGTTTGAAAGAAAGCTGATCTTTTCGGTCGGTCAAGGGATGACAAGACTTTAATTTTGGAGGGAATAAAATGCTCAGCAGTTTGACTCAAAAGAAGAATTACCGCACCTTTTCGGTTTCTCCCGAGAACCTGACGGGAGAGAAGGGCTGCGGCGGAATGGCAGTTGAGGGAAGCGCGTCTCACGCCGCCCGCGAGCTTGGTCAGGGTTGGAAGGTTAATCCCTATCTAGTCGTTCAGCCCGGTGATACGATCGTACTTGCCGACATCAAGGGCATGGGCGCGATCAAGCATTTCTGGATCACGGACAACGCAAAGGCGGGAAGACTCCTGATCCTCCGCATCTACTTTGACGGGCAGAAGAATCCCGCGGTCGAGGTTCCTCTTTCGGATTTCTTTGCAAATGCCGACTACCGCGAGTACAGACAGATCTCGAGCCTGCCGATCTGCGTCAACCCCAAGCGCGGACTCAACTGCTATTTTGAAATGCCTTACCGCAAGTCCTTCCGCTTTGAGATCGAAAATCTCGGCGTCAATCCCTGCAACGTATATTATCAGATCGACTGCGAGGAAAAGGAGATCCCCGAGGATAGCCTTTATTTCCACGCATCCTTCCGTCGCGTCAATCCCCTGCCTTATATGGAAAATTACGTTATCCTTGACGGGATCAAGGGCAACGGTCACTATGTTGGCACCTATATGCATTGGGGCGTCAAGTCGAACGGCTGGTGGGGCGAGGGCGAGATCAAGTTCTTCATCGACGGCGACGGCGAATTCCCCACAATCTGCGGAACGGGAACCGAGGACTATTTCTGCGGCGCGTATAATTTTGACGTGAACGGAAAATACGTCGAGTTCTCGACTCCTTATTCGGGACTTTCCAAGGTCCGCGCGACCGACGAGACCTATCTTGCAACGCGCTACTTCAATATGTACCGCTTCCACATCACCGACCCGATCTACTTCAAGGAAGACTTGAAGGTAACGATCCAGGCGCTCGGCTGGAGAAGCGAAAAGAGGTACCTGCCGCTTCAGGATGATATTTCATCGGTTGCTTATTGGTATTCGGATAATCTTGAGGATGAATACCCTCCGCTGCCCGACGTTAATGGGCTTGAAATTATATAACATACAAAAAGCCGGGGCTTTGTGCCTCGGCTTTTGACGTTGTACGAAACCTCCCCGCGCCGCTGACTCCCCTCCCAACCCTCCCGCAAGCGGGAGGGCTTTTTCATCAGCAAAGCTGATGTCTTGCGAGCGTTATAATTTTGCACAGCTACAGAGTTTTTGACGATATCCTAATAATTTTGTTTCGGCAAATTGGGACATCCCTCCCGCCCTCCCTTCGTAAACCGAAGGGAGGAGTTTGAGAGTGCGGGGTATTAAGTTCAGCGTTCTGAATTTAGTTGTTATTATCTGCGGTATTATTCAATGCCTGCGCTCTTGCAAGAATCTCATTCCACCTATCCTCGCCACGAACAGATTCGAACCAATCCCAACCATTTTTTGCAGTCATCATTTTGTCGATATTGCGCATTTTGCAGTTAAGTCCGAGCAAATGAATATATCTTTTTCCGTTCGGCAATTCGATTCTCCATTTGCCCTCTATCAGTTTGGTTTTTCCAAAAAACAGTTCGTTCCCGAGATCAAGCGGCGTACCGCGAGGTATTGCGGCAAATCTTTCTGTTAATGCAAGTGCGCGTTCAAGATAATCGTAGCCTTTTTCTTTATCTCCGCACTTGAAATACGCCGCGGATAAATGAATGTATGCGCGGCGGTATTCGCAGATAAAGCCGTCGGGAATATCCGAGTCCGCTTGTCTGAGACTAAAACTGTCGAGAATATGAATACAATTATTGTACCACGCTATAGCTTCTTCGGCATTTGAATACGGACTTGGACCATAGAATTGATTGATCACGCTTGCGGCTCTAACAAAATTTACGGCATGACGGTACATCCAATATTTTTCGTTATCGCCTAAAAGCTTATATCTTTCCTCGTAAATCTCAAGCTTTTCGTCCCGCCAAAAAATACTGTCCTTCTGCATCCATTTGCCGAGCTCATCTTCATCGCAGCTCATACACATTGATTTTACCGCGTTTTGGCGTGAAGTGGTGTCGGTGCATTCCTTGAGTATACGCTCGCATATTTCGTTCAGTAAAGGTTTGTATTCTTCGATCTTGTCGCGGTTATAACGTGTGATTTGGTGCATCAGAGAGGTAGCGATGTGCCAATTTCTCGGATATTTTCTGTGATATTTCAGCGAAAGCTCGAGCCTTTCGTCAACGGGTCTGTCGTGAAGTCTGAAAAAGTAATTCTTCTGAATATCTTCCTTCGCGCTGATCTCGTCATTTCCGATCAGCTCATCGACGGTGATTCCGAAGAAGTTTGCGATCGAGGGCAGCAGAGTGATGTCGGGGTAACCGTCGCCGCACTCCCATTTCGAGATCGACTGTGGCGATATTCCCAAAGCCGATGCAAGCGCATCCTGTGTCATATCCCGCTCCTTGCGGAATTTTTTGATTCTTTCTGCGATTAAAAGTTCCATTAATTCTCCTTTCTGCGGCGGGCCCTGCCGTTGGTATAATGATACCATATTATTGGATGAAAATCAATAACCGCTTTTTTGTGTAAACCTCCACGAATGGTAGAATTTTGCTCTAGAGGGTGGAATGAAATGCTTTTATAAAAAGACACGTTAATATAAAATAAGTAATACTTTAGTAAATATATCAATCCTCTTACTTGAAAAACTTCAAAAATATGCTATAATATAATCACAAAAGCGCTTTTGAATATTTTTTGGAGGACACAAAAATGTCTATCGGAACAACAATAAAAAAGCTTCGCCGTGAGCGCGATATGACACAGGAGCAGCTTGCGGAGTATCTTGGAATCTCTGCTTGTGCGATCTCGCAATGGGAATGTGACCGTACTGCGCCCGATATTTCGCAGATACCTTTGCTTGTGCGCATCTTCGGGGTGACCTCGGATGAGCTGCTGGGGATCAGTGATCTTAATAAGGAAGCGGAGATCTTGAGATTGCACGATGAGATCTACGAGCTGAGCAGAATCGGAAAAAAGCGCGAGAGCTTTGATCTTGCTGAAAAGGCTCATAAGATGTACCCCGACAGCTACGATCTGATGTATGCATTCGCATCGCAATTCTGTTACGTTTACTGTGACAAAAAATTCCCCGAAGACGAAAAGAAAAAGCTGCTTGCGGAGTCGATCAAGCTGCTTGAGGCTATAATGGCGGGATGCACCGATGAGGATTTGCGTATGAAGGCTATGAGCACGATCCTGTGGATGTACCGCGACAGCGATCAGCTTGATAAAGCTCACGAGATAGCGAAAAAGTTCCCGCGATTGATCGACAGCTATGAATTTCACAGGGTTGATATCAATAAAGGAGATAAACGAATTGACGCTCATATTGATCTCCTTTACTATGGACTCGTTCAGCATCTTTTGAACCGTATGGTGCAAAATTATAAGGACAGCTCCGGAAATCGCTTCTTTAACTCTTCGGAAATGTGTGCGCTTTATCAGAAAGTAATCGATATTCTGAATATTATTTTTGAGAACGGCGACCTGGGATTCTATTTCAGCGATTACTACGATGCACATAAATTCATTGCAAAATACTATGCAAAAGAGGGCGATGGAGAAAAGGCGCTCGGTTACCTTGACGGCGCCGCAGATGCAGTCATTGCGTATTTGAGGGACTATTACCAAAAGGATTATATTCACACCTCGATTCTTTTCAAGGGTGCTGCAACGAGCGGTAAAGAAATATGGTATCAATCCACCGATAACGATGCCTCAAATCTTCTTTCCGAAATGAAAAAGGCGCATTATGATTTCATCCGCACCGATGAAAGATTCACCGCGATCGAAGAAAAACTTGCTCCATTTGCGGGCAAATGGGAATAAAAAGTTATCACCGAGACTCCGCGGAGTCTCGGTGATCTTCTCATTTTTCAGCCGCCTCAAGCATATTTTCGATAAATATGCCGTAGCCGCGGGTGGGGTCGCCGACGAGGACGTGGGTGACTGCGCCGACGAGCTTGCCATTCTGAATTATCGGGCTTCCGCTCATTCCCTGAACGATTCCGCCCGTCTGCGCGATGAGGGCGGGGTCGGTCACTTTGACGGTGAAACAGCGGCCGCCGTTTGCCGTGGGGTCGATCGAGGATAGCTCGACCTTGTATTCGCAGATCTTGCCGTCCTCGAGAGTGCAGAGAATGGTTGCCGCGCCGCCCCTGACCTCGTCCTTGTGCGCTATGGGCAACTCACCGTAGAGCGAGGGCGGGATCTTTGAATAGATACCGAATATTCCCCGGTCGGTGTTATCCGTCACCGCGCCGAGCTTTTCTTGACGGAAGCTGCCGCGTATTTCACCGGGATCGCCGGCAGCTCCCTTGGTTATGCCGCCAATGTTGACTCCAAGGAGGACGCCGCGCCCGAGCGGCATCGGTTTTCCCGTGTCAGCATCGCAAATTCCGTGTCCGAGTCCGCCAAACAGCCCCGTTTTCGGGTCAATGAAGGTTACGGTGCCGATACCCGCGCCGCTGTCGCGAACCCAGATACCGCTCTTATAACCGCTCTCTTCAAGCCTCGGCGTGACGGAAGCGCTGAACTCGCGATCGCCGCGGCGGCAGATGAATTCGATGGGTTTTCCCTCGCTTGAGTTGACGGCTCGGCTTAACCCCTCGGCATCGCTGATCTTTGCGCCGCCAACCTTGATTATAACGTCATTTACCCGTATTCCCGCCGCATACGCGGGACTTTGCGAGCTTTCGGGTATGCCGACGACGAGCACACCCTCTGTGAAAAATCTGACCCCGAAGACCATTCCTCCGGGAATCAGCTTTATCTCTTCCGATTCTGCGCTTGCGGAGGCGGGAAGGACTCTTACCGTCTTTTCGAGCCCTTCGCCACTTGAGGTAAAGAGAAATAGTGCCGCAAGCAGGCAGACAAATGTCGTCAGTCTGCTTATTTTTCTTTTTATCTGCATAAGATCCACCGGTTTCTTTTGTTGCGGTCAAGCTGCGCTTGCCGCAACTTTTCCGCAATAATAATTTGCCCTCCTTGACTGATTTAATGTGTAGCAAAATACGATTCCCGTGCCATTTTTTATAAAAATAATTTGTTAATAAACTAATTAATATCTTGACTTTTCGCTAAAATCTGCTATAATATTGATTAGTTTATGAACAAACTAATTTAGCCGATTGTAGAATTGATCAAATATCAATAAAATCTGTTTTTTCGGTGGCTTTGCCGCCGAAA
>JAZQJB010000089.1:0-13054 GCA_045541375.1 Eubacteriales bacterium | reverse complement strand
AAACACAGCCGCAATAATCCTGACGGTACATGCCGTATTCGCGGGAGATCTCCACCGATCGCTTGTAGCCGTTTTTCTTTTTGAAGTCGGAAGGAAGATAACGGATCCCGTATTCGGTACTCAGTTTCATACCGATCTCGTTGAGTTTTTCGGCGTTTTTCAGAGGACTGATGGACAAGGTTGTGCAAAAATAATCAGCGTTTTGTGCTTGAGCAAGTTCAGCAGTTTTACGCAAGCGCAGTTCATAGCAACTAAAACAGCGAGCGCCGCCTTCAGGCAGGTGTTCCATGCCTTTGGTTGCGGCATAAAAGCTGTCCTTGTCAAAGTCACCTTCCACAAAATCAATGGGATGGCGGGCAGGGAATCGGCGGATAAATGCCTGTTGTTCCTTGACTCTGTGGAAATATTCCTCGTCCGGATAAATATTGGGATTGTAGTAAAAAACTGTGATTTTAAAATACTGCGACAGAAACTCCAAAACGTAACTACTGCACGGCGCGCAGCAGCTGTGGAGGATCAGGGTGGGCACTTCGCCATTCGCTTGGTGCGTAGCGATCAGTGCCTCTGTTTCGGCATGATGGTTCTTTTTCATGAAATCCCCCCTATCTGTGGCTACCCTTATTATAGCATAAAATCTTGATCATTTCAAGTAGAAATGATCAAGATTCTTTAGTGCGGGAAGCGATTCTTCAATCATAAATGGCGGTTTGAATTGATAAAAATCAAGCGTTTTTGCTGCCTTTTCTTTGGAGCTTACGGATGAGATGAGTCACACCCCAAACAATGGATGCGAAGCCGTTGAAGAAAAGAAGATAACAGAGGAGGAACAGGGGATAGGATATGTCTTGTACTATACCCAAAAGCGGCAGCACGGTGGGATAGTAGGGGGAAATGTAGAACATACTGAGGCGATCTCCCGGTTGGCACGCAGGGGTGTTAAGATGAAGCTTGTATACTAGAATATTTCCTATGATGGCGAGAGCCACAAAACCCAAGAATATGGCGGCTGGGGTGAACATTTCACGAAAATGCTTGCCATATCCGCGGGAAATAATCAGATATACACCCATGACCACAAGAACCGTGTGCCAAAGCATGGCGTGGAGCGACATGGGCACGAAATAGGTATACAGCACCGCGTTGGGTACCAGCATGACAGCGAGCCCGCCGATGATGCCGTAAAAGGCAAGAAAGCGATAACAGACTTCACGCACTTTGTCCCAGGGGATCACCGCGGCGAAGATCGCCACGTAGATCGGTACGGAACAGAATTGGAAAGGGAAGATTTCGAAACGGTAATAGCCATAGAATTCAAACCAGAAAAGCTGCTTGAAAACCTCGCAACCGATCAGAATAACCGATAAAACCGAAATGACAATGCGGTCAGCTTTGACGCTGTGTTTGCGCGCGACGGTCGACGCAATCGCGACACAAGCGATGATCATGATACTGATCCAAAGCAGGTGAAACCAACTGAATGCGCCCGGGCCGACGTCGCCGTTGTTGATGTCACCCCAAGTCCAGTCGAGCATTTTGTTCATAAAAGGCACCTCTGAAATTGATCGTTGAGCATTAGGCAGGTAAAGTGCCGAACGCCAAAGCATTATATCATATTCGGTGTGAGGGGTCAAGGGATTTATAAACTCTTAATGATTCTTAAGATTTTGCCTTTTTCCGCGATAATTTTTCACGTTGACAGCTGCGAGAGCTATGCTACGCTGGACACGCCGAAAGGCTAAAAAATCGGGATTCATATCATTTGTAAAAAAGAAAAACCTTACTAACCCGCCTACCATAAAAGTAGGTTCAAATTAGTAAGGTCTGTGTTACGCGACCGAAATAGATGACATATTATTTTGAATAAACTTCTTCCTTTTTTGCTGCCAACTCATCAAGGTGAGCGGCACACTTTTTAATATCATTTTGAATGAACCTATCGTAGTATTCTTCTAAACTATATTCTTTCATAATTTCATCGGTGATGTCCCACCAATAATCTGTGCCACGGCAAAGAATACCGATGCGCTCAACACCAGCTTGAAATGTAAGAGCGAGTTTTAATGTGCTAAGCGTAAGTTTTTCTTTATTGTATCCGCGTAAATTATAAAGAGCTATACAACCAAGATTAAAAGTAAATGAATAGCTTCCGGGATAATTAAATGCAGATTTTTGCATTTCAATCACACATCCGACCTTTTTATCCGCAGAATAGCGGTAAAACAATCCGCTTTTTCCGCTTCAACTATATCCGAATGCCAAAAGCTCTGCTTGTACTCTTGATAAAATATAATCGTAAATTTCTATGTTGTTCATATACATACCGCCTTTCGTTATCATTTCTGTCTGCTATCAAGCCACCTGTGATAATCCTCTAACAACTTTTTGTTTTTATCAAAATCAAGCATTGCTATCTTTTTCTCATTGATCTCATACGCTTTTTGAATAATATCATAGGCGTATTTCTCTTCCTCGGTTTTCGGCGGATTATCGAGAAAAGACAGTTTGCATCGCAGCAGGGTTAATTTTACTTGATAGTATGGTAATAAATTTGATTTTGACAATTTCGTTCTCCTTTCGGGTGGTAAACACATTATACCGAAAAGGAACGGAAATGCAAGAAAAGTTTTTGAAAATTATTTGTTAGCATTTTGCTTTGCTGTTTGAATGGACCGAACAAGCAAAAATCTTATAGTTGAACAGTTCTTATCAATTGCTTTATGCCTTGCTTCATCTATATATTCACTTTTCCAAAGCATTTCAAGCCACTTGCTTGTTTCGTTTGTTTCTTTGAGCGCAATTTCAAGCTTTGCAATAAAATCGGCGCGGCTATGAGCGTATTTGCTTTCGGCAATATTAGCGCAAATACTCGTCGCGCTTCTGCCGATTTGGTTTGAGATAACGGTTTCGTGCTTTGTGCGTAACTCTTTTGTTAATTTCAAAACCTCTACGGATAATTCCATAGACAGATCACCGAGCTTATCCTCTTTCATAACCACACCACCTTTCCAAATTTAATTATATCATACTTTGGGTTAAAAATCAACGATAAATCAGCAATCCAAGCGAACGGCCACCGCTCCGTTTGCGCGAAGCGCAACATCATTTACGCCGCAGGCGTAACATCGTTGGGCGATAGCCCACATCATTTGCGACTTGTCGCAACCTCGTTCATTTGTGCCGCGAGCGGCAATGATGTTGACCTAACGGTCAAATGATGTTGCGTGTGCCACGCAAACGATGTTGCGCCTTACGGCACAAATGAAAAAATCCTAAGAACAAAGTTCTTAGGATTTTTTGGCTGGGGCACTAGGATTCGAACCTAGGAAATGACGGAGTCAGAGTCCGTTGCCTTACCGCTTGGCGACGCCGCTACGCTGCATATTTTGTTCGCACTGTGTCGTGCGGTGTATATTATAGCAGAAAATGGCGCGTTTGTCAAGCCTTTTTTGAAATTTTCTGCGAAAAAATCACGAAAATCAAAAAATTCTCTTTTTGTATGATAAACTTCTCGAAAAGACTTTATTTTTTGTGCATTTAGTGCTATAATTATTCCATAACAATTATCTCCCGAAAGCGAGGAAATATACAATGAAGAGAAAAATTTGCATAAACGGCAATCCCGGTTTCAAGGACGTCACTTTGGCACAGACACTCGATAGTATGGTCGAGGCGGGTTTTGACGGTATTTTTACCGGATGGCACGTTGGAAAGATGAAGGAAGTGGCAAAAAAGATCAGCGACCGCGGGCTTTACTTTCAATCGGTTCACGCGCCTTTTACGGATGCGCACAAGCCCTGGGAATGGGGCCCTGCTGGTGACAAGGTTATCGACAATCTGATCGACTGTCTTCGCGAGAGTGCTGAGGCGGGCGTTCCGATCGTTGTTGTCCATCCCATCATCGGTATGGATCGCCACAACCCCACCGACCGCGGCATCGAACGCTACGGCAGACTCGTCCGCGAGGCGGAAAAGCTTGGTATCAAGGTCGCATTTGAAAACGTTGAGGGTATTGAATACCTCGAAAAGATCATTGCGGAGCTCGGTTCTTCACCCGCAATCGGCTATTGTTGGGACACGGGTCACGAAATGTGTTATAACGGCTCGATGGACGTTCCCGCACTCTTCGGTGACAAGCTGATCTGTACCCATCTCAACGATAACCTCGGTCAGACCGATCCGAACGTTATCACCTGGCTTGATGATTCGCATCTTTTCCCCTTCGACGGCATTGCCGATTGGCAGGGAATTGCTTCAAGACTCGATCGCATCAACTATTCGGGCGAGCTGACTTTTGAGCTGACCCTCGCCTCAAAGCCGGGAAAGAATACGCACGATATCTATAAGGACCTCACGCTCGACAGTTATTTTAAGCTCGTTTACGAAAAAGCTGTGCAGTTTGCACAATTACTCAAGTAATATTTCGTCTAAAATAACGAATATGCCAATAAATTTACATTTATTTTGACATTTTTTGCACATATTTTATTGACAAACGAGTAATTCTGTGCTATAATGCATATACTATCGACAGATTAAGAAAATAACCGAGTCGACAATATTTTTGGAGGATCATATATTATGACAAAGAAAGAATTTATCGGCGCCATCGCAGAGAAGGCAGGCGTCAGCAAGAAGGATACAGAGGCAGTTTACGACGCGCTTTGGGCATCCATCGTTGAAAATCTCAAGGCAGGCGAGAAGGTTCAGGTTACCGGATTTGGTACTTTTGAGGTTCGCGAGCGTCCCGAAAGAGTTGCAAAGAACCCCCGCACCGGCGAAACCGTAAAGGTTGCGGCTTCCAAGGCTCCCGCTTTCAAGGCAGGCAAGGCACTTAAGGATTCCATTAATAACTGAAATAAATTTTAAAGCCGCCCTCGGGCGGCTTTTTGATTACAACTTGATAACATATTTTTGGTATAATAAAGTGAAATAATATGCGGAGGAGCGGAAATGGCAAATATTCTGATAGCCGAGGACGAAAGGGCGATAAACGATCTCATAAAACTCAATCTCTCTCTCGTCGGGCATAAATGTGAGCAGGTGTTCGACGGCGCGGCGGCACTCGAGCGCGCACTTTCGGGAGAGCACGATCTCGTAATCCTCGACGTGATGCTCCCCGAGCTTTCGGGATTTGAGATAATCGGACAGATCAAAACGCCCGTCATATTCGTCACGGCGCGTGTTTCGGTCGAGGACAGACTCCGCGGGCTCAAACTCGGCGCGGATGACTATATCGTCAAGCCCTTTGAGATCCTCGAGCTCGTCGAGCGCGTAAAAGCAGTTTTGCGCCGCACAAAGGGTGAGAGCGAGGCTTTTGAATTTGACGGCATACGCGTTGAATTCGACACGCGCCGCGTTTACAAGGATGGCGCGGAAGTGATCCTCAAGCCGAAGGAGTTCGAGCTCCTTTCGGCGTTCATCACGAACCGCAACCTTGCGCTCTCGCGTGAGAAGCTGATCGAGCTTGTCTGGGATTTCGATTACGAGGGCGACACGCGGACGGTCGATGTTCACGTGCAGAAGCTGAGACAGAAGCTCGGCATTTCCGAGCGGCTCAAAACCGTCTACAAAACGGGCTACAGACTTGAGATATGAAGATGAGATTTTGGCAAAAGACGTATATTTTAACGCTTATCCTGTTCCTCGTTTGCCTTAATGCGGGGATACTCTCGCTGACGCTTTTCACATACAGCAAAAGCGTGCGGTCGGCGGAGGAGAGCGCGGGCGCGGAGCAATATTATGTTGCCCGCTCCTTTGAGCGTGATCTCGAGGATATGCTCGCGGCAAGCAGAGCGCAGAGCCCGTCGCTTCTGATGACATCTTACGGAAACTATTATTCCGAAAGAGGCGTCTTTCTCTCATTTGAGCGCAACGGAAAGACCGTGTTTTCGAGCCTGCCCGAGGAGATAGAGGCGAAAAGCGGAACTATATTTCATAAGAAGATCGGCGGCGTGCGGCATATCGTTATCTGCTCGGATGTGAGCGGATATACCATGATCTTCGCAAAGAACGTGGAAAGCCTCGACCGCGAATTCCGCGCGCTGACGCTGACTTATATGCTGACCGCGCTCGGCGTTTCGGCTCTGCTTGCGGCGGTGCTTTACTTTATCCTCAAAAGCCTCTCGCTTCCGCTTGAAAGATTGCGCGAAACGACGGCAAAGATTCAGGAGGGCGACCTTTCGGTCAGCGCCGACGAGAGCGGCAAGGACGAATTCGCGCTCCTTGGTAAAAGCTTCAATTCGATGCTCGGGACTATCAAAAGTCAGATGTCGGCGCTTGAGGCTAACGCGGAAAAGAAGCAGATGCTCGTCGATAATATGGCGCACGAGCTGCGAACCCCGCTGACCGTCATTCGCGGCTATGCCGAATATCTCGAGCGCGCGGCGGTGAGTGAGGAGGAAAGGCTTGTCGCTTCAAGATATATAGTTTCGGAGGCGGAAAGGCTGACGAAAATGTCGGAAATATTGCTCGACACCGCCTACGTCCGCGAAAATCCGCCCGAAATGGCTGAAATCGCGCTCGACGAAGTCCTTCGCGGAACTGCCGAAAGGCTTGCTCCGAAGGCGAAGGAAAAGGGCGTCGAGCTCGTCTGCGACACCGAAAAGATCACCGTGACGGGCAACGCGCTGCTGCTTTCTATGCTGTTTGATAACCTCGCCGACAACGCTCTGAAGGCTTGCGCGGCGGGCGGAAAAGTGGTTCTCAAATGCTCTTCCGATTCCGCATCGGTCGAGGACAACGGCAAGGGAATGAGCGAAGAGGAGCTTCTTCACATCACCGAGCCTTTCTACCGCACCGACAAATCGCGCTCACGTGCCGAAGGCGGCGCGGGGCTTGGGCTTGCGCTTTGCAAGAATATCGCCGAGGCGCACGGTGCGAAATTGCGTTTTGAATCAAAAATCGGAAAAGGAACCAAAGTTTTTTTCGATTTTACAACTTGATGACAAGTTGAAGATAAGTTGATGAAAAAGCCGATGTATAATTAGGGCACAGAAAGGAGAGTGCAGCAAATGAAAAACACGAAAATAATAATTATTGCCGCTTCGCTCGTACTCGCGGCGGCGCTTGCCCTTTGCGGATGTATGTACCTTATCGGCGAACCGCCGGAGGAAACTCAACGGTATGACAATGATGAAATGAGCGTACCGAGCGTCATTGAGGAAACTCCCACGGCACAGTCGGAAATGCAGAAGAAATTTGCGGCTTACGGCGAGGAAGAGGTCGGCACGAACGGCGAGAAGATATTCCATCTTTTCACCAAGGAGCAGATAGATGCATCGCTGCAGATGCGAAAGGAGGGAAAGCGTACCTCGCTGACCTACGAGGAGATCATTTTTATCATCAACGACACCGTCAGGATCTATCTTGAGTATGATCAGGTAGTTATGACCGATTTCGCGGAACATACTCAGGACGTTACCAGAATGCTTTATCACAGCGACAAAAGCTCTGATTCTGCAGAAAAAGCATCGTTGGTCAGTTCACAACTCGCATTTTTAAATATGAGAAACGAATATGAAAAATGTAGCGGCGACCATGACTATGAATTTATGACCATTGCCACCTATCACGGTGATTTTTCTGAGTACGATACTTATGAATCCGCATTCTACGCATACAACAAAATGATCACTCAGATCGAAATGATGATCGGTGAAAGACTTCGTATACTCGACACCGGCACTCTGTGCTATTGTGCTGTTAACGGGCATTCTGCCTATAACGAGCATATGTACGGAATACTGCTCGACAACGGAACCTGCGAGGATTATGCTTCCTACGAATCGGCGTTTGAAAACTGCCTTCTCATAAACGACGGTCAGTCTTACACACGTCTGATCGGTAGCAGTAAGTATAATGCTTATACGCCTTCGTTCGAGTCGTATGTTTTTTATACTGAAAATAATAAATTCAGCCAGGTCTTCCCGACTTCCGAGCTTGAAACTTTACGCCCGAAGGCTGCGGTTCATTTGTCTTACGCGACCGGAAACGGAATGGTCGCAACCCCAAGAAAGACGGTCGATATCGATTTTGACAGATGGAACAACAGGGTTGACATAACGGTGGTGACAAAAGCTCAATCCTACGTTGAGGAGCATTATTCCGGAACATACAAGACGAAGGGCAATCTGCTTATTCTGACGCTTGATAACGGAACCGAAGTTGTAATAAAGTATGATGGAGAGAATTACAGTTTCGTTGAAGCGGTCCGTGCGGACGGGTTAATAATCGGTAGGTCCCAAGAGGTCGTTTTCAGTTTCAAGAATGATGAGCCGTTCAGGTATAGACCCAGAGAGTATGATTTCAATGAAATATTTGAAAATGTCATTCGAATCAAAGTGCAAGATATTACCCCATAAAAAACAAAAGGAAGCTTTTCGCCTCGGCGAAAAGCTTCTTCTTTATTTAATTTTATTTAATGATGATAATAATGAATCAACAGCCCCTCCCCGCGGGGAGGAACTGTTGATTCCGAGCCTCCTGCGGGGCGCAGTCGGTTCGAAGCGCATATTGCGAGGCTCTGCCTCGCGCTCCGCTTAAGGAACTTTTTAAGGAAAAAGTTCCTTAAGAATCTTCAAAAACTTTTGTGTTGTTAATAAAAAGGGCTGAGCCGTTTGATGTGGCTCAGCCGTTAATTTATTTTAGTGCTTGGGGAAAATCTTTTCCTTGCCGCCCATATAAGGACGGAGTGCAACGGGGATATTGATCGAGCCGTCGGCGCAGAGGTTGTTCTCGCAGAAGGCGATGAGCATTCTGGGGGGAGCAACGACGGTGTTGTTGAGGGTGTGGGCAAAATACTTGCCCTTTTCCTTCGAGTTTACGCGGATCTTGAGTCGGCGTGCCTGTGCGTCGCCGAGGTTCGAGCAAGAACCAACCTCGAAATACTTCTGCTGTCTGGGGGACCAAGCCTCGACGTCGATCGACTTGACCTTGAGGTCAGCCAGGTCACCCGAGCAGCACTCGAGTGTACGAACGGGAATGTCGAGCGAGCGGAAGAGGTCAACGGTGTTCTGCCAGAGCTTGTTGAACCACATCGGGCTCTCCTCGGGACGGCAGACAACAATCATTTCCTGCTTCTCGAACTGGTGGATACGGTAAACGCCTCTCTCCTCGATGCCGTGCGCGCCCTTTTCCTTGCGGAAGCAGGGGGAGTAGCTGGTGAGAGTGTAGGGAAGTGATTCCTCGGGGTTGATGGTGTCGATGAACTTACCGATCATGGAGTGCTCGGAGGTACCGATAAGGTAAAGGTCTTCGCCCTCGATCTTATACATCATTGCATCCATCTCCGCAAAGGACATAACTCCGGTAACAACATCGGAGCGGATCATGAAGGGAGGAATGCAATAGGTGAAACCGCGGTCGATCATAAAATCGCGCGCGTAGGAAATAACTGCGGAATGGAGGCGTGCGATGTCGCCCATAAGGTAGTAGAAGCCGTTGCCCGCAACGCGGCGAGCAGCGTCAAGGTCGATGCCATCGAAGGACTCGAAAATATCGGCGTGGTAGGGAACCTCAAAGTCGGGGGTCACGGGCTCGCCGTAACGTTCTACCTCGACGTTTTCGCTGTCGTCCTTACCGATCGGAACGCTGGGATCGATGATGTTGGGGATAGTCATCATGATCTTCTTGATCTTTTCTTCATATTCGGGCTCAAGAGCCTCGAGCTCTGCAAGTCTCTTTGCGCTCTCCGCAACTTTCTGCTTAGTTTCGTTAGCTTCTTCGATCTTCTTCTGCGCCATAAGCATACCGATCTGCTTCGAAAGACGGTTCTTTTCGGCGCGAAGATCGTTAGCCTCGCTGATGATGCGGCGGTTTTCCGCGTCAAGCGCGATGACCTCGTCAACAAGACCGAGCTTGTGGTCCTGGAATTTATTGCGCATATTCTGCTTTACGATCTCGGGATTTTCTCTGACAAACTTTAAATCAAGCATAATTTTTCATCTCCGTTTGAGTTTTTGAATTCATTAATAATAAATTATACCATATAAATTGGGGAAAGTCAATGCCTCGATGGTAAAAAGTGAAATATAAGAGTGAAGATCGGGCGAAGCCCGAGTTAATATTGCGCTTGCGCGCAAGTTAAGATCGCCGAAGGCGAGTTAAGATTCGCCTTCGGCGAAGTAAAGGAAGAAATTTGCGAAAGCAAATTTCAAATAAAAATATTTTCCGTCCCGACGGAAAATTACCGCATCTTCGCCATCGGCGAACCTTCACTCGCCGCAGGCGATCTTATCTCCGCCGCAGGCGGACCTTAACTTCGCGCCCGCGCGAAAAGCTTTCACTTACCAAAACCCTCCGGCTGAAATCCAGCCGGAGGGTTTTAAGCTATTACTTAATGAATACGATCTCGTCGAAGATAATGTAGTTATCTGCGGAGTATACGTAGCCATCGGTGTAGCAACGCATGTTCATAACGAAGATGTCGCCGAAGGTCTCGCCAAGGCCGCACTTGTTGGTTCCGTCATAGAAGGAGGTAGCGGGGATGTATACCCAACCTGCGAAGTTTGCAGGAAGCTCCATACGGCAAGCGTTAACGTTTGCAGTCTGTACCCAAGTGCCTGCCATGTAGTAGTAACCGATAGCGGACTTGTCGCCGTTACCGTTGTTGGGACCCTTTGCACGGTAGGTGTTGGTGTTGATGGTTACGGAAGCACACATGGGCTTGTCGGGGTTGATCTGAACGTTCGAGAAGTCAACGTAGAACATAACGCCCTTTGCATCGTTGATTACAACGTCCTCGAGGGGAAGAACCTCAACCTCGGTGCGGCTGTCGCCCTTGTCGCTGCAAGCTGCAAGCTTGAGAGCAGTGCCGTAGATAGCGCCGTCAGCTTCGCCAACGAACTTTGCGCTACCCTGGGAGTTACCCTGAACAACGTAGTCGTCAGTGCCGCGGTCGAAGGACATAACGCGGGTAACGATCTCGTAGGGGATGAAGTCGGGGAGAGATACGGGCATAACAGCCTTGATAGCTGCCTGCTCTGATGCGGAGAGGTCTGCGAACTCGATGGGATTTACAACAACTGCCTCGGTGGTCTCGGGAGCTGCGGTGGTCTCAGGAGCGGGAGCCTCAGTGGTTTCGGGAGCGTCGGTTGCAGGAGCCTCGGTCTCGGGAGCGTCGGTAACGGGAGCCTGAGTCTCGGGAGCCTTGGTGGTTTCAGCGGGAGTGTTGCCGCTGTTGCAAGCTACTGCACATACTGCCATGATAAGGCAGAGAAGAAGTGCGATAATGCGTTTCATTTTGGGATTTCCTCCATAAATATATTTTTTTGCCGATATATTATAACATATTATTTGTGCTTTGTCAAGCAAATTTAGGATTTTAATTCAAACCGCCGCTTTTTATGTACTCTGCAAGCAGATCGCGGGCGTAAATTCCTTCGCCGAGCGAGTCGATGACGGTCAGGCGGTTGGGTGCGTAGGACGAGGTATAGGAATCGACGATGATGTAATAGGTGGCGTTATCGTCGATGCTGAAGCGCACAGACTGCCCGTAGTCGCCGTAATAAACGAAGTAATTCGAGTTCGAGGTGTTGATGAATTTCGTTTTGAGATCCTTTCCCTTGACCGAGCAAAGGTCGAGGGTGTTGTCAAAGGGGAAGATAGACTGCAAGTCCGAGTATTTGACCTCGCCGATCGAGAGATTATAGGGAGCGCGGACCGAAAGATAGCCGCCGCCAAGCACGATGTCGTATTTTCTGCCCCATTCCTCAAAGCCTTTTTCAAAATAAAGCCTTGCCACGAGCGCACGAAGCCAGTCGCCGCCCCTGAGAGCGGAATTCTTGCCCAAAACCTCGTCCGCCTTTGCAACGTCGGAGGCGTATTTCTTCATAAGCTCGTCGACGATGGGATCGGAGGGGGAGTCGTCGTATTTGTCGGACGAAATGTACTCGGCGGTTTTCACGTAGCTTTCGCCGCCCGCAACGTTGATTACCGCCTCAACGTGCGTGATGCCGTCATTGTCTCCGCCGCCCTGAAGGTGGTAAACTCCGTGCTTGTCGGGGCGGACGTAGCTTTTGTGAGTGTGACCCTCGAAAACGAGATCGACGTGCTCCTTTGAAAGCTCAATGTCCGCGCCGCTGTCATGGAGAGAGAGGACTATGAAATCCGCGCCGCCGGAGCGCAGACGCTCACTTTCTGCAGAGATCAGCGCGTTCAGCTCGTCGCCCGTTTTGAAATAAATGTTTTCCACCTTGTCGCCCGCAATCGATGAATAACAGTCCCCGATCGCGCCTATAATACCAATGGTAGCCGCACCGCACTCGACGGTGACGGAGGAAGTGCAGTAATCAACAAGCGTGTCGGTCGCGCGGTCGTAAATGTTGATCGCAAGGAATGGGAAGTCGGCAAGAGCGAGGTTTTCCTCGATGTATTCCTCGCCCCAGTCAAATTCGTGGTTGCCGAGCGTCATTGAAACGAATCCGAGCGAGTTCATCCAATCGGTAACGATCTTTCCGCGCGTCAGATTTGATTCCGAAGTGCCCTGCCACATATCGCCCGAGGAAAGAAAGATCGCGTGGTCGTCGCCCTCGCGAGCGGATTTAAGAAAGGAAGTCAGCTCGTCCGCACCCGGCTGCGAATCGCCGTCAAGCAGCTTGCCGTGAAGGTCGTTTATCGCGTAAAGATCGACCGTGACGGTCAGCGCGAGCATACAAAAGTCGCAAAGCCCGTCGTTGTTCGTGTCAACGTGTTCGGGAGCAAAACAACTGTTTTCCGTAACCTCGCCCGGAATTTGCGCCTCGGCGCAGGATACGGTGAATAATATTATGAATGCCAGAAGTAAGGCAAAAATTCGATTTTTCAAATCCGGTCCTCCGTGTTAAATATACGTTATTATATCATATTGTAGTGATTTTGTCAATCAAGCCGAGGAATGTCGAAAGAATTTGAAAGAAAATTGCAAAAAGGTATTGACATAATGATTTTAGTATGTTATAATATATAGGCACTATGAGTGTACTGTTTTAGCCGGTGTGGCGGAACAGGCAGACGCCGCGGACTTAAAATCCGCTGATACGAAAGTATCGTACCGGTTCAAATCCGGTCACCGGCACCA
>JAZQJB010000088.1:0-16662 GCA_045541375.1 Eubacteriales bacterium | reverse complement strand
GTACTCGAGGGCGGTGATGTAGTCGTAATCTACCTGTGCCCTGCACTCGGGGTCCTGTGCCTTTCTCTCGGCTACCTGACGCTCGAAGCGATCTCTCTGGTCGATGGGGTCGTTGAGCTCGGAGAATGCATTGCCGAATTCGGTTGCGTTGATGAAGTACTCGAAACGCTCGGTGAATGCGGGATTTTCGGGCTTTCTCTTTGCAAGCGGGCTGTTCTCGACGGGGTAGTCATAGATGAAGGTGGGCTGGATGAGGTTTTCCTCAACGAATGCGTCGAAGAACTCAACAAGGATAGCGCCCTTGGTCTTTACTGCGGGAAGCTCGACGTGCTTTTCCTTTGCGATCGCAATCGCTTCCTCATCGGAGGTGATCGCGCCGAAGTCAACGCCGGAATACTTCTTGACAGCCTCGACCATTGTCATTCTCTCCCAATGAGAGAGGTCGATCTCCTTGCCCTGATAGTTGACGGTGAGGGTGCCGCAAACGTTCATCGCTACGGTCTTCATCATCTCCTCGACAAGGTCCATCATGCCGTGGTAATCGGTGTATGCCTGATAAAGCTCGATTGAGGTAAACTCGGGATTGTGCTTGGTATCCATACCCTCGTTACGGAAGATGCGTCCAACCTCGTAAACTCTGTCCATACCGCCAACGATGAGTCTCTTGAGGTAGAGCTCGGTCTCGATGCGGAGGACCATATCCATATCAAGGGTGTTATGGTGAGTAAGGAAGGGGCGTGCGGATGCGCCGATCTCGAAGGGAGTAAGTATGGGGGTATCGACCTCAAGGAAGCCCTTGGAGTCGAGGTATGCGCGGAGCTCACGAAGAATGAGGCTGCGCTTTACGAATGTATCCTTGACCTCGGGGTTAACGATAAGGTCGAGGTATCTCTGGCGGTATCTTGTGTCGGTGTCCTTGAGTCCGTGGAACTTCTCGGGGAGAGGAAGGAGGGACTTGGAGAGGAGGGTGAGCTTCTGCGCATGAACGGAGATCTCGCCGCGGCGGGTGAGGAACACGAAGCCCTCGATACCGATGATGTCACCGATATCCCACTTACGGTAGTCGGCAAACACGTCCTCGCCGACGTCGTTGATTCTGATATAGCACTGAATTCTGCCCTTGCCGTCAGCAAGGTCGATGAAGTTTGCCTTGCCCATATCGCGGCGGCTCATAATTCTGCCCGCGAGAGAGACGGTCTTGCCATCAAACGCCTCGAAGTTCGCCTTGATGTCAGCCGAGTAAGCGGTGACGTCATACTTCATTATCTCGAAGGGGTTCTTGCCCGAATCGACGAGATTTTGAAGCTTTGCGCGTCTGTTTTCGATCTCCGAGGCTACGTTGACCTCGGGGGTCTCTATGTTTTCATTATTGATAATGTCAGCCATTTTACGTGCCTTTCGTCTTACTTATTCTTTGTTCTTTCAACCTTGAGAATGTCAAGTTCGAAGGTGCCGGAGGGTGCCTCGACTGTTACGGTTGCGCCTGCCTTCTTACCGACAAGTGCGCGGCCGATGGGGGACATATCCGAGATCTTGAGCTCTGCAGGAGAAGCCTCGTTTGAGCCGACGATAACGTATGTGATCTCCATCTCGTCCGCCTTATCGAAAACGGTAACGGTGGAACCGACGGAAACAACGGTGGAGTCGATCTGGCTTTCGTCGATGATAACGGCATTCTGGATCTTATCCTCGAGTTCCTTGATGCGCGCTTCAACTCGCGCCTGTTCTGTTCTCGCCTCATCATACTCGGCGTTCTCGGAAAGGTCTCCGAATCCGCGTGCTACCTCGATGTCGTGGATAACCTCGGCGCGGCGTGTGTTCTTCAGATAATCAAGCTCGGTTACGAGCTCATTGTAGCCCTCTTGGGTGTAATAGATAGGTTTTGTTGCCATAATTTTTCTCCCTTACTTACCGATGAGGTCGATAGCCGCCTGGATCTGGTTGTCTTCCGCGTCGGTGATTTTATATATATTTTTATTTTCGAGTGATTTGTCAAGCTCAACCTCGAGATCGGGCTTGATGCCGATGCCGTCATAGCCTTCGGACAAAGGCGGGAAATACATTTTCGTGGTCATCTTGACCGCGCCGTCATAGCCGAAGTACTCAAGCGAAAAGATAGTCTGCATGCTTCCCTTACCGTAGGTAGTGGTGCCGACGATCTCGGAGATTCCGTAATCCATAAGAGCGCAGGTGAAGAGCTCTGCGGCGGATGCTGTGCTTCCGTTTGCAAGGACTGCGGATTTGCCCATAACCTTATCACGGTACTTTGCAATATCCGATTTTGTTACGTTGCAGGATGCATAAGCAGAGTTGGGTGCGTATTTGACCTCTGCAACCTTGGTTACGACCTCCGAACCCGATCTATCGCGAGTTTTGATGAGTACGTCGTCTTCGTTCAGCATAAAGCTGAGAACTGCAGTGATCGAAGCGAGATCTCCGCCGCCGTTATAACGGACGTCAAAGAGGAAATACTCGACTCCCTGTGCGATCAAAGCATCCATAGCCGCGCAGAACTGCGGAGGAGTGGTCAGATCGAACTGTGTGATCTTGATGATGCCGACCTTTGCATTGGTCTCGCAAACGTGGTACATAACCGATTCGGATGTGAAGGTATCTCTCATGATCGAGAAATCCACTTCCTCGGCGTAGCCCTCTCCGCGGCGGACGGTGAACTCGCAAAGAGTTCCTTTGACGCCCTGGAGCTTTGCAAGAGCGGCATAGTATCCAAGCTCGGATACAGATTCCTTATTCTCTCCCGCACCGACGTAAACGATCAGGTCGCCGGGTTCAACGCCTGCGGCAAGCGCGGGCGAATTGGGGAGAACAGAAATGATCTCGATGCATTTGTAATCTGCATTTTCGATTACTGTTACGCCGATACCCTGTGTTTCGCCCTGGTTTTCCGCTGTCATCAGCGCGAATTCTTCGGCGTCATAATACTCGGCGTATCTATCGTTGATCGCAAGGCCCATACCGCCGACCATTGCACGGCAGAGAATCTCCTCGTCGATCTCATAATAGGAATAGGTTTTGAAAAGATCAATGATCTGCCCAAGCTTACCGCTTACGGCTGACTCACCGTTCGATACCGCGCCGCCGTTTTCATCTCTGTAATGAGAATCGGCAAGAGCGCAGGACGACATTGCTGTGAGAAGTATTGCCGCGATAAGAAGCAGTATCAGTGTTGATAATGATATTCTTTTTTTCATTGGGTTCCTCGATTAGGGTTTCTTGACGTATTTGAGCGGATCGACCTTTTCGCCGTTCACTCTGACTTCAAAATGGAGGTGGTTTCCGGTGCTTGAGCCCGTTGTGCCGACAGCAGCGATAACGTGGCCCTGCTCAACGTAATCTCCCGCCTTTACGTAAAGCTTGGAGGCGTGAGCATAGAGAGTGTTATATCCGTTGCCGTGGTCAAGCAGGACGTAGTATCCATAGGATGTATGGTATTTTGCTATGAGGACCTTGCCCGACTTCGATGCATAGATATCTGTTCCGCGGTATGCGGGGATATCGATGCCGTAATGCATTTTTTGATAATACCCGAGTTCGGGAAGAGTTCTGATGCCGAATTCAAAGGACAATTCATTAAAAGCCAACGGAACAGGCCAGAGATATGACTGTTTTCTGATCGCTTCAGCCAGAGCCTCCTGGCGCTTGCGCTCCTCTTCCTTTTCCTTTTCGATAGCTATCTGCTCACGGCGCTTGTTCTCTTCCTTGATCGCCGCATTTACCTCGGCTTCAAAGTCTGCGTCGAGCATAGCGGAAAGGCTTTCGTATTCACCCTTCGCGCCGGTGAGCACCTCGATCTCGGCTTCGATTGCCGCAAGGCTTGCTTCGTTTTCGGTCTTCCATTGCTCGATCTCCGCCTGCTTTGCTTCAAGCTCTGCAATGGCAGCCTCGTGAGCCTCGGAATCCTTCAGAAGCTTCTGATACTTTTCATCGAGCGCATTTTTTTGCTCGTCGATATTCTTGAGAAGGGTATCGCTGTAACGGACAAGGCTGTTCACTCTGTCTATTCTTGCCAGAAGATCTGTGAAACTTTCAGCGCCGAGCAAAATTTCAAGGTAATTTGCGCTTCCCTGCTCATAGCTCATTCGGAGCAAATCAAGGAAAGTGGCATACGCCTTATCATATTCAACTCTTATTGCGGAAATCTCTTTTCCGACAAGCTTGAGCTCGTTATCGTAGTAGAGTCTTGTTTTTTCGAGATCCTTGAGCTGATCGTTATATACAGCCTCTGCCATCAGGTAAAGGGCGCGAGTTTCATCGGCTGTTGCCTGAAGAGTTTCGGCTTTCTTTATATCGGCTTTAAGCTCTGCAAGCATCTTGTCGTATTCTTTAAGCTGCAGGCGCATTGCCTCAAGGTCATCGGTTTTTATGTCATTATAATCGGCTTTGTCATACCAGACAGAGGAAGCCGTTATCGGTACTGCGGCAATGAGCAAAATCAGCGACAGGATAAGGGATATAGCGCGAACCGACGCTTTTTTTGTTCTGATTATTTGCATTTATTAACTCCGTTAAAGTGTTATCAGTTGTTGAGGTTCTTCTGAAGTGAGATGATACTCGCTGCAACGCCGGTAACAACTCCGAGAAGAAGGAACAATACAAGCAATTCTGCTTGCATATCGGAATAGGGCACAAGAGAGAACATATTGAGGATCCCCTCGCTCTCGCCCTCCATCATTTTTGCGGCATATCCGTAAAGTCCCATATCGGCAAAAAATGCAATAAGTGCCGAAAGAGCTCCGATGGTAACGCCTTCGATTATAAAGGGAGCGATGATGTATCCCTTCGTCGCGCCGATAAAGCGCATAATACTGATCTCGGTTCGTCTTCCGTGGACCGCGAGCTTTACCGTGTTGAAGATAACGAAAAGACTTACGGCAAGCAAAAGAACGATGAACCACATAAACACGAAGGATGCGCCGCTCTTGAAATTCTCGATCGTTGTGGCATACTCAACTCGGTTGTTGACCTTCATTACGCCCTCGATCAGAAGGAGATCGTATTCAAGCTTATTTGCGCCGGCGGTGTCCTTATATGTAACAATGAAGGAATCTGCCAGGGGATTATCGCCGCTTTCTGCGATCGAATCGAAGAGCTCGGCGTAATCGGGATACGTTTCCTTCATAGATTCAAATCCCGCTTCCTTCGACACAAAATCAACGTAGGTGACGTTGGGAAGCGCCTTTATATCTTCTGTTATGATCTGCAGTTCCTCGGGGGTGACGTCGTAATCGGCAAAGACAACGATCTCGTTGAGCAGACCGAGCTTTTCCATATTGACGTCGATGTTTCTTATGAGCAATCCGAATGCGCCGAGAAGGATCAGGCACGAGGAAAGCACAAGGACAGATGCAATGCCCGTTACTCTGTGTCGCCAGAGATTGCGAAAGGCATCAAAGATGAAGTAAAAGGGGTTATAAAAGCGGCGAGGCTGATTTGAATTACTCATTTTCGCCTCCTATATTCTCCGCGTCCTCAAAATCCGCCGCAGCAGATTCAAGGTTGATATCGGAATCAAGCTTACCGCCGTCAAGAGTGATAACTCTGTGGCCGAAGCGTTCAACGAGATCCATCTCGTGAGTGACCACTATAACGGTCTTGCCGAGGATCTGATTTATCTTCATAAGAAGATTCATGATTTCGATGCTCATTTCGGGGTCGATGTTACCCGTGGGCTCGTCGGCGATGATAATGTCGGGATTGTTTGCAATAGCTCTTGCAAGCGCGACTCTTTGCTGTTCGCCGCCCGAAAGCTCTCGGGGGAAATGCTTTTGCTTATCCTCCATAGCCACCGTGCGGAGAAGCGCGGGAACGCGGCGACGAATCTCGGATCCGGGTGTGCCGACTGCGCGCATGATACACGCGATATTCTCATAGGCGGTCTTATCGCGGAAAAGTCGGAAATCCTGAAAAACCATTCCGAGCTTCCTGCGATAATATGGAATCTGGCGCGCCGGAAGTTCGGTTACGTCGATTCCGTCAACGAGTATCTTGCCCTCGGTCACCTTTTCCTCACGGAGGAGAAGCTTCGTAAGAGTCGTCTTACCCGCTCCCGAATGACCGATTATAAAAACGAACTCACCGTCATCTATATGAAAGCTGACGTTTTTCAGGGCTGAAATATCGCTGTATTCTTTGGTTACGTTTATAAATTCGATCATCGTAATCAGAACTTAAGGCCTTTGGTGGACATATATTTCTTAACCATCAAAGCTACCTTAAAGGTGATAGCGTGCTCGAGCTCGCGAAGATCAAGGCCTGTGAGCTTACGGATCTTTTCAAGTCTGTATACAAGGGTGTTTCTGTGTACGAAAAGCTTACGGGAGGTTTCGGAAACGTTGAGGTTATTCTCAAAGAAACACTGGATAGTCATAAGGGTTTCCTGGTCGAGAGACTCAAGACTTCCCTTCTTGAATACCTCCTGCAGGAACATCTCGCAGAGTGTGGTGGGGAGCTGATAGATAAGTCTTCCGATACCGAGGTTTTCGTAGCCGATGATGTTCTTTTCGGTTTCAAACACCTTACCTACCTCGATTGCAACCTGTGCCTCTTTATATGCACCGGCAAGATCCTTGATTGTCTCGACGATGGTGGAGATACCGATCGTTACCTTGGTGTAGAACTCGGTGTTGAGAGTATCGGCGATCTTCTGCGCTATCTTTTCCATATCGCGAGCTTCGGTGCCGGGCTTTACGTCCTTTACAAGAACGATGTCGCGCTCGCCAACGCTGATGATATACTCATGAGCCTTGTCGGGGAACATATTCTGAAGCATCTCGAAGGGGAGCATATCCGCCTTGCCAAGGAATTTGATGAGGAACACTACGCGGTGCTCATCGGTGTTGAAGTGCAGCTCCTTTGCCTTGATATAAATATCGCTGGGGAGAATATTATCAAGGATGATGTTCTTGATAAAGGAACGCTTGTCGTACTTTTCATCATAAAGATTCTTGATATTGGAAAGAGATACTGCGAGCATCTTGGAGAGCACGTCAGCCATCTTATCCTCACCCTCGACGAAAACGAGGTACTCGGTCTTCACGCCGTAGCCGATAGGACGGTAAGTATATCCGCCCTTGCAATATGATTCAAGAGAGGAAACGTATATCATACTATCGCGAGCTGCGGCTCTCGACTCGCCGATTCTTACAAGCTCGGAGCAGGAAATAATAATACCGTTTTCGTCAATTACGCCGATAACTCGATCGACGGTATCCTTCATCTGGTGAATTACGCCTTGAAACAGTCTGTTAGACATCCTAAAAAATCCAATCCTTTCTGCAAAAGGGATTTTACCTTTTGTTTGGGTAGTAATTTTGTATATACTGTACTATATTTTACTATAATTTTTGTTAAATTTCAATAGGTTTTTGAATATTATTTCTAATTTTGGGGCTATTTTTTTGTAAATATTTCATAAACAAGAAAAAAGCATCCCGAAAAAGTGCACAAAAGCCTTATCTGAGCTCAAATTCGGAGGAAAGGCAGGCAAGAACGAAGGCTGCAGCGCTCTCGGTTCTGAGGATCCTTTTGCCGAGTCCGAGAAGAGAAAGGCCTGCCTTTTCTGCCCTTTCAGCCTCCTCAGGAGAGAAGCCTCCTTCGGGTCCGACAACAATGGCTACGCTCTTCGGTGGCTCTGTGCGAAGACTCTCGAGAGTAGCGCCGAGCATACGCTCGCCTTCCTTTTCGTAGCAGAATATCGCAAGATCGCATTTTGCCGCTTCCGCGAGCATATCTGCAAAAGACATAGGTTCGGTTACTTCGGGGACTATTCCTCTTCCGCACTGCTTTGCTGCCTCCGCAGCTATTCGGCGGCGGCGCTGGGATTTCGAGCCTTCCTTTTCGCCCTTCATACGCACTATACAGCGTGATGATTCAAAGGGAACTATTGCGGAGGCACCGAATTCGACGGATTTCTGAATAGCAACGTCAAGGCGTTCACCTTTTACGAGAGCTTGATATACCGTAGCCTTATAAGGGGGCTCGGCAGGGCAGAGCTTTGCTTCGTTTATATCACAGTCAACGCGGTCATCGCGGATCTTCGTGAGGGTGCAATCGTAATCTCTTCCCTCTCCGTCGCAAACGGTCAGGCTGTCGCCGACAGCCATACGCAACGAACGCGCAATATGAAACGCATCCTCTCCGAGAATGGAGATAATGCGCTCTTCTTCATTTATATTCTCTTTTGACACAAAAAAACGGGGCATAAAACAGTCCTCCCGAAAAAAATTACATAATATTATATAATATTCAAAAAATAATGTCAATTACGATATTGTGAATTTTACACAAAAATGCAAAAAAATGTGCTCCGACGGTGTTTTTTCGCCGTCGGAGCTTGAAAATTATAAAATACTGTCGAGGAACTGCTTGGTTCTGGGATTCTGCGGGTTCGAGAAGATCTCATCGGGAGTTCCCTCCTCTGCGATCTTACCGTCGCACATAAAGATGACACGGTCGGCGACCTCGCGGGCAAAGCCCATTTCGTGAGTTACAACTACCATCGTCATTCCCTCGTCCGCAAGCTGCTTCATAAGCTCGAGGACCTCGCCGACCATTTCGGGGTCGAGTGCGGAGGTGGGCTCGTCGAAGAGCATTACCTTCGGGTTCATCGCAAGTGCGCGAACGATCGCAACACGCTGCTTCTGACCGCCAGAAAGGCGGGAGGGATATTCGTTTGCTTTATCTTCAAGTCCAATTCTTGCAAGGAGCTCCATTGCAGTCTTCTCTGCCTCCTCCTTGGTCTTGAGCTTGAGCTCAAGAGGTGCGAGGGTGAGATTCTGAAGGACCGTCATATTGTTGAAAAGATTGAAGTGCTGGAACACCATTCCCATATTTCTGCGCGCAAGGTTAATGTCAATGCGGGAGTTCTTATTGATCTCCGAGAGCGCCTTACTGTATTCGCTGCCTTCAAACCTCTTGAGAAGGTCTTCTTTTTTTATTTTTTCGATTATCTCGGCATCAAGCTCTTCGTGGCTCTTCCCCTGTGAAGACGCCTGTGCACGCTTCATCATAGATGCGTAGGTCTTGGACTTTCTGATAACGTCGAAATGCAGATAGGGATCGGGTGCTGTCAGCAGGTCTTCCTCCATCCACACCTCACCGTAAGTGGGCTCTTCGAGAAGGTTCATACAGCGCAGAAGGGTGCTTTTTCCGCTACCGGACGGACCTATAATAACAACGCGCTCGCCGCTCTTGATATCGCAGGATACGGCGTTCAGAACGCGCAGTTTGCCAAAATCCTTGTAAATATTCTTAACGCTTATCACCGGCTCTCAACCTCTTTTCTATCAATTTGATTCCAAAGGTAAGCAGATACACGATCGCGAGATAAAAGAGCGCGACCACGGTCATAGGCACGATATAGCTTGCCATATTGTTTCCGCTACCGATGATCTTTGCAGCCATTGTAAGGTCATACATACCTATCATGCTGACGATCGAAGTTTCCTTGATAAGAGCGATAAGCTCATTACCGATCGCGGGAATAACGTTCTTTATAGCCTGAGGAATAACGATCTTTGCCATTGTGGTAGCACCGGTAAGTCCGAGTGCTCTGCCTGCCTCGGTCTGGCCGATATCAACCGAAAGGATGCCCGCGCGGATATTCTCGGCAACGTACGCACCCGAGTTTACGCCGAAAGCGATGGTTGCGGTAATGACAAGCGGGAAACCGCGGATAGCGAATATTACGTACGCCATAATAAAGAGCTGAAGAGCCATAGGCGTACCGCGGATGATCGTTATGTAAAGCTTACAAAGCAATTTGGGAACACGCATATACCAGCTGTTTTTTGCCATTCCGACCAGCGCGACCATTACTCCGAGAACAAGTCCGAGCAATGCCGCAAGTACGGAGATGGACAAAGTCAGCTTCAAGCCTTCCCAGATGCTGTCCATATACTTTTCGGTTGTGAACAGCTCAAATATTTTAACAAAAAAATTCATAATTCAAATTCTCGTTCTTACGCGAAAAAGAACGATGCCGAAGCATTGTTCTTTTTCGCGTTTATTTATTCGTTTTTATCAGTTTTCAAAGCCCATGTGCTGCATAACGAGCTTTTCGATCTCGCCGTTCTTCATCATTTCATCAAGAACTGCGTTGATAGCATCGAGAAGCGCGGTGTTGCCCTTGGTTACGCAGATAGCGTACTGCTCTTCAACGGGAGCGTCCTCTGCATCGGTAGCGCCCGAGTAGAAGAGGGGAACGCACTTGTACTGGCTGTTCTTGGATACGATGAACTGTGCGGGGAGCTCGTCAATGATAACGGCGTCGATCATATTTGCGCCGATAGCGTCTGCTGCGAGCTGTGCGTTGTCGTATGTCTTGAGCTCGGTGTTGGTTCCGTAAAGAACGCCGTCGTAGCCGTAATCGTTGTCAGCCTTAGCGTTGATCTCACCGTCGGTGTAGATCCAACCGGTGGTATCGGTCTGGGTGCCGAGCTTCTTGCCTGCAAGAGCTTCCCAAACGATGTATTCACCGTTTGCGCCGGTCTTGGTAGCGATGGTAGCATCGTCAGCCTTGAAGATTACGTACTGAACGGAGGTGTAGTAAGGAACGGAGAAGTCAACCTTTTCCTTTCTTGCGTCGGTGATGGTGATACCTGCAGCGCCTGCATCACAAACAACGCCGTCCTTGACGTTATCGATGATAGCGGAGAACTCTACGTTTACAAACTCGATCTTCTTGCCGAGCTTTTCGCCGACCTTATTCATGATCTCGACGTCAACGCCGACGATCTCGGTGCCTTCATAGTACTCGAAGGGAGCAAAGAAAGCATTGGTGTGGACGATGATCTTCTCTTCCTTTGCGCAGGAAGCGAAACCGATTGTTGCACAGCAGAGCATAAGAACTGCGAGTGCGAGGGAAATAATCTTTTTCATAATAATAAATTCCTTTCAAAGTGTGTTTTAAGATTATGCTTGCATATTATACTGCATATTTATGCAAATGTCAAGTCTTTTTTCAAATTTAGTTGAAAGTTTTTGCAGTAATTTTGAATATTTATTCTTTTATTCAGCAAAATACGCGCGAAGCCGACGGCTTCGCGCGCAAATATCACATATTGAGCGATGATCTGAGGAATTTGCCCGTATAGGAGCCCTCGCACTTGGCAACCTCTTCGGGTGTGCCGGTGGCAACGACCGTGCCTCCGCCGTCGCCGCCCTCGGGACCGAGGTCGATGATGTGGTCGGCGCATTTAATGACCTCGGGGTTATGCTCGATGACGAGAACTGTATTGCCCGCGTCAACGAGGCGTGAAAGAACTCCGAGAAGTCTCGAAACGTCATCTGTGTGCAGACCGGTGGTGGGTTCATCGAGAATATACATCGTCTTGCCCGTGCCGCGTCTTGCAAGCTCGGTGGCAAGCTTGACTCGCTGTGCTTCTCCGCCCGAGATGGTGGTGGATGACTGACCAATCTTGATATATCCGAGTCCGACGTCGCAGAGCGTCTGCAGATACTTGCGGATCTTCGGGATGCTGTCGAAGAAGACAAGACCTTCCTCGGCGGTCATTTCAAGAACCTCGTAAATATTCTTTCCTTTGTATTTAACCTCGAGGGTGTCGCGGTTGTATTTGTGTCCCTTGCAGACGTCGCAGGTGACGTAAACGTCGGGCAGAAAGTGCATTTCAATGCATCTTACACCGTCGCCGCCGCAAGCCTCGCATCGGCCGCCCTTGACGTTGAAGGAGAATCTGCCGGGGCCGTAGCCGCGGGCGATGGCGTCCTGCGTCTTGGCAAAGAGCGTGCGGATCTCGTTGAAGAGTCCGGTATAAGTAGCGGGATTGGATCGAGGTGTGCGTCCGATGGGGCTTTGGTCGATATCAATGACCTTATCAAGGTGCTCGATGCCCTCAACAGACACGTGCTTGCCCGCTTTGCGGCGTGCGCCGTTGAGCTTGGTCAGAAGCACGGGATTGATGACGCCGTTTACAAGCGAGGATTTACCCGATCCCGAAACGCCTGTTACACAAACGAAGCAGCCGAGAGGAATATCGACGTCTACCTTTTTGAGGTTATTGACTTCGGCGCCGCGCACCTTGAGGAAATTGCCGTTTCCGGGGCGGCGTGTCTCGGGCACGGGGATCATCTTTCTGCCCGAAAGATATGCGCCCGTGAGCGAATCTTCATTTTTCTTAACCTCTTCGGGAGTACCTGCGGCAACGACTTGTCCGCCGTGTACGCCCGCGCCGGGGCCTATGTCAACAAGAAAGTCGGCACGGCGCATCATCTCCTCGTCGTGCTCGACGACAATAACGGTGTTTCCGAGGTCGCGCAGACGGCAGAGGGTGTTGATGAGTCTTTCGCTGTCGCGCTGATGCAGACCGATGCTCGGCTCGTCGAGGACGTAAAGAACACCGACAAGGGATGATCCGATCTGTGTTGCAAGTCTTATTCTCTGCGCTTCTCCGCCCGAGAGAGTGCCCGCGCGGCGCGAGAGTGTAAGGTAATCGAGTCCGACGCTTTCAAGGAAGCTGAGTCGCGCGCGGATCTCTTTGAGAACTTCTTTTACTATCTTTTCCTCACTCGGAGTGAGTTTGAGGGTATCGCTCGAAACAAGTCGAAGCGCGTTGCTGACCGAGAGGTTACAGAATTCGTCGATAGCAAGACCGCCGACGGTGACGGAAAGAGCCATCTCGTTAAGTCTTCTTCCTCCGCACTTCTGGCAGGGGACTTCTTCGATGAATTCCTCGTAATACGCCTCTGCGCCGCCGTATTGCATTCTCTGCTCGATTATCGGGATGATTCCCTCGAATTTCGCGTCGCGAAGATGGCCCTCCTTGCCAAAATAGCGGGTGACGCGGAATTTTTCGTCACCAGTGCCGAAAAGGAGGATATTCATCTGCTCCTCGGTGTATTCCGAGAGAGGTGTGTTGAGGTCGAAGCCGTATTTTTCCGCCACGGCGAGGACAAGCGGGCCGTTCCAGCTTTCCTCAACGAGGGTCTTGAATCCGTTGACCTGGATCGCGCCCTCGGCAAGTGAAAGCGAAAGATCGGGGATGATCTTTTCGGGAGAGACCCGACGAGTGACGCCGAGACCCGCGCAAGCGGGACACGCGCCCTGCGGATTGTTGAAGGAGAACATACGGGGCTCGAGGTCGCCGAAGGAGATCCCGTGCTCCTCGCAGGCGTAGGCTTGCGAGAATTCAAGCTCCTGCGGCTCGCCCTCTCGGGGAACGGTGACGATGAGAAGTCTGCCCTCGGCAAGCGAAAGTGCGGTTTCGACGGAGTCCGCGAGACGTGAACGGATGCCCTCACGCATAACGAGTCGGTCAACTACCACTTCGATAGAGTGGCGAATGTTCTTATCGAGCTTGATCTCCTCATCAAGGTCATAAAGGCTGCCGTCAATGCGGACACGGGTATAGCCCGAGCGTTTAGCGTCCGTCAGCACTTTTTCGTGCATACCCTTCTTTGCACGGACAACGGGTGAGAGTACCATAAAGCGCTCGCCTTCGGGGAGTGTTTCGATTTTTTCAATTATCTGATCGACTGACTGGCGGCGGATCTCCTTGCCGCAGATGGGGCAATGAGGGATTCCGATTCGCGCGTAAAGCAGACGGAGGTAGTCGTAAATTTCGGTGACCGTACCGACCGTCGAACGCGGGTTTTTGGAAGTTGTTTTCTGGTCGATGGAAATTGCGGGCGAGAGTCCTTCGATCATATCGACGTCGGGTTTATCGAGCTGACCGAGGAACTGACGCGCGTAGGACGAGAGCGACTCGACGAAACGGCGGTGACCCTCGGCGTATATCGTATCGAATGCAAGAGAGGATTTACCCGATCCCGAAAGACCCGTCAATACGACGAGCTTATCACGCGGGATCGTGACGTCAATGTTTTTCAGATTGTGTACTCTTGCGCCTTTGATTATCAGATTTTGTGACATTGTTATTTCCTTATATTTTATTTTCCCCCATCTTCGCGCAGCGCGCGGATTTTATCGCGGAGGTAGGCGGCGAGCTCGAAGTCGAGGCGGCGGGCGGCGTCCTTCATTTCGACGGTCAGCTTTTCGATCATAGCCTCGCGGTCGCGCTTCGACAGCTTCTTCTCGGGCTGTTTCTTCTGCTTTTCGTCCTTGCCGCCGGGGAGTGCGATCTCGATGAGGTCGCCGACCTTCTTTTCGACGGAACGGGGCGTGATGTCGTTGGCTTCGTTATACTCCTGCTGTACCTTGCGGCGGCGGTTGGTCTCGCCTATCGCGCGGCGCATTGAGCCCGTGACGCTGTCGGCGTACATTATGACCTTGCCGTTGACGTTACGTGCGGCACGGCCGACGGTCTGGATGAGGGAGGTTTCGGAACGCAGGAAGCCTTCCTTATCGGCATCAAGGATGGCTACAAGCGAGACTTCGGGGATGTCAAGGCCTTCGCGGAGAAGGTTGATTCCGACGAGGACGTCGAAGTTTCCGAGTCGGAGATCGCGGATGATCTCGGTGCGCTCCATCGTTTCAATATTATAATGAAGATAACGCACGCGGACGCCGTTGTCGGCGAGGTAGTCGGTGAGGTCCTCTGCCATTTTGCGGGTGAGAGTCGTGACAAGGCTTCTTTCGTTCCTTGCGGCACGCGCTTTGACCTCGCCGAGGAGGTCATCTACCTGATGCTCGATCGGTCTGATCTCGATCTCGGGATCGACAAGTCCCGTGGGACGGATGAGCTGCTCGCTGATTCGCTCGGAGTGCTCACGTTCGTAGTCGCCGGGGGTTGCGCTGACGAAGACGGCTTGATTTATCTTTTCCTCGAATTCTTCGAAGTAAAGCGGGCGGTTGTCATAAGCCGAGGGCAGACGGAAGCCGAAATCGACGAGGTTACGCTTTCTTGCAGTATCGCCGCCGCTCATACCGCGCACCTGCGGGAGAGTCACGTGCGACTCGTCGACGAAAAGAAGGAAGTCTTTGGGGAAGTAATCAAGCAAAGTATACGGAGTCGAGCCGGGGTCCCTGCCCGCGAGGACGCGGGAATAATTCTCGACTCCGGAACAGAATCCGATCTCGCGGAGCATTTCAAGGTCGTATTTGGTGCGCTCGGTTATGCGCTGTGCCTCGAGGTATTTATGATTTGATTCAAAGAACTCTGCACGCTCCTTCATCTCACGCTCGATCTCGGCAAGTGCCTTTTCGCGCTTGTCGTCGGATACTGCATAGTGCGTTGCGGGGTATATCGCGGCGTAGGAAAGACGGCGGACGAGCTCGCCCGTTACAACGTTGATCTCGGAAACGCGCTCGACCGTGTCGCCGAAGAATTCGACGCGCAGAGCCTTGTCGCTTCCCGACGCGGGAATGACCTCGACGGTATCACCGCGGACGCGGTAGCTGTCACGGACGGGCGACATATCGTTTCTGGTATAGCTGATTGCGGTCAGGCGTTTGATGAAATCGTTTCTGTCCATCTCCATATCGGGGCGGACGGCAAGAACGAGCTCGGAATACTCGGCGGGATCACCGAGGGAGTAGATGCAGGAAACGCTGGCGACGATGATGACGTCACGGCGCCCAAAGAGAGCCGACGTCGCGCTGTGGCGGAGGCGGTCGATCTCGTCATTTACGAGCGCGTCCTTTTCGATATACATATCCTTTCCGGGGATATAAGCCTCGGGCTGATAATAATCATAATACGAAACGAAATATTCGACGGCATTTTCGGGGAAGAATTGGCGGAACTCGGTGCAAAGCTGTGCCGCGAGGGTCTTGTTGTGTGCAAGAACGAGCGTGGGGCGGTTCATTCTTGCAATGACGTTCGCCATTGTGAAGGTCTTACCCGAACCGGTAACGCCGAGCAGAGTCTGCATGTGCTCGCCTCTTTCGAGTCCTTCAACTATACTGTCTATCGCCGCAGGCTGGTCGCCCGTAGGCGCAAAATCGCTGTGGAGCTTGAATACTCCCTCGAGCTTTCTGCTCATTTCTTCACTTCCCTTCGGATAAAAGTCGTTAATACATATATTATATCAAAAAAGATTTTTAATGTAAATGGATTTGAGCAAAAAAGTGCCCGAAAATTTTTGTCATTTTCGGGCATATTCTATTGGTAGATGTCAACAATCGGATGGAATTTTCTTCGCTATGGATGCATTCTTGTATGCTTTTTCCGCAGTGACGTCGCGGATGATCCTGATAAAATCGGGGAGCTCGACCTTTTCCGATTCATCCTGCATCTCAACCTCGGCAATGGCGCGGTCGCTCCAGAAAGGATAAATATCAACCTCGACTACTCTGCCGTTATGGGGTACGCAATAGCGGGTCTTATACACGGTCATTCGCTCGGGGTCGGCAAGCTTCAGAAGCTCTTTGTATTCATCGGCAGAGATTTCGCGCTCATTTTCGATGCATTTGAGGTCGGTGACGCGCTTTTTCTCGGTGAAAATATACTTCGTCACGCCATCCGACGTGCGTGCGCGGACGCGGGAGGTGAATCCGTCGTCGGTTTTGAGATATGTCTGCGCGATCTCGCTTTTAGGATATTTGTCGAGAATTTTCATATCGGGGTATTCTATCAAAAATTTTCTTTCAATTTCAAAAGCCATTTTTCATTCTCCTTTTTCATTTTTATTATATCACGGCTCATTGAAAATAAAGCAAATATAATAAAATCTGTTTTTTCGGCGGCTTCGCCGACCGAAAAAACACCTTTTGGGCGGGGCACGCGA
>JAZQJB010000087.1:0-72445 GCA_045541375.1 Eubacteriales bacterium | reverse complement strand
ACTCCGCGGGGCACGCGGTGATATGGGGGGTAGGATAAGGTTTATTCATTTGATATTCCTCCTGTGGTGGGGTAAATATATTCCACATTATTTTCTGTAATTTCTCCCGATTCCGGGGCAGACGTAACCGCTTCTTCCTTGGGGCGCTCATAAGACGGCAGCATTATTCCGTTTTGCTCGAAAACCAGCAGAACGGTTATCAAAGACAACACCGACAAAATAAGCAAAGCCGCAAGCGGTATTCCGATCCTTCTTAAAAGATACATTATATTCTCCCAATTATTTTATATATTTAGTATATCACAAAGAGGGGATATTTTCAAGTTTTTTTGAAAAAAATCTAAAAAATCGCATCACCGCGCGCTTCGACACTATTCACGAAAGAAGGGTGGTAAAATTAGGATAACAAGAATGAAAAATAAAAAAGAAAGGAAAAAGGTATGATAAAAAGCAACTGCCAATATCGCTTTACTGCCACGACCGAGGGACTTGTTGTCAGCGTTTCGGGCGAGATCGACCACCACTCCGCACTTTCAATGCGCCGCGACGTTGACAATATCATCTGGAACAGAACGCCGACGCATCTTATCCTTGATATGTCAGGGGTCGATTTTATGGACAGCTCGGGACTTGGGTTCATTATGGGGCGGTACGCGCTTATGAAAGAGATCGGAGGAAGCCTTTCCTTGCGCGATCCCTCTCCCGTTGTAATGAAGATGCTGACAATGACGGGATTTGACAAAAAGGTTCGAATCAGCAATACTGCAAAAATATAAGGAGCAAAAAATGAAAGATAAAAAACACGGCGGGAGACCGCGTCTTGCGCCGATATGCAATGAAATGAAGCTCGACTTCCCCTCTCACTCTAAAAACGAATCATTTGCGCGCGCGGCAGCGGGAGCATTTATTGCTTCGCTTGATCCTACGGCATCCGAATTATCAGATATTAAATGCGCTCTTTCGGAGGCTGTAACAAACTGTACAGTGCACGCTTACCCCGATCGCATTGGCGTCATCCGTCTTCAGATCAAGCTTCGCTCGGACGGTACTGTCATAATGTCGGTCAAGGACGGCGGTGTTGGAATTCCCGATATTGAAAAGGCGCGCGAACCTCTCTTCACTACCGATGCAGCGGGGGAACGTAGCGGTATGGGATTTACGGTTATGGAATCCTTCTGTGACAGCATCAAGGTTTCATCCAAACCGGGTAAAGGCACAACAGTCACAATGACACGCAAGCTCTCGGGAAAAAGCGCCCTCTGATTACATATTATTTCGGGGGATGACCTAATGAATTCATATTCAAGCGAAAGTAACAGACAACTGATCGAGCTCGCACAAAACGGCACGGGAGCAGAGCGTGACAGTGCCACGGAAAAGCTGATATGCGACAATATGGGCCTTGTGCGCCACATTGCGCTGAAGTTTTGCGGGCGGGGCTGTGAATACGAGGATCTTGTGCAGATCGGCACTATAGGTATGCTCAAGGCGATCAGATCCTTTGATCTCGAACGCGGGACTGCTTTTTCTACTTATGCCGTTCCGCTGATACTCGGTGAAATACGGCGGCATCTGCGCGACGATGGGCCGATCAAGGTTGGAAGATCGATTAAAAAGCTTGGAGCTGAGCTTGTCCGCGAGCAGACTCGGATAATTACCGAAACAGGAAAAGAACCGCATCTTTCCGAGCTTGCGGAAAGATGCGGCGTTTCGCCCGAGGAGGCCGCAGCGGCTCTCGATGCTATCAGCCCCGTGGCCTCCCTTTCAGACAGCCAGGGAGAGGACGGCGAGGGGCTTTGTCTTTACGACCGAATTCCCGACGGGGACGGTCTTCTTGACATTGAGCATGCGCGCGACAGAATTGCGCTTGGGCAGGCTATAAGACTTCTGCCCCCGGAGTGGAGGCAGATAATAGTTTTGCGGTATTTTAAGGACTTGACTCAACAAAAGACAGCAGAGATGCTGGGGCTTACGCAGGTCAAGGTTTCACGAGAGGAAAAGAAGATCGTTGAATTTCTTCGTGCAGAGCTGACCAAATAATATCATTCGATATAAAAAGTCAGGACGTTTGCTTCATCGTCGGTTAAATACTGGAAGGATTCAACGTTTTTAAATTCCGCAAGCTTGAATATCATATTATTATTAACAAGTTCTTCGACTGCATCAGCCATTACCTTTGCATCATAGCATTTGAACGCAAAGACGCCGCTACCGTCATATTTTTTCGCAAGCTTGGTCACCGCAGCAAAGCTGTAATAGTCAAGAAGCATTTCTTTTCTGACGAAATAGTTATATTCGGTGGCGTTTGCCTTGGGATAAGCAATTCCTTTATCCACAGAATGTGTTTTTGTGATCTCCTCGTCGGTCAGGCAGAAATAATTATATCTTACCTCTGCGGGATCGCCGTCGAGATCGTCCCACGTGAGATCGATGTGGTAAAAATCCTCACCTATCTTCAAGAGGTTCCACGCGTGTGATCCCGACTTTGTTGCACCCGAAACGTAAAACGATTCATATCCAAGCTCGTGCATGACAAGATCAAATGCGCGTGTGTATCCCGCGCACATTACGTCGCCCAAGACAAGAGCGCCGTAAGCAGAGCTTACCCTTGCGTCGGTTTCTGCATCGACCGAGTCGCCGAGCTCGTAAGCCTCGAAATCATACGTATTGAATTCGATAATATAGTCGTGCACGAACTTGATCTTTTCATATTCATCAGAAATCTCTTTTGCCTGTGCAACGACCGATTCAAGCGCATCTTCGAGCTCGCCCTTGGCTTTCTTTATATCATTATTGTTCCAGTACTCGTAAGCTCCGAGGGTAACTGTCATATTTCCGTTGTCGCTGTTGCTCATTCTGGTGGTGCTTATTTCAACGTATCCGTTAAGCCAGAAGAATTCGGGGTGATCGTTTATAAACAGCGTCAGAGTATATGCATATGAATCGCAATACGGTGTAAGCTCTATACCCGTGATAGTAAATTCGTTCTCTTCTTTGCTTTGCGCGGTATATGCGGCGTCATAAATTCTCTTTGACACCTCATCAAGCTCAAGATAATACAAGCTCTTTCTTTGCGGCTCTTTGTAATCTGTGTTTTTACCCGCTATCTGCAAGCCGCCGTGCGATCCTGTGGAAGAATTTATTATCTCATCGATGATGTCGAGCCCTTCGCCACCGCATCCGGTAAGCGGGACCAAAAGAAATATCACCAAGAGCCACGCAATGCCGGCTCTTATTTTTTTATTATTAAACATATTTTTCTCCTTGATTTACTTTGCTGTTCCGAGAGCTTCATCGGTGCAATCACGCAGATCGGAGGGGGCAATGCTGAGTTTTCTTTCTGCTCCGCCCTCGCTGACAACAACAAGAGAGGTGGTGGGGCTCATCGATACCTCAAATCTGGTATAGACCCTGCCGTAGACCGAAACGTATTCATACTCCTCTCGCCATTTTGCGCCCGTTTCGGGATCATAACAAATCGGGATATGCGCACCTCTGATAAATATCGGTGTGTGCGACACTCTGTTTGCGGTATTGGCAAAGAAATATATATCCTTGCCTCCGATGCGCTTATGTATGTGGTTGAACATTCCACCGTCGGGAAGGTGCTTGAGAAGCCCGAGTCGGGTATATTCGTTGAAGCTTGCGTTAAGGGCACCCGTAGTTTCATACTTCGGCATCTGCGGTGCAAAGACGTCGAAACCGATCTTGAACACAGATAGCGCGCGGCGGAGGTCAAGGCTGTTGACCATACTTACGCCATCGATACCCGTTTTTGAGAAATAAAGGAAGAAGGATCTTCCACCCGCGGGGGATGTGTTTGTGCAATATTCCTTGATGACCGAAGGATCAAGCGCGTCCTTGCCGAAGATGTATTCGGAGATCTCTCTGACCTCTTTATCATTCTTATCGGGATCGGTAGGATCATATTCAAACGCCTTAGTAGGCAGAACTCCGGTTGCGATAATTCTTCCGCCGGCGTCGAAATAGTCGCGCAGAACACGCATACAAGCGAGAGAAGTTACTCTTTGCGCCGGAAGTACGACAACGCGGAAGCCGCCCGAGTCGTTCATATCGGCGAGGCGAAGGCGGTCTTTATCGGGTTTGGCGCTTCTCGCAATAACGTCGGGATGCAGAAGAGTCACGTCATGACCTGCGCAGAGGCAGATGCTGTTGATGACGGACATATAATCGGCATCAGAAGGGGTATCCGAGTACTCAAAGCCCTCGATGTCCGCGCTATACATATTGACGCAGGAATGGAGATAGTAGATCGGATAGATCACAGCGATATCCGATACCTGACGGCCGCCCTTGAGACAGGTTCGCATAGCTGCGGTAAAGCGCAAAAGCCTTGAAGTCTGCTCGTGATTTGCCGCGGTTGGGGTGGGCAGATGGAGCGCGGGAAGGTTGGCTCCTCTTGCGAATGCGTGAGCGGCATCGCGCATCATTATATCAAAATTGTTTTCCTTGTAGTTCTTATAAAGCTCAACAAAAATATCGTTTATCGCGCGACCGAATGCTGCTCCTGCAGCAAGCTTTACGGAATTTATGCCGTAAAGATATCCGCGGTCGAGGACTGCGCCGGGGGTAGCGGTATTATTGAGCATAGCGTCGCCCATAATGGGAGAACATTGAGTTGATTTTGATTCGGAAAGAGTTCCGATCAGGGAAAGTCCGTTTGCCTTTGCGAAGCATTCTGCCGCGGCAATATATCCTTCACGGAGCATACGGGCGCGGCAATCGGAAAAATGAGCCTTGAAGCGAGGGGCATCCTTTCCTCCGAGTGTGAATAGATAAGGATAGAAGGGTGCGGGATCAAAGCCGTAGCGAGCCTCGAAGACCTCGTTGAAATCATCGCTCCAGTCGTGGCGGTTGATAGCCTTAAACGCCAGACCCGAATAGTAAAGATGCGTTACCGTGGTTCCCATATAGCCTTCAAAAACGTCGGCGAAGATTCTGTATGCGGCGTTGATATAGGCATCCGACGACTCGCGAGAAAGGATATTCGGGCGGTTGCCGTCGTTATCGGGCAGAGAAACATACTGCACGATGCGCCAGTTTCCGCGCGGGCATTTATAGACGACTCTGTCTTCATCAATGTATTCGCGGAGATCGATAACTTCGTCGCGTTCCTCGTTGTAAGCAACGACGGAAAGGAGCTTACCGGGGAATATCTGCCAATTGACCGATTCATCCTGCTTGCAATAGTGTGTGTGGCGGACAAGCTTGCGAGAGCGGATGGTATCCTCCCAGATCGCATCTTCAGCAAGAACGACTGTCTTTTCAATACAATCTGCAAGAGTGAACGCCACGGGAAGACTGTACTCGGCAGAAGCAGGCAGAAGTCTTGAATAGAATACCTTGAACTGCTCTGTTATTTCCTCGGGTGACATTTCATCGGAGATAATAGGCAACGGAATAAAGCCTCCCACACCTGCTGCGGCGGAAAGCCTTACCTGCTCTCTGACCTCTTCTCTGCTCTGACCCGAATCGCGCCAAAAAACGAAGGGGCGGTATTTTTCTATTGTGCTCGGATTGCCACTTTCACCGTACATTTCGTCACCTCGGAATAGTTTTCTATCTTAATTATATCACAAAGACAAAAGAAAGTAAATATTTCTCTTGCAGATTTTATTATTTTATGATATAATTCATATAGAAAAACACCGAGGTGCATTATGAACAAGAGAGTTTTGATAAGCGGCGGCGCGCGCGGGATCGGCGCGGCGACGGTTAAATATTTTGCAGAGCAAGGCGACCGTGTTGCCTTTATTTATCACAGAGCCGATGAAAAAGCCCAAGAGATCGCGAATCTCACAGGTGCCTTCCCGATCAAAGCGGACGTTTCGGACGCACAGAGCGCAAAATCGGCGTTCGTGGAGGCTACCAATCAGCTTGGAGGCATTGACATTCTGATAAACTGCGCGGGAATTGCGGAGTTTTCACTCTTTACCGATATTTCGGACGAGGCTTGGCGGCGTATGATCGACACGAATCTTTCATCGGCTTTTACCCTCTCGCGTGAGGCGGCAAAGTTGATGGTATCGCAAAAAAGCGGTAAAATTATAAATGTCGGTTCGGTTTGGGGACGTATGGGCGCTTCCTGCGAGGTTCATTATTCGGCATCGAAGGCGGGACTTCGCGGACTTACGCAAGCGCTTGCAAAGGAACTTGGTCCTTCGGGCATTACCGTCAACTGCGTTGAGCCGGGTGTTATTGATACCGATATGAATTCAATGCTCGATGAGGCGGCTATGAAGGAGCTTGCGGAGGCTACGCCTCTTTGCAGAATTGGAAAAGCTGAAGAAGTTGCCGCGGTTATCGGATTTTTGGCTTCGGATAATGCCTCGTTTATCACCGGCGCTTGCATTCCCGTTGACGGGGGATTTCCGGTCTAATCAGGAGTTGGACAATGCTGACACGAGCAGATATTCATGCATTTTTGGAACGGATCGGCATCAAGCGTGACGATACCGTTTTGGTTCATACTTCTATGCGTTCACTCGGAGAGGTTGAGGGCGGTTGCGATGGGTTGATAGATGCTTTCACCTCATATCTTACCGATGGACTGTTTTTAGTTCCGACGCACACCTGGAGCAACGTCGGCAAAAATCAGCCTGTCTATGACGTTTCTGTCACAGAGCCTTGCATTGGCGCACTTCCGACCGTTGCGGCGTTCAGAAAGGACGGCGTGCGATCGTTGCATCCGACTCACTCTGTTGCGGCTTTCGGTAGGCGCGCGGCAGAATTTGTCAAGGGTGAGGAGCTTGCCACTTCCCCATGTTTTGAGGGTGGCGTTTGGCGCAGGCTTTATGATGAAAAGGCAAAAGTACTTTTGATCGGTGTAGGTCTTGACCGCAATACCTACATACACTCTATTGACGAAATGATCGATCTTCCGGGTCGCTTGGCAGAGCCTATACAGCTTACGGTGATTGACTACGATGGAAAGCGATATTCGCTGACTTATCGAAAGCACGGAAAGAATACGGGCTCAAGTAATTTTGAAGTATACAGAAAGCCGCTTGAGACACTTGGAGCTTTGAAAAACGATAAGCTCGGAAATGCTACGATAGGAATATTTGACGCGGTACGCGGAACAGAGGTCATAAGTATGCTATGGGAGAAGGCTGATTACGATCTGTGCGAAGAGCTGAAGGATATTCCGGAGGAATACTATTAATTAAACAGGGGAAGCTTTTTGCCTCCCCTATTTTCATTTCGTACCAGCAAGTTCTTTCGCTCGTTCAAGCAATTCAATATATCTTCTGTCCTCTCGCACACCGTCAAACCACGGCCAATTCGTCATTGCGTGCAAAATATCATTTGAATTTTGCCAAAAAAGCCAAAGGTAGGGAATCCAGACTTTCGTACCATTCTCGAGAAATATATTGACTTCACAATTCTTCTCTATCTTTGAAATTTTTGCATTCCCGAAAAGTGCGGGATTGCCTACTTCCATTTTTGCTCCGTTAGGTATTCTCTGCCAAACTTCAAAAAGTTCAAAAGCGCTCTCGAGATAAGCGTATCCTTCATCAAGCTCTCCCGCTCCTATCAGTGCTCCAGCTGCTTTCAAACATAGGTCGGCATAACATCCGCTCCAAGCCTCGGGTACCCCACCGTCATTCGAAATACATTCGATTATTTTCATCCTGTATTTCATCAGCGCTGCCGTCCTCTGCGGATCTTCAAATATCATATAATTGTCTTTCTCAAAATACCGCATATATTCGCGCCCCAAGAAATGCATTAAGCTCAAAAGATTGTTCGCCGTATTATGATTTTTATACTCTTCTTGTTTTTCTCTCTGCCAAAAGCGTTCTTCGATGCGCTCATTCTGACAGGAAGAATAAAACTGTTCGCTCTTATACTTCCAGTTTTCCCATTCTTCATCGGGACAGACAATACTCATACATTCTCTTGCATTTTGGCGAGCATATTCCCATGTGCACTCCGATAGTATCTTTTCGCACGCTTCTTTGAGAAGCGGATAATCATCTTTCCAACAATGTTTGTTTCGCAAAATTGCCAATGCAAGAGATTCGCAAACCGTATAATCCATTGGATATTTCTTGTAATATTCTTTTGACAATGACAACTGCTCGGCAGGAGCAGATTTATTGTATTTTTCCATAAAACCTTCTATCTCAGTTTGTCTGCTTGCCTCATCATTCCCGATAAGCTCATCAACCGTAATCTTGAAGTAATTCGCAATTCTTGGCAGAAGCGTTATATCGGGATAACCACCACGTTCCCAATTAGATACGGCTTGCGCGGAAACATCAAGAGAGCGGGCCAGTTCCTCCTGCGTCATTTTCAGTTTCCTTCTTTCACGAAAAATTACTTCCCCTATCTTCAAATCTGCCATAATAACCCCCGTTACATCATTATTCAAAGTTGCGCATCTTTTGATAATATAATAACACAAATTGCGGTAAAAATCAATAACTGCGCTATTTATATTATTCAAGCGGCGTTTGAATAAATCAAATATTGAATGTTTATACATAATAAAATACACATCAATAATTTCATTGGGTTTGGGACGTCGAGGGCGCCGTCCCCTACAAACTCGTGATAATATTGCTGATAAAACGTATAATAAGCACTCGTTCTGCAAGACGGAAAACCATTATCATTGAAAAAGGAGTCTGCCGCAACAGACTCCTTTTAATATATTAAGACTTAAGCGCAATTCCCTTTTCTGCGAGGTCTGCGATTACCTTGTCGGCGATTGCCATGACTTCGTCGCGGGTGAGGGTTCTGGTCTTGTCAGCGAATGTGATGCGGACGGTGACGGATTTGCCGGACTCGTCTGCATATCTGTCGGTGACCTTGACATTCTTGACGAGAGCGCCTCCGTGTGCCTTGACGGACTCGCCGATGGGGGCGTAGATCTCTGTCATGAAGGTGAGGTCGATATCCATTTCGGGATACTTGGAGGGTTCATCGTAAACAAGTGCGACCTTATCGCAGTTTGCGAATGCCTCAACGTCGATCTCGGCGTAAACGATGGACGCCTTCTTGTCGATCTTCTTGGATACGGTGGGATATACGATACCGATCTCGCCGATCTCGGTCTCGCCGCAGTAAACTGCGTTGAGGTTTCTGGGATGCTGATAGGAATGAGTTGCATCCTTCTTTAAGAACTTAACGGGAGCGTGCTTGATGTCGTCGGCGAGGACTGCGATGATGTTGCAGAGTTTGCCGTAGACGGTCTCCATGCTCTCGGTCTTCGAGAAGAGGGTGATCGCGAGTTTCTTCTTTTCGTTGCAGAGTCCGTCTTCCTTGAGTCCGTCAACAACACAACCGATCTCAAATACGCCGAATTCGGGCGCATAAGCGGTGTTGTACTTGACCTGACAGAGCTGGGTGGGGATGATTGACTTGCGGAGAGTTTCGATGTTGGGGTTGGCTGCGCCCGCGATCTTTACATTATCCTCAACCTCGATACCGAGCTCCTTATATTCATCGTTATAGGTCCAGATATAGGAATGAAGCTCGTGGCAGGAGAATCTCTTTACAAGGAGGTCCTTGATCTGCTCCTCGACGCTCTTCTTGAGGCTTGCGCGGATGGGATAGGAAGGAGCATAAACGGTATTGATATCGAAGTTATCGTAGCCGTAGATACGGGTGATCTCCTCGATGATGTCAGCCTTCATTGTTACATCCTTGGTGGATCTCCAGGAAGGAACGGTTACGGTGAAGGTGGTGCCTTCGAGAGAAATGCCGAAGCCGAGCGCGGAAAGAGTTGTAAGAATGTGCTCATCCGAGATCTCGATGCCGGTATAGCGGTTTACGAAGGACTTATCGAAGGAGAAGGTGATGGTGGGATACTTATATGCCTGCTCGTCGGTGAGGGAGGAGATAACCTTTGCACCCTCGTCAGCATCCTGCATGATTTTGACGAAACGAGCGACTGCAGTGGGAGTCATCTCGGGGTCGAGGCACTTCTCATAACGCTGGGAAGCATCGGTTCTGTGTGCGAGACGAACTGTGGTCTTACGAACAGAAACTGCATCGAAGGTAGCGCACTCGAGGGTGAGCTTAGTGGTATCCTCAACGATCTCGGAATCGAGACCGCCCATAACGCCTGCGATACAAACGGGGATGTCACCGTTGCAGATCATGAGCATATCCTCGTCGATGTTGCGGTCAACGCCGTCGAGGGTCTTGAAGGAGAACTTGTGGTCATATCTCTTGATGCGGAGCTTTTCAACCTTGCGCGAGTCGAATGCGTGCATGGGCTGACCCATCTCGAGCATGATGTAGTTGGTAATATCGGTCAGGAAGTTGATTGCGCGCATACCGCAATAGTAGAGACGGATACGCATATTTACGGGGCTGACCTTGCGGGTGATGTTCTCAACCTGGAGGCAGGAATATCTCTGGCAAAGCGGGTCCTCGATCTTCATATCAACTGCGGGAAGATCTGCATACTTGTTAAGATCCGCGCAATCGAGGGGCTTGAGCTCTCTGCCCGAGATAGCCGCGAACTCGCGCGCGATTCCGTAGTGACCCCAAAGGTCGGGGCGGTTGGTGAGCGACTTGTTATCGACCTCGAAGATGATGTCGTCGATGTCAAAGAGGGTCTTGATGTCGGTACCGTTTACGAAAGAGGGGTCGAGGATCATAAGACCGTCGTTGTTGTCGCTGATGCCGAGTTCCTTTTCGGAGCAGCACATACCGTTGGAGGTGTAGCCTGCGAGCTTACGGGGTGCGATGGTGATGTCACCGATCTGCGCGCCGAGTTTGGCGAAGGGAACCTTGAGTCCTACGGCAACGTTGGGAGCGCCGCAAACGACGTCAACGAGTTCAGCCTCGCCGATGTCAACCTTGAGAAGGTGGAGCTTTCTCGATTCGGGATGCTCCTCTACCGACTTGATCTCGGCAACAACGATACCGTTTATGTCGCTACCCTTCATGAAAATTTCGTTTTCAACCTCTGCGGTCGAAAGAGAGAATCTGTGGATGAGCGAAAGCTTGTCAAGACCGGAAAGGTCAACGTAATCGCATATCCAATTCATAGATAAAAACATTTTTCTTTCCGTCCTTTCTTATTTGTCTTCCTTGAACTGCGAAAGAACCTTAAGGCTTCCGCTGTTGAGGTCTCTGATATCCTTGACGCCGTAGCGCATCATTGCAAGTCTGGTAAGTCCGAGACCGAATGCAAAACCGGTGTACTCCTCGGGATCGATTCCGCCAGCCTTGAGTACCTCGGGGTGGATCATACCGCAGGGGCAGAGCTCGAGCCATCCGGAATGCTTACAAGAGGGGCAGCCCTCTCCGCCGCAGATAGCACAGGAGATGTCAAGCTCGAATCCGGGCTCGACGAAGGGGAAGAATCCGGGACGGAGACGTACCTTGACGTCGCGCTTGAAGACCTCGGAAAGCATTGTCTTCATGAAGAAGATGAGGTTCGAGATCGAAATGTTCTTATCGACCATAACGCCCTCCATCTGGAAGAAGGTGTTTTCGTGGCAAGCGTCGGTTGCCTCGTTTCTGAAGCAACGTCCGGGGAAGATCGCCTTGATCGGTACGCCGTTGTTTACGAGGTCATCGCGGTACTTCTTATAGATAGCGTTCTGTGCGGCACTGGTATGTGTCTTGAGAAGCTGACCGTTTGTGAGGTAGTAGGTATCCTGCATATCTCTTGCGGGATGGTGCTTGGGGATATTGAGAGCCTCGAAGCATTCGTAGTCGCTTACGATCTCGGCGTAGTCCTCAACGTGGAAGCCCATCGACTTGAAGATAGTCTCGCACTCGCGCTGAACGAGTGTGATGGGGTGGAAGGAACCGCGATCGAGCTCTGCGGGCATCGAAACGTCAAATTCGGGCATGGATGCGACCTCGCGCTCAAGCTCTGCGCGGCGAAGCTCTTCGCCCTTCGCGGTGATAGCCTGTGCGAGCTCGTTTTTGAGCACGTTTACCTCCTGGCCGAAGGTCTTCTTTTCTTCGGGGCTGAGGTCCTTCATAGACTTGAGAAGCTCTGTCACGCTTCCCTTCTTGCCAAGGAAATCAACACGGATCTCCTCGAGCGTCTGCATAGATTCTGCGGCAGCAAGCTTTGCCGCAAATTCCTGCTTCAGTTCTGCGATGTTCTGTGACATTTTATTTGTCCTTTCAAATTTATAATCAGATAATGTTTTTCAGTTCGAGAAGGTTTTCGATGCGGTAATCAACGTCCGCTTTATCATAGTAATGATCGGGATCGAAAAGACATCCCTTCATTCCCGCATTGCGTCCGCAGTCGGTGTCGATATCGCGGTCACCGATCATCAGGCAATCCTTTTTATCAAGTCCGTGCTTTTCGCAAAGGTAATTGAGTGCGTCGGGAGCGGGCTTGGTCGGGAATTTCATTGTCGAGTCGATGATATCCTCGAAGCAATCGGCAATTCCCCACTGCTCGAGAAGGATCTTTACGATCTTGCCCGAATGGGTGTAAAGATAGTTTTTGTGTCCCTGTGCCATTGCATAGCGAAGGATCTCCTCTGCCTCGGGATAGGGCTTCTGGATCTTCGGCGCAAGCTCGTCGTGGATAACGTGGAAATCGCGTCTTGCCTCTGCAGCATCCTTGCCGAGATCATACTGCTTGAGAGCATATCCGACGTTAACCTTGAGATTCGAATAGACGTTTTCGTAAGTATCCGAAATGCCGTACTTTTTGATAAGCTCGAGTACAGTTTCGGTGAAACAGGGGTAGGTATCGGAAAGAGTTCCGTCGAAGTCGTAGATCAAGTGCTTGTAGTTCATTGTTCTTTTTTCCTTGCCTTTTTCTTTTCTCTTCTGATTTCAGCGTCCTCGGGATTCTCGGGGATGAGGATCTTCGAGAAGTGATAGCCCTTCGTGCCGCACCAATAAGCAAGCGCAGAGGTGATGAGCGAGGGGATGATTATTACAAAATAAGAGAGCCAATAGTTGTTGAGCGACATACCGCCGACGTCGATTGAAAGAAGACCGGTATACATACCCTCGATAAAGAGCGCGATGACCTTTGCAAGTGCGCCTGCTGTGTAAAGCGCGGTTCCTTCGGGTACAAAGCTGCAAGCGAGGATCACGATCGCAAGAAGGAGATTGAGGCTGTTTGAAAGAAGAGCAACGTAAAGTCCCGCAAGAGGCATTGCCTTCTTCGTTCCGTTGTCGATGCCGAACTTATCCTTTGAGCCGACCTCCCACATTGCAGCGTAGGTCAGGAAGAGATAAAACATGATGGCGCCGCCGCTGGTGATTATTTTGAGCGTATCGTTTTCAACCCTGCCGCAAGCAATGGCGAGAACAAGGCCGAATATCGATATCGCGATCTGATTAATAAACAGACGAACTGCGTTATATGAGTGTTTTTGCATAAATTCACGCATTGTGTATTCCTCCGTAAAAGCTGTGTAAATTGCGAATTTGGGACTTGCAGAAACGCAAGCGTATAAATTATATACTTTTATCTAATAATATTCAACACAAAAAACTGAAAATTTACATTTTATCCACTAAAATCTTGCGAAATGTTGTATAATATTATATATAATCTCTTCGAGGTGATATAATGAGTACAGAATACAATCCCAAAGAGTACTCCCCGATACTTAGGGACTTTGCGAGCTACAAGGCTACCATTGCGGGATGCTCACATCAGACTGTAAACGAATATATGCGCGATATTCGTGCGTTTTTCCAATTTGTTATTGCTGACAGAAGCGGTATAGATCCTACTTCGGAAGAAGGCAAAAAGATAAAAATCGACAAGATAGACTTTGATTTTCTTCGGTCGGTAGAGGTATCTGACATATATAATTATCTCTTTTTCTGCGAAAGAGAGCTTGGCAACAAAGTAAACGTCAGGGCTAGAAAGCTTTGTGCTATCAGGGCACTCTTTAAGTACTACTGCAAGACACGAATGATGATAGACAACAACCCCGCAGAAAAGGTTGAATCTCCGAAAAAGCAAAAAAGTTTGCCGAGATATATGTCTTACGAAGAAGCCGTTTACTTCATCGAAACCGTGCACAACGACACATCGCAGACGGATTTTATCAGAATTCGAAATTGGTGCATCGTCACGCTCTTTCTCAACTGCGGTATGCGTCTTTCGGAGCTTGTGGGAATAAGCATAAATGACGTTGACAGATTCTTGCGATCGGTGCGTATTCTCGGTAAGGGCAATAAGGAACGAATTCTTTACTTCAACGATGCCTGCCGTGCGTCACTTGAAGAATATATTCCTCTGCGTGAGGAGCAAAAGGTTGCGACCGTGAATGAAAATGCGCTGTTTCTCTCGCGTCTTGGCAAGCGCATAGACGTTCGTATGGTGCAAAAGATGGTGTATAAGTACCTTGATGCGGCGGGGCTTGGCAACCGCGGGCTTTCGGTGCACAAGCTGCGTCATACCGCGGCGACGCTTATGTATTCAAAGGGCGGCGTTGACGTGCGCGTGCTCAAGGAGATACTCGGTCACGAGCAGTTGAACACCACGCAAATATACACTCACGTTTCCAACAGCGAGGTTGAGGCGGCAATGGCGAAAAATCCGCTTGCCGGACTTACTCCCACAGAGCCCAAAAAGGACGAAAAAGAGGAAACGGTGCATATCGGAACGCTCGATAACGTCAAAAAGATCAACTAATTTACATTTTGCTATATACTTTTCGGAATTTATATGATATAATATTTAAGGCAATACCACACAATTCGTGACGGCACACTTGCTTGCATAAATTCCGTCAAGCTGCACAAAATCCCTTGTCAATAGGTCTACTATTGCCTGCGGAATTTTGTACACCCTGACGAAATTTCTGACGGCGCAATTGCACCATCAGAATTGTGCGGTATTGCCTTAATTGACCAAACCGATAGAAAGGAATGATCAGTTTTGGATCTTACTAATTTTTCTTTGCTTTATCCGAATGCCGAAAGCATCAGCCGACACATGTCGGAGGGCGTGCGCCCCGATATTTCGGATTTCACTCTTGACGAAATGGGCTTTTCGCAGATCTTTGATCTGAAGAACGGCTCTCTTTCCGAATTCTTTACATCAGACGAAGCGGTCATCAATTACCGCCGCGAGACTTTCGGAGATATGCTTGACAACCCCGAGCTTATCCGTACACTCAATGATCTGCTCCCCATCCTTTCGGATATTATGGAGCTTCGACGTCTGGAGGCTGACAGCGGTGACCCCAATGATTATCTTTCGAGCATAACCGAAATTGAGCTTTATATTTCCTGCATCGACACGCTTGACGACGGACTTAACGCAGTTCGCGACAACCTTAAGGGACAGGCCTTCAGAACGCTCTGTGACCGTATCAGCGAGCTTGCGGAGAGCGATTACTACGCCCAACTCAACGAGAAGCTCTGCGAGCTTACAAAGCGTGTGCGCGAGATCAAGAGCGTGACGATGGGTGTCAACCTTGACGCGCAGCTTCGTCCCTCCTCGGCGGGCGTGCTTTCGATCAATTCCGAATCCTTCCGTTCGGGAGAGGTGCTTGAAAAGATACTTCGTCTCAATTTCAAGGATGACGAGTACACTTGCATCGCGAGTCTTGTTCCCTTCGGCAAGAAGCAGTCGGAAAGCCAGAAGACCGCGCTTTCGCTTGCTTTCAACACAGCGATCAACGAGGTTTATAAGTCCTCGCTCCGCTCCTGGAAGAAGATCGTTCAGCAGTACGTTCTCGAGAACACAGACTTCCTGCTTAACCTGATGCCCGAGATCGAATTTCTCATCAAGGGTACTCGCCTTATGAGCCGTCTGCGCGAAAAGGGATGCGACCTTTGCGTTCCTGTGCTTGCTCCCGCAGATGACAGAGCTTTCAAAGCAATCGGTCTTTACAACCCCGCAGTTGCGCTCAAGATCGACGATGAGATCGTTACAAACGACCTTATCTTTGACGAAAAGGCGACGATATACATTCTCTCGGGACCTAACCGAGGCGGTAAATCGGTCATCACCTGCGCGCTCGGTATGGCTCAGGTAATGATGCAGCTTGGTCTTTTCGTGCCCGCAAAAAGTGCGACCATCTCGCCGGTTGACGCCATCTACACCCACTTCCCCACCGGTGCTGACGACACTATCGACAAAGGTAGACTTGGTGAGGAATGCGCGCGTCTTGGCGAGATCTTCGACAGCGTGACATCGCATTCGCTCGTTCTGCTTGACGAATCGCTTTCCTCCACGGGCTCTTACGAGGCTTCCTACATCGCCGCAGAGATCCTTACGGGCTTCTCGGCTGTAAAGTGTCGCACACTCTTCTCCACCCACCTTCACGAGCTTGCCGCAATGCTTGATGACATCAACGAAAAATGCGCGGCTGAAGGCGGTGCGCCGATCGACACGCTCGTTGCGGGAATCGACGAAGGCAAGCGTTCCTTCAAGATCTATCGCGCAAAGCCCGACGGCAAGAGCTATGCACGCGACATCGCAAACAAATACGGACTCTCGCACGAGTCGATTATGAAAAAGATAAACAGATAAAGCAAATCCGCAGAGCAAAACGCTCTGCGGATCTTATTTTATAAAGTAACTTCAACGGAAATTATCTTGCCGTTTCTCCATACTTCGACAGTAACGGTATCGCCGACCTTATGCTTGAAGAGCTCGGCGCGGAGTTCTTCGATCGTTTCTGTCTTTACGCCGCCGAAGGAAACGATGATATCGTTTGCCTCGATCTTGCCGTGCGCGGGATATCCTTCGGTTACGGCGGAGATGTAAACGCCGTCAACCTCGGGGGTTATAACCACACCGACCGCAACTTGAGTTTCAACGCCCTTATATACTGTTCCGCCTTGAATTCCAAGCTGTACGCCCTGTGTTGCGCTGCCCTTGTTGCCCGAGTACTTGCCGTCCTCGATTATATCGTCGGCAATGGCAACAGCATCATTGATCTGGATCGAGAAATAAAGAGTATCGCCCGCGTCGGAGGCATAATACTTCATCGTATTGATTCCGACGACCTCGCCGCGCATATTGAGAAGCGGACCGCCCGAGTTGCCGTGGTTGAGGGTGGTATCGGTCTGGATCATCTCCATAGTCTTTTCAAGCAGACCCGAAGATTCGTAAACGCGTACCGTTCTCTTAATACCCGAAACGATACCCTTTGTTACTGTGCCCGCATAATCGGTGTCAACGGGAGTACCGATTGCTATGACGTCCTCGCCGACGCGAAGAGTATCCGAATCGCCTATTGCGAGAGGTGTGAGTCCAAGGTTGAGGACACGGATGACTGCAACGTCGGAAAGTTCATCACCGTCGATCAGCTCTGCGGGGCGTTCTCTGCCATCGGTGCACATTACCTTGATGCTCTTCGCACCCTCGATAACGTGGTAGTTGGTGATTATATAACCGTCATCGGTGTAGACGAATCCGCTGCCGAATCCCGTGCCGCCATCTTTGGCAACAACGACCGTAACGACGGAATCTATAACGCTGTCAACAAGATCTGCAAGTGAGGCTCCGTCGGTGGGAACCTCAACGACATTCTTATCCGTTCCGAATCCCGTGATAAGCAGGACTGCAAGGAGCGCAAAGCAGACGACAAAAAGGCAAGTCATAATGATCGCGTAGGCAAGCGCGCCGCGGCGACCTTTTTTCTTCTGTGCAGCTTTATCTGCCTTCACCTGCTCGGAAAAGCTCCAGTATTCCTTTACATCTGCAACAGGCGCGGGTGGAGCGGAAACTTCTGCTGTGGGTTCCGGTTCTGTCACAGGTTCGATTTTCTGTTCAGTATTGGTTTCGGGAAGAGTTTCACCGGAAGATTCAGAGGTCGGCTCTTCCTTCTGTTCGGTCACTTCTTCGCCGATAATCTTTTCATCGTGTTCGTTCATTAATTTTCCTCATTCGCGGGACTTTTGAGGCAATTTGTCCTCGGGAGTGATCGGCAGAGTGAAATAGAATTCACAGTACTTGCCCGGCTCACTCTCAAGAGCTATGACCTCTTTGTGCGCTTCAATAATGGTTTTTGCTATAAACATACCGAGTCCGACGCCGGTTTTATCCTTGCCTCTGCTGCGGTCGCTCTTATAGAATCGCTCGAAAATGTAAGGCTGATCGTCATAGGGGATTCCGTCGCCCTCGTTGTAAACGGAGATCTTGACCTTGTTCTTTTCATCTTTGGTGAGCGAAATGCGAAGGAGTCCGCTTTCGTGTGCGAATTTTACAGCGTTATCGGTAATGTTGTAGAATATCTGATAGATCGCGTCGTGGTCGCCTGTTACGAACATATTGTCATCGTCGCAGATAAATTCGACCTCGAGGCGTTTTTTATCGATCTTTTGTTCAAAGGATATAAGGACCTGGCGTCCCATCTCGCAGATGTCAAAGGGTTCCATAACGAACTTTCTATCGCCCGCCTGGATTCTTGAAATATCAAGAAGGCTTGCAACAAGGCGGGAGAGTCTTAGCACTTCGTCGCGGATGATCTTGAGATAATACTCGTGTTTTTCGGGAGGAATGGCACCGCTTAAAATGCAATCTATGAAGCCCGAGATCGTTGTCATGGGGGTTCTCATATCGTGGGAAACACTCGACATGAAGTTATTTCTCATTTCATCGAGCGACTCAAGGTTTTGCGCCATGTTGTTGAATGCCGAGGCAAGCTGTGCTACCTCGTCGTTTCCGACAACGGGAACTCGGACGCTGAATTCTCCCTTTGCAAAGCTCTTTGCCGCCTGGCTCATTCCGCGAAGGGGACTGATTATTCTTTCACTGATGAAGAATATCGCGATCAAAGACGCGAGCATTACCCAAAGGCTGGAAATGGCTACTGTTTTGATAAGGACCTCTGCGAAATCACTGATGGATTCCATATCGCAACAAACGATAACGGTTCCGCAGACATAATTGTTGCGCAGATAGATCGGAGTGGCGCTTATAACGTGCGGAGTATCGAATATTCCTTCGAGGTTGTTGAGAACGGACTGCTCAACGCCGTTGTTTATCTCATCCATTAAAGAACGCGGAATCTGCGCGCCATTCTGATAGTCGCAGTTTTCATCGGGTCGCGCAAGGAGTATGCTTCCTTCACTATCTGCAATAAATACCGTTACAGGGAAATTTGCCATTGCCTTGACGGTGTTTATCTGCACGTCGATGTCGTTTTCGTAATGGTCGCAAAAGGTTGCAAAGCTTCCGCTTGAACCGAATTTTTGCAATTTCGTCTGTATTCCCTGCCCGATGGCTCCTGCGGCGGCGGAGACTGCCTCGTTTTTTGACGTTTCGGAATATTCGTCAACGAGCGTACCTATGATGGCAAGAAGAAGGATAAGGCTTGTTCCTATTATTACCATAAACGTCACGATATATTTAACGTAAATACTTTTAAACATTTCCTTCTCCTTTCCGATTTTTTAATTTTAAAAAGAATACGCCCTCTTCGGGCGTATTCTTGTTCAGGATCAGTTGCCTGTCAATTCAAACTTGTAGCCTACGCCCCAAACTGTTTTGAGCACCCACTTATCGGATACGCCTTCAAGCTTTTCGCGGAGGCGCTTAACATGTACATCAACAGTACGCGAGTCACCAAGATAATCGAAGCCCCAAACCTTGTCGAGAAGCTGATCTCTTGTGAAAACGCGGTTATAGTTGGAAGCCAAGAAGTAAAGCAGTTCAAGCTCCTTGGGGGGGATATCAACGCTCTTGCCGTTGAGCTTGAGTTCATACTTCTGCTTGCTGATCTCGATGTTTTCGAACTTAATAACCTCATCGTCATCGGGATCGTCATGGGTATTGCAACGGCGGAGAACCGCCTTGATGCGTGCGAAGAGTTCGCTCATATCAAAGGGTTTAACAACGAAATCGTCGGCGCCAAGCTCGAGACATACGACCTTATCAACGACCTCGCCCTTAGCGGTGATCATAATGATAGGCTTGTTTGTAAACTTGCGGAGTTCTGTGCAAACGTCTTTGCCGTTCTTACCGGGAAGCATAATATCAAGGAGAACAAGATCGGGCTCGTATTTCTTAAATACATCGATAGCCTGATAACCGTCCGGTGCGGTGCGTACCTCATAGCCTTCCTTTTCGAGAGATGTCTTCAGAAGGTCGCAAATATAGCTGTCATCATCGACAACAAGAATTTTGGTATACATTTTTTCCTCCTATGTTAATTTTGGACTTGCCGAATATTTCCGCATTTGGGCAAACTTCGGCATTTTTATACTTTCCCTTATATTATATCACATAATTTCGATTTTGCAAATACTTTTTTCAAAAAAATGTTCATATTTTTCGCATTTTTTTAGTATTTTTTGCACTTTTGCTTGAATTTTTCACAATTTTATTATATAATATTAGGGCTAAACTATTTTTTATCGGAGTTACACATGAAACTTGGTATTGTTGGACTGCCCAATGTGGGCAAAAGTACGCTTTTTAACGCCCTTTGCGGCGGCGGCGCAGACTCGGCTAACTACCCTTTCTGCACCATAGAACCTAACGTCGGTGTCGTTCCCGTACCCGACCCCAGACTTGATGCTCTGGCAGAAATGTATACACCCGAGAAGTACACTCCTGCGGTTGTTGAATTCTTTGACATTGCGGGACTTGTCAAGGGCGCTTCCCAGGGCGAAGGTCTCGGAAACAAATTCCTCTCTCACATCCGCGAATGCGACGCCATCCTGCACGTTGTCCGTTGCTTTGAAGATGACAACATCATTCACGTTGACGGAAGAGTCAACCCCATCTCCGACGTTGAGACCATCAACTACGAGCTTATCCTTTCCGACATCGAAGTTGCAGAAAGAAGACTCGACCGCACTCGCAAGGCGATGAAAGCGGACAAGTCCCTTGCGCCCGAAGCAGCTTTCCTTGAAAGACTTATCGAGCATCTCGGCGAGGGCAAATCCGCGCGCGGTATTGATATGAATGACGACGAGCGCGCGATGCTTGCGGACATGCCTCTCCTCTCGGCAAAGCCCATCATCTACGTTGCGAACGTTGACGAGAACAGCCTTGACGAGGATCCCGTACAGAACCCTCACTATGCAGCTCTCAAGGAGTTTGCGGCAAGCGAAAATTCCGGAATCGTTTCGATCTGCGGCGGACTTGAAGCAGAGCTTGCAGAACTTGACGGCGAGGAAAAGCAGATGTTCCTTGAGGACATGGGACTTGCAGAATCCGGTCTTAACAGACTCATCCGCGCAGGCTACGATCTTCTCGGTCTTATCAGCTTCCTGACTGCAGGCCCCAAGGAGGTTCGTGCATGGACTATCCGCAAGGGCACAAAGGCTCCCGGAGCTGCGGGCAAGATCCACAGCGACTTTGAGCGTGGATTCATCCGTGCCGAGATCGTTGCTTTCGATGATCTTATGCGGCTTGGCAGCATGACTGCCGCAAAGGAAGCAGGTCTTGTTCGAAGCGAGGGCAAGGAATACGTCATGAAGGGCGGAGACGTTACCCTCTTCAGATTTAACGTATAATAAAAAATATCGCCGAGGCATTCCGCCTCGGCGATTCTTTTATTTAACCTCGATCTTACCGTCTTCGATAATGATCGTAAGCGAATTTGCGGGGATGGTAACAGAGGTATTGTTCTCTTCCTCGTCGATATCTCCGATATCTTCGGGCTCGGTGGTTTCTTCCTCTGCGGTTGTTTCGTCTTCTGAAGTTTCTTCCTCTGCGGGTGCAGTTGTTTCATTCTCCTCGGGGAGTGTTTCCTCGGTTCCGGGAACCGAAGGAGTCGTTGAAGGATCGCCGGTTATGGGGGCGTTGAATTCAACGTAGGAATCCGCGTGGTTCTCACCGTAAACGCTGATCGTGTTTCCGAGTGCCTCGAGCTTTACGTCAAGTCCCGCGAAATCAGCCTCAACGCGGTCGTAAACGATATCGCCCGATTTTGCTTCAACATACATTGCACGAGAGAAGGTCGTATCGGAGATCTCGATGTAACATTCGCTCTTGGGGGACATAATGCGGAGCTCGTCTGTTACTGTGTTTCTGATCTCGATGTTCGAGCTTACCGTCGATTCGATCTGAATGGAAGAATCTGTCTTTACGTTGTCGATCTCAACAACGCCGTTTGCAAGAACGATCTTGTAGTCACATTCGGTCTGCATATGGGAAAGGGTGATGTCACCGTCGCCGACTGTAATGTTAAAGTTAACGAGATCGGCTTCATCTGTGAGATAAACGTTGAGTATCTGTTCCTTTTTCTCATTGCCCTCGATGAAATCAAAGAGGTAGTGCAGATAATCGCGGAAGCCGCTGAAGTTGATCTTGAAATTTTCGAGGTCGATGATACCCGTGATTCCCGAATTATCCGAGATCTGCAGTGTTGAACGGCCTGCCTGAATGTTATAGGAGTTATTCATGAAGTTTACAAGTTCGATCTTGCTTGCTTCTGCTCCGCCGATGACGTTAACGTTTACGTCGCTGACCTTAACGACTATCTTCTTGAGATCTTCTTCGGTGAATTCCCGGGTTGCAACGTAGTTGTCGTCTTCATCGCCGATCAGCGAGAAAAGTCCTATTCCCTGCTCGGTAGCCATTGAAGAAGCTGTTATGCAGAGCAGAAATCCAACGCAGGCAAGCAATATTGATACTATAAGAAATATTACCGAGGTAGGCTTCATAATTCTTCCACAGCTCCTTTCAATACTTGATATCCGTTTCGGATCGCTCTGAATCCTGCACGGAAGAGACGCGCGAGAAGCTTCATAATAAAGGGAATGAATCTTACCGCAAAATTATAAACGAGAATGCCGATGAACATAACCGCTGCGCCGACCATTACTCCGAGTCCGATCTCGAACAGACCGACAGGCACATTTCCGGTTATCAGTTCAACAACGCCGTAAACTATTCCGACTATTGATATTAATGCGAATACGGCTACGAATACCACCAGAACCGCGATGCACGCGATCATGGCAAGCGCAAGTACGACCCAGAATCCGAGATAGAGCACGGCTGCCGTCAGGATGAGGGCTACAGCAATCGGTATCGTTATGACGAGAAGCAATACGTAAAGCCACTCGTTTCCGCCCTTTTTACTGTTTTCGATCTTTTTCATTCTTACCTTTTGATTGTACGGGATATATTTTTCTATATCTTCATTTTCTTCGTCAGACGTCAGTTCATCCGAGGGAGCTTCTTTCAATTTTTCAGGATGAGTTTCTTCGAGCGCAGACTCACGCACCGCTGCGGGTGGCTCGGGAATATCTTCTGCAGGCATAGGTTCTGCTTGTGCAGGGGTTTCCTCATTTGCGGCAACATCTTCTACGGGTTCATCCTGAGCTTCTGCTTCGGGCTCGATGACGATTGGGATAGCTACTGTTTCGGGCTTTTCTTCCTCTTCGTCAATAGCTTTGGTTGGCTCTTTTGCGGGCTCTGGGGAATCGATAGCGGCGATCGCGGCGCTGAGCTCATCCGAAACGCTTTCGTCATTATCATCGCTCACCATCGGGACGGGCGAGATATCGATATCCTCGTGATTGTTCTCAGAGCTGTCGCTGAGCATTGATAGGATTCCCTCCGCCATCTCGTCAATCGAAATATCGACGTCGTCCATACTCGATTCGGCAAGATAGATTCGAACGTGCTCGGTCTCCTTTTCAGCCGCAGCTTGAGTAAGACCTCGTTCGACAAGGCGAGCCTGCAATAACTTCAAAAATTCATCTTTTTTCATAATATTCTCCGGATCTTTGAATGCTTTGGGGCTTTTGCTAATTTTTTCTGTTTTTTTGAAAAAACAGGTGAAAAATTCAAATATTTGTGATATAATATATGCGTGCAGGGCAAAAAGCCATTTTTGCACATACTTATATTATATTATAGCAGATTTTAAGAGAGATTTCAAGATGCGAATGAGAAAAAAGAAGCATTCGGCAGAAAGAATTGAAGCATGTGCCGAATTTTTGCTTAAAAATCCCATTGAGTGCTTCGAAAAAGAGGAAGAAATCTTCGGCAAAAAGTGTCCGATGCTCCTCGAGATCGGTTGCGGCAAGGGTGACTTTGCCCGCGGACTGAGCAAAATGTATCCCGAACACGGCATTATCGCGCTCGAGAGAGTGCCGGACGTTGCTATGTTTGCGCTCGAAAAGGCAAAGGCAACTGCCGATGAACGTCCCGACAACCTCAGATTTATTATCGGAAATGCGGAATACCTGAACGATTGGTTTGCTCCGCACACCTTTGAGTGTATCTATGCCAACTTCTCCGACCCGTGGCCGAAGAAGGGTCAGCACAAGCGCAGACTGACCGCACCCGGATTCCTTACAAGATACGAGAAGCTTCTCGTCCCCGGCGGTGAACTTCACTTCAAGACCGACAATGAGGATCTTTTCGATTGGTCGATCGAGCAGTTCAAGGAATACGGACTTGAGATAATCTTCTATACCCGCGACCTGCACGCAAGCGAGCTCGCAGCAACGAACATAGTGACCGAATACGAGAAGAGATTCACCGAGTTGGGACAAAAGATCTTCTCCGCTCACGTTAAGTTTCCCGTAAAGGAATCGGAATGATGGCGGATATGATAAACGAGCCCTGCGGTGTTCTGATAATCAACAAGCCGCAAGGTCCCACTTCGCATGATATTGTCAACCGCGTGCGCCGTCTTTATTCAACAAAGAAAGTCGGTCACACGGGTACACTTGACCCGATGGCAACGGGTGTTCTCGTTGTGCTTATCGGTCGTGCGGCAAAGGCTTGCGAATATTCGCTTTCGGACAGAAAGAAATATACTGCTACGCTTCGCCTCGGAATCGAAACAGATACAGAGGACACGACGGGCGCAATTCTTAAAGAATATCCCGTCAACGTGACCGAAAGTGATGTCAGAAATGCACTTTCATCTTTCAAAGGAAAGATCAAGCAGATCCCTCCGATGTATAGCGCACTAAAGGTTGGCGGCAAGAAGCTTTGCGACATTGCGCGCGAGGGTGGTACGGTCGAGCGTGAGGCAAGAGAAATTGAAGTCTACTCGATTTCCGCAGAATATATCAATGATAATGACTACAAACTTGTTGTGGAATGCTCAGCAGGTACCTACATCAGAACTCTTTGTGCCGATATTGGCAAGGCTCTCGGATGCGGCGGCGCGATGGCGAGTCTTGAGAGAAGCGCGGCTTGCGGATTCAGTATTGATGAAGCGCATACGATCGAGGAAATCGAAGAGCTTTCGACAGAGGAAAGGTTTGCTCTTCTCCGCCCCGTTGAGGAAATTTTCCACGAGCTTGATGCCGTAAAGCTGCCGAGCTTTTATGAGCGACTTTTCCGCTCGGGATGCGAGATATATCTGAAAAAAGCCAAGCTCCCCGAGTTTCCCGAAGGAACAAGACTCAGAGTGCTTGACTCAAAAGGCAGCTTCTTCGCGCTTGGCGAAGTTAAGAACTACGAAAACGGATTGGCGATCAAGTCGATCAAGTTGTTTGTGCTTTGATCATTTGTATTGCTTGAGAAGTCTCCTTCTTTCGATAATTCTTTTCATACACATAGGAAGGAACAGCATAAGGAAGCTTATCAGCATCGAGATCAAGCCGACGATTATCGCATTTTCGATAAAGAAAAACAGACCGAAATACGGCGAAACAAATAGCATTATTCCACATCCGATCAAGTCGCCGAAGAAACCGGTTATTTCCGCTTCTGCGGCTGTGAAGACCGCCGCTAAGAAGCAAAAGAACACAGACAACACAAGCCACCCTCTTACTGCCCAAAGCAGCGGAGGGTGCTTTTTTTCGCTTGAAAATGAGAAAACCAGAGCAATAGAAATCAAAAATATAACAGTTGCGATAAAATTGCCCGAGGTTATCTCTCTTGAGGCGTAATTAACAAGCACCGTACAAATATATACCGAAAGCATCAAAGATGCCGCAATTATGCGCACAAAACGAGTTTTGGAGAAAATTGAATTATTCATATATTTCCTCAAATCACATCGGGGCTGTCAAAAACAGCCCCGATGATATTTAATATTTTAATTATGCAAGAGACTTCTTGTACTCTTCAACGATCTTTGCGGAGATGTTGCCGGGAACAACTGCGTAATCGGTTACGTTGAACTCGAAGGAGCCGCGACCCTGCGACATAGCGCGGAGAGCGATGGGATAGTCAACAAGCTCGGACTTGGGAGCGGTTGCGTGAACTACGGTGTAGCCCTTCTTTGCAGCGGGATCCATACCCATGATGCTGCCGCGGCGCTTGTTAAGGTCACCCATAACGTCACCAACGAGATCCTCGGGAACGGTGATGTCGAGATCGCCGACAGGCTCCATGAGAACAGGAGCTGCCTGCTCGAGGCACTGCTTGTAAGCCATGATAGCAGCGGTCTTGAAGGACATTTCATCCGAGTCAACGGGGTGGTAAGAACCGTCGTGGAGGTCTGCTGCGAGGTAGGTCATGGGGAATCCTGCTACGCCCTTAACCATACCCTCGAGAAGACCCTTTTCAACTGCGGGGTTGAAGTTCTTGGGAACTACGCCGCCGACAACGGATACTGTGAAGGTAAGACCGGGATCTTCGCCGGGACCGAACTTGATCCAAACGTCACCGAACTGACCGGAACCACCATTCTGCTTCTTGTGACGAGCGTGGATATCAACGGTCTTTGTGATCTTCTCACGGTAGGGGATCTTGGGAGTTTCAAGGTTGATGGTTACGCCATAGCGAGCCTTGAGCTTAGCGGAGAGAACTGCGAGGTGCATATCACCGATACCGGAGAGAACCATCTGATGAGTCTCGGGGTCGGTAACGTACTTGAGGGTGAGATCCTCTGCGAGCATACTTGCCATAGACTGGGAGATCTTGCTCTCGTCCTTTGCGGTTGCGGGAACCATAGCCTGGCTCATATAGGGAGTGGGATATGTGATCTTAGCGTAAGCTACTTCGGAGCCTGCGGTAAGAGTATCATTTGTGTTGGTGTTAGCAAGCTTTGCGATCATACCGATATCACCGCAAGCGAGCTCTTCAACTTCTGTCTGGGTCTTACCCTTAACAGTATAGATATGAGCCATCTTCTCGGAGGTACCGTTGGTGAGGTTCTTGAGGGTCATATCCTTCTTGAGAGTACCGTTCATAACCTTGAAGAAGGACATCTTACCAACGAACGGGTCAGCGACGGTCTTGAATACGAAGATGCTGGTCGAGCCTGCGGGATCGATAGCAACGTCATCGCCCTCGAGGGACTTTTCTGCGCCCTTAGCGGTGTGTCTGGGGAAGGACTCAACGATAGCGTCGAGGATAGCTACGATACCCCACATATTAACTGCAGAGCCGCAGTAAACGGGAGTGATGGTGCCCTCGAAGATACCCTGGTGGAGAGCCTCTGCAGCTTCTTCCTTGGTGATCTCTTCGCCGTCGAAATACTTCATCATAAGATCGTCGGAGGTACCTGCGACTGCCTCATTGAAAGCTTCCTTATAATTGGATGCGATATCCTTGAGATCGTCGGTCATGGGGATCTCGCTTCTCTTGCCCTTTGCGTCATAGTCGAACGCCTTCATTTCAACAAGGTCGATCATGGTGACCTTGTCGCCGTGCTTAACGGGAACGAATACAGGGCAGAGGGTGTTGCCGAAGTTATCGTGAAGCTCGTTGAACACCTTCTCAAAGTCCGCGTCGTTATCCTCGCACTTGTTGATGAAGAATGCCTTGGGAAGACCTGCAGCGGTAGCATAGTCCCAAGCAAGCTCGGTTCCAACTTCAACGCCCGCCTTTGCGTCAACACAGATGAGTGCGCTGTCAGCAACGCGGAGAGACTGGTGCACTTCGCCTACGAAGTCGAGGTAACCGGGGGTATCGAAAATGTTGATCTTCATATTCTTCCAAGCGATAGGAGCAAGAGATGCGGAAATAGAGAAGCCTCTCTTTACCTCTTCGGGATCATAGTCACATACGGTGTTACCGTCAGCAGTCTTACCGAGACGGTCGGTTCCGCCGGTGAGATAGAGCATAGCCTCAGCGATGGAGGTCTTACCGCAGCCGCCGTGTCCGAGCAGAGCTACGTTTCTTAAGGATTTGGTATCGATTGTTGCCATAGGGGTTTCCTTCCTCGCCCCATCCGCGGACGGGGCATTTATGTTTTTTTTAATTTACACTTTTATAGAGCGATTTTGCACGCCCGATGTTTATTATACAACAAAACGCGCACGAATGCAAGTCTTTTTTCGTCATTTTTGACGATTTTCGCAAAAAAATTTATATTTTTTATTATATAGAGAACAATTTGCAGGCATTTGCGTGCGTGCGATCGCGTATCTCTTCCTCAGAAAGCCCGTGAAGCTCTGCGATTGTACGGATCGTATATTCGATATAATCACTTCTGTTTATCTTGCTGCGATAGGGGATCGGTGCAAGATATGGAGCGTCGGTTTCCACAAGTATGCGGTCGAGCGGCACCGCCTGAGCGGATGCTTTTACTACGGGCGCATTCTTATTGGTGATAACTCCGGTGAATGATATATACCATCCGCGTCTGACAAGATCCTTTGCCATCTCGGGACTTCCCGAATAGCAATGGAATACGCCGCGCACTTTGGGGTGGCGAAGGACGGCGTCAAAGGTATCGCCGTGAGCCTCTCGGTCGTGAATTATTACGGGGATATCATATTCCTCGGCAAGCAAAAGCTGCGCTTCAAAAAACTCGGCTTGCTTTTCCTTGTTATCCTGTCTCCAATGATAATCGAGTCCGATCTCGCCGAGAGCAACGATCTTATACTCTTCTCTTTTATCAAGGAGCGCGCGGAGTTTGGCTATCGCATCATCGAGCGATATCTCTTCGTCAACATCGGATGGGTGAATTCCTGCGGCAGCGTACATTCCTTCGTACTTTGCTGCCATCTCGATCACTTCGACAGAGTTTGCGGTGTTGGTGCCCACGTTGATTATTTTATCAACACCGTTCGCAAAAACGGCAGAGAGCAGCGCCGAAGCGCCGCCCTCAAATTCGTTTTCAAATCTTTTGTCACAATAGTGGGCGTGTGTATCGAAAATGCCGCTCATCAGCGAACACGCTCTCCGAGAGGAGTCTCGGGATCAAGGAAGATAACGCGAACGGTCTCCTCGCCCGATGCGAGAAGCATACCCTCGGATTCAACTCCGCAAAGCTTTGCGGGTGCGAGGTTTGCAACGAGGATGATCTTCTTTCCGATAAGATCCTCGGGCTTGTAGAACTTTGCAATGCCCGAAACGACCTGTCTGGTTTCATATCCGAGGTCGACCTTGAGCTTGAGAAGCTTCTTTGCCTTCGGAACGGGCTCGCACTCGGTGATCTGCGCGGTGCGGAGCTCGACCTTCATAAAGTCGTCAAAGCCGATGATAGCGCATCCCTCGGGCTTTTCGATCTTGGGAGCCTCGGCAGCCTTTCTTGCTGCTTCGATCTCGGCATAGATACCCTCAAGGGTCTTTGCTTCGTCGATTCTTGCGAAGAGAACTGCGGAGTCATTGACGGAAGCGCCTGCTTCGGTGCCATTGAACTCGCCGCCGACGCTCTCGAAGGAGGTGTTGGAGGTTCCGAGCTGTGCGAAGATGGTCGCTGCGGTCTCGGGGATCATGGGAGCGAGCATTACTGCGCCCCAACGGATGGATTCGAGGAGGTTATAAAGCACGGTTGCAAGGCGCGCGCGGCTTTCCTCGTTCTTTGCGAGGACCCAAGGCTGGGTCTCGTCGATATACTTATTCGCGCGGCGGAGGAGCGAGAGGATCGCGTCGATCGCGTCGGCGATGTGATAGCTGTCCATAGCCTCGTAATAGGTCTTTACAGCCTCTGCACAAACAGCCTTGAAGTCATCGTCAAGTGCCTCGGGAGCGGTGGGAGCTTCGATCTTCTTGTCGAAATACTTCTTCTGCATATCGAGGGTTCTCTTAACGAGGTTGCCGAGGGTGTTTACGAGGTCGGTGTTATAGCGTGCGAGAACGCTTTCCCAAGTGATCGATCCGTCGGATGCGAAAGGCATTTCAGCGAGGGCGTAGTAACGAACGCCGTCAACTCCAACGTACTCGGAGAGCTTATCTGCATAAATCACGTTTCCGCGGGACTTGGACATCTTATCAGCGCCGAAGTTGAACCAGGGGTGACCGAAGATCTTTTCGGGGAGAGGAAGATCGAGAGCCATGAGGAAGATGGGCCAATAGATCGAGTGGAATCTTACGATGTCCTTACCGATCATGTGTACGTCAGCGGGCCAGAGCTTCTTGAACTGCTCGGACTGCTCCTCGAAGGACTTGTCGGGATCGTAGCCGATTGCGGTGATGTAGTTTACGAGTGCATCGAGCCATACGTAAACGACGTGCTTGGGATCGGAGGGAACCTGAATACCCCAGGTGAAGGATGTACGTGAAACGCAGAGATCCTGAAGTCCCGAAAGGAGGAAGTTGTTGAGCATCTCCTTCTTTCTTGCCTCGGGCTCGAGGAATCCGGGATGGGTCTCGAAATACTCGATAAGACGGGGAGCGTACTTCTGCATATTGAAGAAGTACGCCTCTTCCTTTGCCTGCTTGACGGGTCTGCCGCAATCGGGGCACTTGCCGTCGGTTACCTGTGTGTCGGTAAAGAAGGACTCGCAGGGAGTGCAATACCAGCCCTCGTAATATCCCTTGTAGATATCACCCTGGCGGAGGAAGCGCTCGAATATCTTCTGAATGGTCTTTACGTGATAGTCGTCGGTGGTGCGGATGAAGTAGTCGTAGCTTACGTTCATCTTGTCCCACATACCCTTGATGACGCCCGCAACGTTGTCAACGTATGCCTGGGGCGCGATGCCTGCGGCTGCGGCGCAGTTTTCGATCTTCTGACCGTGCTCATCTGTGCCTGTGCAGAAGAATACGTCATAGCCCTTTGCTCTCTTGTAGCGGGCGATGGCGTCGGTCGCGATCGCTTCATAAGTGTTGCCGATATGGGGCTTTGCAGAAGCATACGCGATTGCTGTTGTTATATAATACTTAGGTTTAGTCATTCCTTTTGACCGTCCTTTCGTTATTTTACAAATTTAGAATTAAAATACTTCTTCGCCGCCGACGAAGACCTGCTCGACTTCGATATGCTTTCCGCTTACCGAACCGATTATGAAATCCGCGCGGTTTCCGACCGCAAGCTTTCCGACTTTATTTTCAAGTCCGACAGCGCGGGCGGGAGTTAGTGTGGCGCAGATAAGAGCATCCTCGATGGGGATATTTGCGAATTTTGCAAGATTTTCAACGCCGTGAACAAGCGAGAGTGTGCTGCCCGCGAGGTTGCCGCTTGCGGTTCGTGCAACGCCGTCCTTAACGTAAACGGGGAGTCCCGCGATGCTGTATTCACCGTCCGAAAGCGCGGTTGCTTCCATTGAGTCGCTGATAAGCACAAGCCTGTCCATACCGATCATACGGTAGGTGAACGCAACCATCTCGGGAGATATGTGATGACCGTCGCAGATCAGCTCGCAGAAGCCGCCCGATTCGAACGCGGCGAGGACTGTGCCGCCGTCGCGGTGATGAATGGGAGGCATACAGTTATAAAGATGCGTGAACGCCACCTTATGTTTGCGGTAGATCTCTTTTGCCTCTCCGTAAGTAGCCGCTGTATGAGCCAGTGAAAGAGTTGCGCCGAGCTCCTTTGCCTTTTCCGCAAATGCGTCTCCGCCCTCGAGCTCATAAGCCGCGCTGACGCGCAGAGGGAGTTTTGAACATCCCGCGAATTCTTCAAGCTCCGATGCATTCGGAAGAACGAGAAGATCGGGATTATGTGCGCCGCCCTTGGAAGGATTGAGATATCTGCCCTCAAGATGAACGCCGAGAAATTCAGCGCCGTCGGTGTCGCCCTTGAGGCTGTCGATAAGCTCTGCCTGATTGCAAAGGCTTTCGAACTCCGCAGAGGCGAGTGTGGGGAAAACCGAGGTGACTCCGTATTCGGAATAGGACTTCGCCATATTTCTCATATCATCGGCATCGGCGGTGTTGAAGTCTGCGCCGGCTCTGCCGTGGGTGTGGATATCGATAAGCCCCGGGATCACCTGTCTGCCGCCGCAATCTATGACCGAATCGACATCGGGACGGCGGTCGGTGTGGCGCAAAAGATCAAGGATGATACCGTCCGAAACAAGTATCGACCTTTGCTTGAATATTCTGTTTGAGCTATCGAACACTTTACAATTTTCAAATAAGATCTTCATGCGCACCTCCATAGTTATACATTATATTATTATATCAAATATTTATTGTTTTTTCAATAGGCAAATTGCATTTTTCGGGCATTAATCATAATGTTTTTGTCAATAATTTCTATAAAACCTCAAAGGAGTCACAAAAAATGCCGTTTATCAAACCTCGCGAAGAATCACCGATAAAGATTTTTCTTTCATCACGTTACGGAGAAGCGGCGACCGTCGCGATACTCGGAGGTATGTTCAGAACGTTCACCTCGATCTTATTCGTCAAGCTCTGCGTTTTCGTTTCGGAGACCTTGTACCCTTTCACATATCCGTTTTTTCACACGCCCTTGCACTCATGGCTACCCGATGCGGTTTTGAGATCAAGCTTGATATATGAATTTATCTTCTCGGTCATATTTTCTCTTTTGATATATTTTTTCGAGAAAAATATTTTCTACCGCAGATTTCATCTTGCGCTTAAATCTGCTTTTGCGGCAATTGCGGCTTGCGTTTACTCTTTGATCATCGGGCTCTTCTCTTCCTTTTTGCCGATATCCGTTATCTATGCAACCGAATTGCCCGGGCTGTTTGTTTATCATTATCTTACCTTGATGCCGCTTTTTCTATTCTGCGATCTTATCAGGCGAAGGATCTTTCTTATGCCGTAAAAAAACTCGCCTTTCGGCGAGTTTTTTGATTAAATATGTGATTCGGGGATGTAAACGGGGATACTTTCGTCGGGTTCGGGAACGGGACGGGTATCCGATATCTCACGGTAGAAATCGGCAACGGCTGCTTCGATATAAGGGGTAAGAACAATATATCCGATTCCGCAAGTCAAAGCGCAAAGGAACGACCAGCCGATGAAGCTGAAAGTCAGGCAGAAAAGACGCAGTCTGTTTCCGTCCATGAGCTGCTTTGATCTCTCGCAGGCTTCCTTTGGGGTGAGTTCGGGATTCTCTGCCATAATGTACGGCACCATGGCATAGGTATAAGAAGCTATAATTCCGGGGATAAAGCACAAAAGGCTCCAAAGGAATATGTAAAGCGAGCGAAGAAGATTCGCAAGAACCATATTGCTCCAATTTTTGAAATACTTGAAAAGATCGTTGACCTCGGCAGTTTCGCCGTCGATCAGATTGAGATTGAATTTTGCATATCCGGGAGATACGATGCTTCCGAGGATGAAGAAAGCAACTCCCAAAAGAAGACCCATTGCCAGACCCACGGCAAATATTGTGCCAAAGATTGCCCAAAAAGCAGGTTCAACACTCGGGAAGAACTCCTCGAGCGAGGGAAATTCCTCAAAATTAAAATCAGACGGGATATTGATTTCGGTTTCGACATCGGAATTGTTAAATCCGGAAAAGTCAAAACTGACTCCGCCTCCGCCGTGTGTTGATGCACCGAGAATGCTTGCGACAATGCCCGTTACAACGGCAAGTCCCCATTTACCCTTGAGGGCATCGCGAGCGGACTGTCTGAAATCGGATGCAAGTTTCATAACTTAACTCCTCAATTAATCTGTTCTCTGTCGTAAGGTGTGGTCTGATATACGAAATAGTTGAGCCAATTGGAATAAAGCAGATTTGCGCAACTTCTCCAAGTTACGATGGGCTCCTGGGTATCATCGTCATTCGGGAAATAGTTGACGGGGATCTCGATGGGGAGGCCCGCGTTTTTATCGCGGAGATATTCCGCTCTAAGCGTTCCGGCGTCATATTCGGAATGTCCCGTGATGAATATCTGTCTGCCTCGGTCTGTTGCGCAGGCATAAAGTCCCGCGACGGGAGAGGTTGAAAGGATCTTCAGCTCGGGGCAAGCCTCAACGTCCTCAAGGCGCACGGTGGTGTGGCGCGAATGAGGAACGAAGAACTTATCGTCAAAGCCTCTGAAAAGCATCGAGGAACGGCGGTCTACGGTATGCTCAAAAACGCCGAAAAGCTTTGAGTCAAGCGGATATTTCTTGATTCCGTAATGGTAATCAAGCCCCGCCTGCGCGCCCCAACAGATGTGGAAGGTGGACGTGACGTTTGTTTTCGACCACTCCATGATCTCACAGAGTTCATCCCAATAGGTAACTTCTTCGAAGGGTATCTGCTCGACGGGTGCGCCGGTGATGATCATTCCGTCGTATTTTTTGTGTTTGACCTCGTCAAAGGTCTTGTAGAACGCGAGCATATGCTCGGCGGACGTGTGGGTCGCCTTGTGGGTTGCGGTCTGGAGCAACTCGAGCTCGACCTGAAGCGGTGTATTGCCGATCAGGCGCGCGATCTGCGTTTCCGTGGTGATCTTCTGCGGCATCAGGTTGAGCATGAGGATATGCAGAGGTCTGATGTCCTGCGTGATCGCGCGGGTCTCTGTCATAACGAAGTTGTTTTCGTCAAGCAGAGTCTGAGTCGCGGGGAGAAGATTGGGTATCTTAATAGGCATTTGAGCCTCCTTGATTAAGCGTTTTTAAGCGCCTGCTCGATATCGGCGATGATGTCGTCGATATGCTCCGTGCCGACGGAAAGTCTGACAAGACCTGCGGGAATACCTGCGGCAACGAGCTGTTCGTCGGTGAGCTGGCGGTGAGTGGTGGATGCGGGATTGAGCACGCTTGTGCGGGAGTCTGCAACGTGAACGACGATTGCGGCGAGCTTGAGCGAATCCATAAACTTAACTGCTGCATCTCTGCCGCCCTTGATTACGAAGGAGATAACGCCTGCGCAACCATCGGGAAGATACTTCTGTGCGAGCTCATACTGAGGATCGCCCTCGAGTCCGGGATAGGAAACGCTTTCGACCTTCTCGTGCGCGGAGAGATACTTCGACACAGCAAGAGCGTTCGAGCAATGTCTTTCCATACGGAGATGGAGGGTTTCGAGTCCGAGGTTGAGAAGGAATGCGCTCATTGCGGTCATGGGGATACCCATATCGCGGACGAGCTGAACGCGCGCCTTGGTTATGTATGCGACGTCATTGCCGAACTGCTTGACGTATGCAACTCCGTGGTAGGAGGGATCGGGATCGTTGAGCTCGGGCCACTTTTCGGGGTTTGCGGACCAATCGAACTTACCACCGTCAACTACGCAACCGCCGACAACGGTAGCGTGGCCGTCCATATACTTGGTGGTGGAGTGAACGATGATGTCACATCCGTGCTCAAAGGGACGGCAAAGGATGGGGGTCGGGAAGGTGTTATCGACGACGAAGGGAATGCCGTTCTTATGAGCGAGCGCGGCAAAGCGGTCGAAGTCAAGTACGTCGAGCGCGGGATTTGCAATAGTCTCGCCAAAGAGCATACGGGTGTTTTCATCGATAAGGGATTCAATCTCCTCGTCGCTCATTGCAGAAGTTGCAAAGCGAACCTCGATGCCGAAGCGCTTAAGGGTTACGGCAAAAAGATTGACGGTTCCGCCGTAGATTGCGGAGAGAGAAACGATGTTCTGTCCCGCCTTTGTGATATTGAGAACCGCAAGAAGGATCGCGGACATACCCGACGAGGTGAGAATGGCACCTGTGCCGCCCTCGAGGTCTGTGATCTTCTTCTCTACCTCTGCAACCGTGGGGTTGGAGATGCGGGAATACATGTGGCCGTCTGCCTTGAGGTCAAAGAGGTCACCTACCTCTTCGGAGGAGCAATACTTATAAGTAGTGCTCTGGTATATGGGAAGAACGCGGGGTTCTCCGTTTCCGGGATTGTAACCCGACTGAATACATTTTGTTTCGATCTTGAAATCAGACATTTTTTCCTCACTTTCGCGCATTTTGTGCGCAAACAATAATAATTCATAGTAATTATACCACAAAGAGAAATAAAATTCAATAGATAATATAAAAAATCCTTCCCCGAGGGGAAGGATGGGATCAATTAAGAAACAGCGGGCGAAGCTGCTCGCGACGGATGGCGGCATAAAATGCTTCTCCGAGCTTTGAAAAATCACAAACCAGGGAATGCGGTTTCATCTCGGGGTCGTCTTGCCGCAGAGGCACGAAATACACACTCTTCCGCTTTTGCATAGCATTCAGATTGGAGAGATTTGCGGAAAGTCCGTCGTTTGTCGCAAGAGCGATCAGCAGCGGTCGGTCGCCGCGAAGGTGCGCTTTGGCTGCCATTGTGACGGGCGTATCTGTAACTCCGAGAGCGAGCTTTGCAAGCGTGTTGCCCGTGCAGGGGCAGATGATGAGCATATCAAGTTTTTCCTTGGGTCCGAGCGGTTCGGCGTCCTCGATGGTCTTTATGACTTTTCTTCCGCAAAGCGCTTCAATTCTTTCGATATGCTCTCTTGCTTTGCCGAATCTTGTGTCGATCGAAGATGCGTTGAAGCTCATTATGGGAACTATATCGTGCCCCGAATCAGAAAGGCGTTTAAGCTGTTCGATGGCGGGCGCGAAGGTGCAGAAGGAACCGCAAAAAGAAAAACCTATTTTCATACGATTCCCTCGCTTTCAAAGAGTTCATCGAGCGTGTCGGCAATGATCTTGCCCGCGCTTTCGGGTGCGTATTTTCCCGGTAACGAGAGTGCCCAAATTGCATTTATTCCGCGCTCTTTGGATGCAGCAAAATCCACTCCTCCGGGAACGGAGGCGAGGTCAATGAGCAACACATCTTTCGGTAGCATCTCGATCACTTCCTTATCGAAAAGTCTGGCAGGTACGGTATTGAATATTACATCAAAAGCCCCTTCTTCACAAAGAGGTCCGAGACCGCCGAGCGCGTAGGATGACGAAATGCGAACTGTATCGTTTCCGAATGAAGAAGCCTCGGCAAGCTGGCGAAGATTTCGGGCGGCTACCGTAACCGATGCGCCCATTTTTGCGAGAAGGCAGGAGAGCATTCTGCCGATTCTGCCATATCCCACAACAGCAACGCGGCTGCCGAAAAGAGTCTTCTTCATATTCTGCATTGCGAGATATATCGCTCCCTCTGCTGTCGGGGTGGCGTTTTTTATCTGCAACGTTTCAGATTCAAAATAATCGATGACGTGCTTTTTTCTTGCGGATGCCGAAAGGCGGAAGCTCTCGCCGAGTCTGCCGCCAAAGATTGGTACGTCAATGTAATCGAGTAATGTAAGAAGCTTGAGCTTGTCGGAGTCGGGGTCGCTGCAATTAACGGTCATTCCGTCAAGCGATGCGGGCAAGGGCAAAATGACTGCGGAGGCTGAATCTATCGCGCTGCGGGCGTCGCGGCATTTGACGGCTTTGTCGATATCAAACTCTTTGCCGAGCCCCCAAACGGCAGTTTCAAAGCCGCGCGCGGCGAGTTCTCTTGCAAGATAGCATTGCCTTGCATCGCCGCCGAGTAGTGCAAGTTTTATATTTTTATCCATATTAAGGTCCTCAATCATAAGAGTTATACTACATAATATGAATTAATTCCATTCAATGTGAAAAGGGAGCCCGAAAGCTCCCTTTTATATCATAGGATTATAAGTCCCGCGGTTGTGTTTGTGAATTCGGGGCGTTTGCCCTCGACGGAATAGATGAGCGAGAAATCAGAGGCAATGCTTATAGCCGTGGCGCATCTGCCGTCGGGTAGCATGATATTTCTGCCCGGGGTGGTGCAATACTTAACGTATTCGTTGTAAAGCTCCTCTTGCTTGGCTTCGGGAAGGTGGTTGCAAAGCCTGTCAGCGATCTCGATCATCAGCTTTTCGGTATCCTCAGGGTCAAGTCCGAGAGTGGTCACTCTGCCGCGAAGCTCGTCGGGCATATCGGCATATCCCGTGTTGATCCCGAAACCGATCCTGATCGTTGTGAGCTTGCCTTCCTTTACCGTTACTGCGGTAATAACACCGCCATACTTCTTTCCGTCAAGAAGAAGGTCGTTTTGCCACTTGATTCCGAGTCGCTGATCGAAATCCGAGCAGGCATCAAGAACGGCATTTGTAATCGTTACCGTTGCAAATGGTCCGAGCTTGGATGAGAATGCAGGCATACATACGTCGGCGTAATCGCCTACCAGAAGGAGCGTAGCATAAATACCGTTATCTCTTGGAGAATAGAAGGTATGAGTTCCTTGCCCTCTGCCTGCGGTCTGTTCCCGTGAGGTAAACAGATACGCGCCGTCGGAAAGCTCGCGCATACGTCTGCCCGCTTCAACGAAGGTCGAGTCTATTGTTTCAAATCTGAATATTTCCATTTAGAATTTATCTTTCTTCTCTGAAATAAGACTGTCCGAGCGCTGCGGGAGGCTGGTGCTCACGCTTTTTACGAGAGCTTGTAAAGACGAGAACTGCGATGGTTACGAGATAGGGGAGCATCTTGATAAGCTCCTTGGTGCTGCCCGAAAGTCCCGAGATGAATACGCTGGCGATATAAAGTCCGCCGAAGATGTAGGACGAGAAGATCGCGCTTCTCGGCTTCCACAGCGCGAAGATTACGATTGCGATTGCAAGCCATCCGCGGTCGCCAAAGCCATTGTTGGTCCAAGCGCCGGTGGTATAGTCCATAACGAAGTAAAGTCCGCCAAGTCCCGCGATAGCACCGCCAACGCATGTGGCAACGTACTTGTAAAGTGAAACGTTGATGCCCGCAGCATCTGCGGTTGCGGGGTTTTCACCGACCGCGCGGAGGTTAAGGCCTACGCGTGTGCGGTTGATGAACCACTGCGAAAGAATTGCGATGATGATTGCGAGATATACAAGGAAACCGAATGAGAAGAAGGTTTCGCCCACGATTCCGAGATGATCGGAAAGGAAGGGGATCTTCGTCTTATAAGCGTTACCCGTGATAAAGAGCGAGATAGAGCCGCTTTCACCGAAGAATTTGAGGAGCGAGCCGCCGTAGAAGTTACCGAGACCGACACCGAGTGTGGTCAGCGCAAGACCGACGACGTTCTGATTTGCCTTGAGGGTGATGGTGAGGAAGCTGTAAATAAAAGCGATAAACGTTGAGCCAATGACCGATGCAAGCAGAGAAATGAGAACGCAAAGGATCGGAACGGGCTCGGCGCAGAAGTGCTCGTAAAGATATCCGCCGATGATTCCGGAGATACCGCCTATATACATTATACCGGGAATACCGAGGTTGAGGTTACCGCTCTTCTCGGTTATGATCTCACCCGTAGCTCCGAAAAGAAGAGGGGTGCCCTGAATGATCGCTGCGGCGATAAACGCCATTATTTTTGCAAAAAATCCCATTATGCGTCCTTCTCCTTTCTTTCATTCTTGCGGAAGTGGATCTGATAATTTACAAAGAAATCGCTGCTGATGATAAAGAGGATCATAATTCCGGTCAGGACTTCACCAACGCTCGAGTTAAGACCGAGATTCGATGCGATCTCGCCCGCGCCCTTCTGCAGGAAGCAAACGAGGAGCGAGGAAAAGATCATTGTGATGGGATTGAATTTCGACATCCAGGATACCATGATCGCTGTGAAGCCGTTGCCTCCGACTGCTGAGGAAGTGATGGAGTGGTCGGTACCTGCAGCAAGGATCCAACCCATAATGCCGCAGAGCGCGCCCGAAATGAGGACTGTGCGGATGATGACCTTCTTTACGTTGATACCAATGTATCTTGCGGTGTTTTCGCTTTCGCCGACGACCGCGATCTCGTAGCCTTGCTTACTCTTTGTAAGGTAGATGTAAACCGCTACTGTCAGAACCGCAACTATGAGGATATTGAGCAGATACTTCTGACCGAATATCGAGGGGAACCAACCGTTCTGCCCATCGGAGTTGACAAGTCCGAGAACCATCGATCCGCTGGGTACCCAATACATAATGAGAAGCGAAACGAGCTGTGCCGCAACGTAGTTCATCATAAGTGTGAAGAGGGTCTCATTGGTATTCCAGATCGCCTTGAAGAATCCGGGAATGCCTGCCCAGACAGCACCTGCCACAAGGCTGGCGAAAAAGGAAATAAGGATAAGAAGCCACGAAGGAAGAGAGTCGCCGATATAGATCATACAGGTGATGCTTGCAAGCATACCGATAAGCACCTGGCCCTCGGCGCCCGTATTCCAGAAACGCATTTTGAATGCGGGGGTTACGGCAAGAGAGATACCGAGAAGGATCGCCGTTGCCTGCAACAGGTTCCAGATCTTTCTGGGAGTACCGAAGCTGCCGACGATCATTGCTCTGAAGACCTTGAGGGGGTTTTCGCCCGTGATAAGGATGGTTACAAGCGCACAGAAAAGGATGCCGACGAGAATAACGATCGCCTTGATGAGCATCTGCTTGAGCTTTGGAAGCTCGCCGCGCTTGGTGATATACACAAGCGGTTCTTTATGAGTCTTGTGATTATTCTGCATCGCTTCTCTCCTCCTCTCTGTCTGTCTTGGTCATAAGGTAACCGACCTCGTTCTTGGTGGCGCTTCTGCCGTCAAGAATGCCCGTGATCTTACCGCTACCGATTACCATAATGCGGTCGCAAAGATCAAGTAGAACGTCAAGGTCCTCGCCGACGAAGATGACGGCAACGCCCTTGCGCTTCTGGTCGTTGAGCAAATCATAGATAAGGTACGAGGAATTTATATCAAGTCCTCGAACGGGGTACGCCGCCATAAGAAGCGTGGGCGACGAAGAGATCTCACGTCCGAGAAGGATCTTCTGAACGTTACCGCCCGAAAGACGACGGACGGGGGTCTCGGCGTCGGGAGTCGCGACCTCAAGATCTTTGATGATCTTCTGCGCAAGCTCCTCGGGGCCGTGTTTGTCAACAAAGACTGATTTACCTCTGCGGTAGCTACGAAGCATCATATTGTCAACAACGCTCATGTTTCCGACAAGACCCATGCCGAGTCTGTCCTCGGGAACGAAGGAAAGCCGAACGCCGAGCTCGCGGATCTCAAGCGGGGTCTTATCGCGCAGATCTTCGGTCTTGCCGTTTTTGGGGTTATGGTAAAGGATCGAACCGCTATCAAGCTTTTGCAATCCTGCGATAGCCTCGAGAAGCTCACGCTGGCCGCTTCCCGCGATACCCGCGATGCCGAGGATCTCGCCCGAGCGAACGGTGAAGCTTACGTCGTCAAGAAGCTTTACGCCGTCGCGGTTCTTGCAGTCGATATGCTCAACGACAAGTCTGTCGGTGGGATCAACGGGGTCGGGGCGCTCGATGTTGAGCTCGACCTTCTTGCCCACCATCATTTCGGTGAGGATGTTTTCATCAGCCTCGGAGGTATTGATAGTGCCGACATATTCTCCGTGGCGGAGAACAGCAACCTTATCGGAAAGATCAAGAACCTCGTGAAGCTTATGAGTAATTATTATTATTGCCTTTCCGTCCGCACGCATACGTCGAAGAATGTCGAAAAGCTTGCGGGTCTCCTGAGGGGTAAGAACTGCTGTCGGCTCGTCAAGGATGAGGATATCGGCACCGCGGTAAAGAACCTTGATGATCTCGACCGTCTGCTTTTCGGATACCGACATTTCGTAGATCTTCTTTGAAGGGTCGATATCAAAGCCGTACTTCGAGCTGATCTCAGCAACCTTTTTTGATACCGATTTGATGTCGAATTTGCCCTTTTCATCAAGTCCGAGAACGATATTTTCAGCTGCGGTAAAAAGATCTACCAGCTTGAAATGCTGATGGATCATACCGATCTTGTAATTGAATGCGTCGTGAGGCGAGTTGATGGATACCGCCTCGCCGCCAATGATGATCTGACCCTCGTCAGGGTGATAGATACCCGAGATCATATTCATAAGGGTCGTTTTTCCGCTTCCGTTTTCACCGAGTAGCGAAAGGATCTCGCCGTTACAAACGGTGAGATTTACGTTGCTGTTTGCAACAACGCTTCCGAATCTCTTTGTAATTCCGCGGAGTTCTATTGCTACGTTATTCATTAGGTCTCTTCCCTTTCATAAACAAGCTTCCGAAACTTTTATCCCGGAACAGAACAGCTTCTGTGCTCGGATAAAAACTTCGGATACAGAAAAACGCCCATGGGGATGCCGAGCTTTCGGCATCCCCTATAGGCTTTAGAACTGTAAATTACTGTGCAGCGGTAATACCGTCGATGATAAGATCGAAGTAAGGAGCGGAACGGAGACCGTCAGCGGACTCGTTGAAGTAACCGTCCTTGATAACTTCGGTATCGGGAGTGAATGCAGCGTCGGAATCAACGTCTGCCATATAAGACTCGAGCTTCTGACCGCCAACGGTGAAGGTAGCGGTGTCGAATACCTTAAGAGTACCTGCCTTGAATGCAGCGATAGCAGCATCGATAGCTTCCTGTGTGCCGGGAGCTGCGAGAGCGGTGTTGAGCTCGGTGAGCTGAACGGAACCTTCCTCGATACCACCACACCAGTCATAGGGGATCTCATTGCCCTTGCCGTCGCGGGTCTTTTCGATGATGAGCTTCATGTAGGGCTCCCAGTTGATCTTGGAAGAGATGAGCCAGGTGTTGGGAGCGATATCCTTGGTGCTGATGTTGTAAGCAACGTTGGGAACGCCTGCAGCGTCACAAGCCTTGGGAGCACCCTCGGAGTCAGCGTGCTGGGAAATAAGAACGCAACCGTCGCCGATAAGCTTCTCTGCTGCGGTCTTCTCGAGAGCGATGTCGAACCAGGAGTTGGTGTATTCAACCTTCATGGTAGCGGAGGGGCATACGGAACGTGCGCCGAGGAAGAAGGATGTGTAACCCGACTTAACCTCTGCATAGGGCCATGCGCCAACATAACCGATAACAGCCTGCTCAGCGGTGATCTTGCCGTCAGCGATCATCTGGTTGAGCTTCATACCTGCAACGATACCTGCAACGTAACGGCCTTCGTAGATGGAAGCGAATGCGTTGTGATAGTTAGCAAGCTTTTCGGTGTGAGCCTTGGTACCGGTAGCGTGGCAGAACTGAACATCGGGGAATTCCTTTGCAGCCTGGATCATGAAGTCCTCGTGACCGAAGGAGTCAGCGAAGATGAGATCGCAGCCGTCGTCAACGAGCTCGCAAGCTGCGTCGTAGCACTCGGAGCCTTCGGGGATATTGACCTTCATAATGATCTGATCTGCGGTAAGACCGAGAGCAGCGCATGCTGCATTTGCAGCATCGATGAAGTTCTTGTCATAGGTGGAGTTCTCGTCATGCAGGAAGATGAAGCCAACTTTGAAATCGGCATTAGCATCGCCGCAAGATGCGAACGCGAGAGTGACAGAAAGGAGCATAAGAACTGCGAGGATAAGCGACAGTGTCTTTTTCATGGTTTTCCTCCATAAAATAATAATGAAAAATTTATTTGCAGCACTTTGTGCCGAAAATACAAAACGAGAAAAGAGCCAATCCGACTCTTCTCCCGTCAAAAATCTTTATGGGAGCTTATAGTCGGACGATTTACGGCTATCCGGTAGAAACTTTCTGACCTTATTTCAGATATTATATAAGCAAAATACATCGTAAACAAATACGAATATATTATATCAATTTTTCTTGCAAAAGTCAACACTTTTTTCGCAAATTATTACGAATTCGTACAAAATCGACTCATTGTATGAACACAATGCGCACATTATTCGTTCAAAATAACGGTTTTACGGGATACTCCGACTTCGATATTCAACTTGCCTGCTGCATTGAAAATACTTGAATCGGGATGGATCAGATATTCTTCGCAAGGATCGCCCAAAAGGCAGACTTTTTCCACGTCGGCAATTGGAATGTCAAAGACGGTCTTCGCGACAGGGCCTTGAACTCCGATAAAGACGTATTCGCTTTCCGCAACTGCGGCATCAAGCTTCGCGCGGAGATCACCGGTCGCCTCCCAAGATGACTCGCTAAGATAGGTAAGCCGCTCTTCCCCGCTATCGAACGACAGGAAAAGGATCGGCGAATTTGATCTTTTGATACGGTTGATACCCGAATATGAAACGAATACGCCGTTGATCACCTCGATTCCGCTTTCAGGAATCATTTCGACCGCTACGTTCGAAGAGCTTGCCGTTGTTGCAAGTTGTGCCATGATCCAAGCGTCGTTTTCGTTTTGAGGATACGGTAGCAATATGCGACGCACTTTAACATTCGAAATAAACCGCGACACGGCAGAAAGATGCTTCGAATGATAATGTGTCAGCATAAGCGTGTCGATCTCGGTGACGCCTTTTTCTTGCGCTTCCATATACATTAATGACAAAGGAGAATAATGTCCTTCGGTAATGTCGATCATTGCGGAACTTGCTCCCTTAGTTACGCATATCGTTTCACTTGATCCGACTGACATTATCTCGAATTCGGCGTTTACAGGGCGGTTGACGACCGAGATCAATACAAGTCCTGCAAGTACAAGAGGATATAAAGCAGGCAGAACGAGTAGGGGCTTCTTGTGCTTTAGATTAATTATCAGGAAGAAAAATATAACTAAACTGAATGTCAACACAAGGATCGAAGCTTGCTTTGATATAAGTGACACAAGTGCGCCTTGAGTATTGCTGAGATTTGAGGCAAGGGCAAGCATATAACCCGACGAGGCGTCTATCACCCATTCAAGTAATTCGCCTATGTAAGGAATTCCGCCGAAGATAAGATAAAACAGCGATGCCGCCAGAAGCGGTGTTGCGGCGAAGGTTGCCGTGAGGTTTGATCTGAAGGATAGGATGGATACCTCACCGAAGAAGCACATAACGGGTAGAAGAGTCAGCGAAAGTGCGGAGGCGATGCTCAAAAGAGTTCCGAAAACGAACGAAACGGATTTTCTCAGTATACGCTTGCCGCAAGCTTTTCCGTCATCACTTTTATCTTCGCTTCTGTCCTCAAAAATCTTTATGATAAACGAATTGAACAAGGGCATAAAAACGACTATACCGAGTGTAGCGCAGAATGACAGAACAAAGCTTTTATCAAAAACGACGCACGGATTTATTAGCGTCAGCATTGCCGCGGCAAGTCCGAGGGCGTTCAGGGCATCCGAACTGTCGCCGAGAGAGTATGCTATAAAGACGGTCATAAGCATTACGACCGACCTGATCGCGCTTATCGGAAATCCGAGAAGGCAAAGATAAGCGAAAGCAAAAAGAGCAAGCAAAAGATTGCGATACGAGCGTTTTATACGCAGATTCAAAAGGATAAAGGATACGACACCCGTGATTATCGAAACGTGAAGTCCGCTGACGGCAAGATAATGCGAAAGACCCGAGCGGCTGAAATCGCGGTAAACATAAGACGGGATCGCGCTTTTATCGCCAAGAAGCATTGCCGCGGCAAGTTTTCCTCCGTCGCCCTTTATTGAATTTTTCAGCTTTGCGGAGCAGAGCATATTCAACGATCTGCATTTATCGGCAAAGGAAAGATTATTTTTTGAAAGAACCGCAGAATCGTTTTCGTCCTCCAAAACGATCGAAAGGACTATTCCCTCGGATAAAAGGTCATAGACCTCGTCCTTCTGATATGCTGCCAAAGAGGTCACAGCGGCTCCGCGCAGGACAATTTCGTACCCGACCTGAAATCCCGAGTTATACTCGCAATTCAGAATGGCTTTTTCTTCGTATTCTTCGCCGTCGATCGAGTGAAGGCGTAGGACGAAAACGGCAAAATAATCCGCTGCTCCGCGTCGCTCTGTTACTGTTGCGTGAATATAGCGGTCCTCTCCCGCAAAGTTATCTGCGATTGGTAGTTTACGCTCAAAAAAGACAGAACCGCGCAAAAGAGCTGTGCAGAATATGATCATAACAAAAGCAGAAGCGAAAAGCCTATAGGGCTTGATATATCCGCAGGCGCAAAGTATGACGAGCATAATTAGCAACACGGCGGCACCGGCGAGCAAGGCAAAAGCAACAGCCTTGACAAAGAAAAAGGCGGCGAGGGTGGCTATGACCGCCAGAACCCCCGCCGAAACTCCCGGTCTTCCACCGAAAATATTCATAAATAATTATACCTCTTCCGAGTCGTATTTCTTGAATCCCTCTCCGAAGACCGAGGTCGCATTGGTGACGATCATAAACGCACCGTCATCGACCTGCTTTACAACGTCGCGCGCCTGAGGAAGGAGTTTTGCTCTCATAACGACCATAAGGATCTCGTAATTCTGTCCCGAATATGCTCCGTTTCCCTTGAAGAAGGTTGCGCCGACGTCGACGTCCTTCATAAGGCGTTTGGCGATCTCTTTGTTTTCCGAGCTGATGATATAGATCATTCTCGCTCCGTCGCCGCCATAGAGGACCTTGTTCATTATCATGCTCTGCAGCATAAGAGCTATGCCCGCATAGATCATTACCTCGATATTTTTGAATACGATTCCCGAGGTAAGACAGACCATACCGTCGACAAATCCGAACACAATGCCCGTCGGAAGATGACGCCATTTTGTGCGGAGGAGTTTTACGATAACATCTGTTCCGCCCGTAGTTGCTCCCGTTCTGAAAACGAGTCCCACGCCCGTTCCGACAAGAACCGCTCCGCCGACTGCGGCGAGGAGAAGGTTATCGGTCAAAGGTCCGATTAGCGCGCCCAGTGTGTCGACCGCTACCGAGGAAACAAGCACGGCATACATGGTTGATGCCAAAAACTTAAATCCGAATTTCAGCGTTCCGACAAGGAGTATCGGCACGTTTATGAGTGCTATCAAGGTACCCGTCGGGATAACGTCGAAAAATTTGGTTATAATGATCGCAACACCCGAAATACCGCCGGGGGCGATGCTGTTGGGGTCGAGGAAACACGCAACACCTGTAGCAAAAATGACCGCGCCCGCTGTCAGTGTCAATATATCCAAAAGGATTTGCTTGATTTTTTTATTCCTGATATTCAACATTTCAGATCTCCGAAAAAATTTCTCTAATTATTTTACCACGAAGTTATGAAATAATCAACTGAAAATTCAAAAAAAGTATTGAAGGATGGAGAAAAAAAGTGTATAATGTTATAAAAAAGTACTTTGGAGGAGATCATGGCGAAGAAAAAGAAGAAGCAAAAGAAACTTGACATAAAGGTGATACTTGTTATACTGCTGATAATAATCGCTCTTTATATCATTTCGCAGTACATAGACGCAAAATACAAACAGCCTGAAACCACAACCGAAAGCACGAGCAGCGTCACGCACAGCTCGGGCGAGCTTGGTGAAGTCGAATATCACTTCATTGACGTCGGTCAGGGTGACGCGACCTTGATCCGCACGCCCGAGGGCGATATTCTTATCGACGCGGGCGAGAACAGCGCAGAGGAAGATCTTAAAACATATCTTGATCTTTGCGGAGTTGACGTTCTTTACTACGCGATCTTCACTCATCCCGATTCCGACCACATCGGCGGCGCGGATATGGTGCTTGAGGAATACGAGGTACTGAACGTAATCAAACCCGATTTTGAGAAAACGACCAAAGTTTATAAGGCTATGATGGACGCCATCGCGGCGGAGGGCTGCAAGGTTTACAACGCTCTTCCCGGTGAGACCTACTCTCTCGGCGAATTTGATATGTTCGTTTTCGGCCCCGATCCCGAAAACAAGGAGCTTGACTCAAACAACTCCTCGATAGTCATCAAGGCGACGTGGGGCAAGACAACGGCAATGCTGACGGGCGATGCCGAAAAGCCCGCGGAAGAGTCTATTCTTCGAACATACTCGGGAGCCGAGCTCGGCTCGATGCTTCTGAAGATGGGACATCACGGGTCGAGAACTTCATCGACGGAGGCTTGGCTTGAGGCGGTAAGACCGACTATAGCTATCATTTCCTGCGGAAGGGATAATTCTTACGGTCATCCTCACGCGGAGGCTCTTGCGAGGATAAAGCCCTACGTTGGCGAAAACATCTACCGCACCGACCTGCTCGGAAGTTTTATTTTCATCACGGATGGCGAAGTGTTTACTTATAAGGATAAATAATCAAATGCAAAAGAGGTTGCCGCAAGGGCAACCTCTTGATTTTTTACTGTTTTACGCTTGCCGCATAAAAATCAGCGATAGCCTTTTCGAATACGGGGAATACGAGCTTCATGCCGGCTTCGTTGAGATGGCTGATGTCGTTTGCCTTCATGCAATACTTGCTTCTGAAGGCGGCATCTGTCATCTTGACACCGGTGTATGCCTGATCCATTGCGTTGATGCAAGGAACGTTCATATCGGCGCAAACCTCAAGGAGTGCCTTGCCGTAATCACTGCAATAATTGCCTGCGGAGTTCTTGCTTCCGCCAACCTCCCATACGGTGAGGCAGATGATGAGAGCATTCGGATACTTTTCCTGAATCTTGGTGATGAGGAATCTTGCCGCGCCCTTCATCGTCTTGGTATCGGTGCTTCCGTTTTCTCCGATGGGAACGTTCTTGTTATAGTCGTTACGTCCGCCCTCGATAATAACGATGTCGGGATTGTTGTTTGCCATATTGGCATATCTGACAACCATCGGGTTATTGCTGGTAACGTAATTCGACATGGTCGAGCCGTTCATACCGTAGTTGTTGAAGACCATATCATACTTCTTTGCAAGAAGTGCGGGCCAAACGAGGTTCTTGTCAAGTCCGTTGCCTGCAAGATAGCTGTCGCCGATGACGGTGAAAGTCTTGCCCTTGAGGATGTCATAGAACGCCCGTGCCTTATCGTCCTCGAACCACTTTTCAGCAGCTGCAGCCGCATCAATTATATCCTGAAGCGTACCGGGCTCATTGGTTTCGGATGAGTAGATGGTAGGTCTGTTGTTAAGGCCGTTCGAACGGAAGCAGAAGCGGATACATTCGTTGTCTTCGCTCGAAATATAAGTATACTCAACGCCGTATGAGCCTGAAGTGATTACGTACTGTCCGCCGCCGGGGATATTGTGCTTGGAAAGGTCGATGACCCAATTGCCGCCTTCCTTCTTCCAGAAGGAAACGACATAAGCGTTGCCCGAGGTCGAGCCTGCTGCCTTATCGGTGAAGGTAACCTTTGTTCCCTTCTTTGCTATCTCGATAACGTCGGAGTAAGCGTAATTATTCTCGCTCGGGTTGATAGCATTTGCAAAACCGTAGCCGTTGGTAGAAGAACCAACGTAACCTGCGTTCCACTTGGCGTCAAGTGCTGTGCCCGCCGGAACTTCGGGAGCAGTAGTTACCACATCTGCGTTGGGGTCGTCCAATTCAACCACGGGAGTCTTGGTCGAGTTGACAGTTACTGTGGGATATGCCGCGGGGGTAAAGGAAGTGGACTGACCCGAGCGATAGCAGAGCCTGATGCATTCATTATCCTTTTCGGATGTGTATGTATAGGTTCTTGCGCCTGCGGCATCGGTATACTCTGCATAAGTGCCGTTTGCCTTATAGCCCGAAAGGTCGATGACCCACGTGCCGTTTTCCTTCTTCCAGGAAGAGAAAACGTAAGCTGCGGCGGATGCGAAGTTCGTGTCGCCGTTGGAGTTGGTATTGTCATCGGTAAAGGTCACGGTGCTTCCCGCGGGACCGAGGTTGATGACTTCGCTGTAGGAATACATTCCGCCCGTTTTGTTGAGCTTTTCCTTCCAGCTTGAGTTGGTATCGGAGCCTACGTAGCCGAGATGCCACTCGAGAGTTACAACGTAGTCCTTCTTCTCTGCTGCGACGGGTGCGGTTGTTACTTCAGCCTCGGTCGTTGCCTCGGGAGCTGTGGTCTCTGCGGAAGCTGTGGTTTCCGCATCTGTTGCAGCTTCGGTTTCAACGATTTCATCGGTCGAAGGTGCAGTTTCGCCTGCAGTGGTTTCTTCGGTTGTTCCCGAAGGAGAGCACGCGCAGATGATAGAGGTAAGCATAGTCAATAAAAGAATCCAGGAAAGAATTCTGATTGAAGAGTGTTTTTTCATAATGATCTCCAAATTAAGAGTTCGGATCTATCCGAATTATGCAATAGTTCTCTTCTTGATTACGGTTACAGCGATTGCAAGGCTTGCAAGAACTGCAGCTACTGCATTAAGAACAGCATCACCGGTGGTGGGGTTCTCAGGCTCTACGGGAGGCTCAACAGGAGTCTCGGCTACGGGAGTCTTGAGAGTAACAACGGGACGGAGTGCGGGATCGATGGGAGAGCCTGCCTTCTCTTCCGAACGGTAGCAAAGTCTTACAAGCTCGTTATCCTTGGTGGAGGTGTAGGAGTAAACAAGAGGATTGGTTACGAAGGTGCCGCCTTCGCCCTTAACGCCGTTGGCGAATACCCAGTTTTCACCGTCCTTGGTCCAGGTGGAGAAAACGTATGCGCTGTTGGAGCAGAATGCGGAGCCGTTCTTGTTGGTATCGGTGAAGGTTACCTTGCTGCCTGCCTTGGGAACAACGATAACGTCGGTATAGGAATAAGCGGAGCCGTTTGCAACGATGGAGCCGTCAGCCTTTACGTAACCGAAGTTCCAATTTGTGTCAACCTTAACGCCGTCAACGAAGATCTCCTCGAATTCGGGGGTCATATCAGCCTTCTGCTCGGAGCGGTAGGTAACGCGGATAGCCTGATTATCCTCGGTGGTTACAAACTCATAGCTTCTGGAAGCTGCACCGACTCCGCCGGGGATATTGTTTGCTTCGAGGTCAAGCTCATACTCTGTGCCGTTCTTCTTCCAGAAGGAGAAAACGTACGCTGCTGCGGATGCAAATCCGGATGTATCGTCAGCGAAAGTGATAGTGGAGCCTGCGGGGCCCATGTCGATAACGTCGGAGTAAGAATAGCTGCCGCCGTTGGGGTTGAGCATGTTAACAAATCCTCCGCTATTGGTAGAGGAGCCGACGTATCCGAAGTTCCAGTTTACGTCAACGGTCTTTTCCTCATAGGAAGCAGCCGATGCGCAGAATGCGGATACGGAGAGGATCATAACAAGTGCGAGTGTGATAGAAACGAGTTTTTTCATTTGTCTGATTTCCTTTCAGATATTTTGATAAGTTAAATATATCACAAATCGAAAGATTTGTCAATAGTTTTCAATAAAAAACAACACAGCGCGGGGCTGTGTTGTTTTATTCAATGATAAGAAATTAATAAATTCTTACCTCGTAAACCTTGATCGCGGGAGCGCCGTTGGTTGCAAGGACGTGGATCTTGACCTCGTCAGCCTCGGTGGGTTCAACGTCGCAAACCGCAAGGCGGAGATAGTTGCCGCGGACTTCCTTCTTGCCGACTTCCTTGCCGTCCTTGTAAAGAACAACGTCGAAGTCCTTGAGAAGCTCGGGTGCAACGCCGATTCTCTGCTGGGACTGTCTGTTTGCGGACATAGTGACACGGATGGGGTATGCGAAGTTGGAATCGGAGGTCACTCTTACCTGGCTGACGGTCTTTGCGCCGTCAAGCTTGAGGGTAAGGGTCTCGCCGCCCTCGGAGATCGAATCGGTCATCCAAGCATTGTGCTCTTCGCCGATCTTTCTCGAAACGCCGTTGATGACCTTTTCGGGCTCGCCGCCTGCGATGTAGGAGGATGCGGAAACGGTTGCCTGGAGTGCCATATCCTTTGCGTCTTCGTTCTTATAGGGCAGAGGGAGATAGCCGTCTTCGCGGAGCATGATCTGCTGGAGCTCGGTTATGTGGTCGATTACGCCGCGAGGATCGCAGCCGTACTTCTCGCAGAGAGAAGCCGCAACACCGACAGCCTGACCGCCGTTTGCACAGCAAGCGATGATTCTGGTCGAAGCAAGTCCGAGCTTGGTGGTAGAAATGTTTCTACCCGCCATAAAGAGGTTCTTGATATTCTTGGAGTAGTAGCAACGGTAAGGAATGGTGTAGATACCCTCGAAGTGGTTGCAATCGGAGGGAAGGATATCGAAGTCAAGCAGACCGTGGGGGGCGTGGAGGTCAACGCACCAGCCTGCGTGAATAACTGCGTCATCGAAGATCTTGTGGTCGAGGATGTCGTTCTCGTCGAGGATGTAATCACCCATAAGTCTGCGGCTCTCGCGCATTCCGGGAAGTGCGCCTACCCAGATAAGCTCGAAGTTGTCCGCGCCGTGCTCGCCGCCGTTCTTGATGTGATCCCAAATACCGTAAGCATATGCATAGAGGTCGTCACGGATCTTCTCGTAATCCTCGATGATGTCTTCGCCGTCGCCCATAAGCTCGAGCCACCAGTAACCGTAGTCAACTGCTGCGCAGGAGTTTGCGGAAAGACGGAGCCATTCCTCGGGGTCGGGAGCCATCGAAGCATCAACCTTCATAGTCTTGGAGTGAACTCTGTAACGAAGCTGATGCTCGGTGAGGTGTTTTGCGAAAGGAGGAGGAGTGAACTTGACGGGCTTGCCGGTGTCGACAGCCTTCATAAGGATGGTGTTACCCATTCTCTCGTTGTTAGCCTTTTCGGGAGCGTGGGGCTCGCCGGTCTCAGCCTTGGATTCGCTTCCCTGTCTGAATTCGGCGCCTGCAAAGTAACCGAGAGTACCGTTACCGGTGCAATCAGCAAAGATGGGAGCGGTGATGCGGAGACGGAGCTCGGTTGTTTCCTGGAAGCACTTGATAGCAACGATGCGGTCGTCCTCAACCTCGCAATCGTACATTGCGGTGTTGAAATATGTGGTCAGATTGGGCTCTTCCTTTGCCTTGCGGAAAAGGACCATATCCCAAGTGGAATAGCTAAAGGAGTCGTTTACAGCCTTGTTCTCAAGCATAAGCTCGTAAACAAGTCCGCTTTCTGCATAATCGGGCTGACGAAGGCTCTGGTCAGCGCCCGAGATATGTATTCTGATCTCGCTGGATGCGTTACCACCAAGAACGGGACGCGCGTGGATGAGTGCAGTCTTAACGCCCTCACGAGCCGCCGCGATAGCAGCACAAAGACCCGACATACCGCCACCGACAACGACGAAAGAATAATGTTCTTCTCTGAATCTCTTCATTTTAATAATTTCCTCCGAAGATATTTTTTCATACTGATTAATTATACAATATTTTGGAGTAAAGGTCAAGTACTTTTGAGGAGTCAAGTTCAAATAACTGTTAATTTTCATTGAATTATGCAGAAAATTTCGATTTTCTCTTGACACGGGGCGCAAATAGTTTTATAATTATATCATACTAAATGTTTTATGCCGGAGGTATTATTATGGCAAAGAAGAAGAGCACCTTTGGTGCGGATTTCAAAAAGTTCATCTCCCGCGGTAACGTGGTAGATATGGCAGTCGGCGTTGTTGTCGGCGGAGCCTTCAGCAAGATCGTAACCGGTTTTGTTAACTACATCATCAACCCCTTCGTTGGTATCTTCCTCAAGAGCGGTAGCCTTGACAGCATCAAGACCGTTATTACTCCCGAAGAGCTTGACGCCGCTACCGGTGAAGTTCTTGTTAAAGAAGTTGCAATCCTTTGGGGCACTTGGCTTCAGACCATCATCGACTTCCTTATCATCGCTTTCTGCATCTTCTGCGTTGTAAGAGTTATCAACAAGATGCGTGACAAGGCAAATGAGAAGGAAGCCCTTGCAAAGGCAGAGGCTGACGCTGCGGCTGCAAAGGCTGCAGAGGAAAAGGCTGCCGCTGAAGCTGAAGCTGCTAAGGCTAAGGCTGAAGAAGAGGCTGCTTTCCGTGCTTCTCTCGTTCAGCAGACTGCGCTTCTCGCAGAGATCCGCGATTCTCTCAAGAAGTAATTTAATTTCACCTGTGGGGACGGCAGAATGTCGTCCCCTGCGCATTCCCCGGAGGAAATAATGAAAAACAAAACTCCATTCCGCGAACGGGTATGGCAATTTATGCAAGGGCGCAACGGCGTTGATGCGCTTTATAATTTTTTGCTTATCGTTTGTCTGTTCCTTATCATTATTGCGATCTTTCTGCAAGGTGTCCCAAAGCTGATCGTCAACGCACTTTATATTGCGATCATCTCTTGGGCGCTCTTCAGATATCTCTCCAAAAATCTATATAAAAGGCGCAAGGAAAACGCTGATTTTTTGCGATTTGTAAAGAATTTCACCGGATTCTTCCGCCTTCAGCGCGACCGCATCCGCGACAGAAAAACGCACGTTTACCGTCGTTGCAAGAATTGCAAGAACGTTCTCAGACTCCCCAAAAAGGCGGGCAAGCATAAGGTCTGTTGCCCTTGCTGCTCGCACAGATTTGAGGTGTATATTGCAGGGTTTGCAGACAAAAAAGATAAATAAAATGTATTATTCTAAAGCAGTAAAGTGGGCAGAGGGTATCAAATATCCTCTGCCATTTTTCTTGATAAGCGCACATCGGGCAAAAACAAGTATTTATATGTAGACTAATTCACAATTTTATGATATAATTTTATAAATCGATGCACCCAAATTCAAAAACGCTACACTATATGGATGAAAGGAGGCGAGAAAATGCAAGACACGAACGAAATGCGAAATAGGCTTATAAATGAATTTGTCGAAAGCTATATGGAGAAGCTGTTTTACTTCTGTTTGAAAAAGACCGGAAGTCATATTGAAGCTGAAGATCTGACACAAGAGATAGCACTTCAAATCATTACCGCTTTGAATAAAAGCACGATTCCGGCAAACTTTTCGGCGTGGGTATGGCAGGTTGCACGCAACCGTTATTCCGTATGGGCTAAAGAAAAACATAATCGAAACGAATTGATAACCGGTTCCGATATCGGCGATTATGAGATTGAGGACGAGTGCGATAATATCCTTGATGAAATGATACATACAGAGCAAATGGCTCTGCTTCGGCGCGAGCTCGCCTTCATTAAGAGTGATTATCGCAATATCGTCATTGCCTATTACATCGAAAACAAAAACCTTCGTGAAATTGCAGAATCGCTCTCGCTTTCCACGAACACGGCGAAGTCTCGGCTTCTCCGCGCAAGACAAATTTTGAAAGAAGGTATGGATATGGCAAGAGAATTTGGAAAACGCAGTTATAACCCCGATAATATTTTCTATAATAATATTTGTGAGTGCCCCGGGCAACTTGGACAGCCGTGGTCTTTGATGGATCCAAAGCTGAATCAAAACATTTTCCTTTCCTGTTACGACAATCCCATGACCGCAGAGGAGCTCGCCATCGAGGTGGGCGTTGCTTTGCCGTATATTGAAGATACAGTGAAGCATCTGACAGCACAAACGTTACTTATTAAAAATGGCGAGAGATATGAGACAAACTTTCCCATTATCAGCCGTGAAGCTCTTCATAGAGTACATTTATATTATGAAGATATTCTCCCTCACCTGACCGATCTGATCACCGAGAATACAGACCGTTTAATGGCTCAGTATAAGGAGGCGGGGCTATCCTTCTATGGCTCCTATCAAAGCTACGAGGAAGCAAAGTGGATACTTTTGCCGAATTTCTTCATAGGATTGTATGAACTTTGCAAAAGCTCGCCAAAAGTCAAGCTTGGACACACCAAGAGGAAGGACGGCGGGATTTGGGATATTCTTGCCTATGAGATCTGCGATTTCACGCCGGACCCCATAGTCCCAAATAGTATAACAAACGGCTTTAATCATTACCGAATCGGATATAAGGGAAAGCAGATCAGTAAACCGGTATATCTTTCACAAGATGACACCCATGAATTGTTGCTGATGGTGAAAAACAAATCTCCTCGAAAGTTCTCGTCAGCGGACAAGCTTGTTGAGCACGGATATGCGGCTAAAATTGATGGGAAGTACGTTCCGACTGTGTCAGTCATCAATGGCGAAAGCATTCGAATGTTTGTCAAATTATGCAAAAAAGATAAGTTCAGCGCGGAATTTAAGGAGCATAGCGACAGAAGGGGTAAGTTACATGCCGAGATTATGACTTTGCTGGATCAGATCAACCACACAATTCGAGAAATCCTGTATGATGATCTGCCTGAAAGCATTCGCACACAGGATACAGTGATGGATGCGATACTGGAATCTTTTTGCACCGCACACCACACCTTCGGCTATCTTGCGAAATATGCACTTGCAAGCGGTTGGCTGAAATATGATGAGAATATGTCTCCCTCTCTCGGGGCATTTATCTATATTCCATAAGGAGTTTACCGCCCTTTCTTAAAGAATCATCGTGAAATAAATGAAATCCCGCCGAGAGCAACCTTTTGGTCACTCTCGGCGGTAAGTTATTTTATTATTCTATTGTCTGTTCTCATTTTTCTTAGCCGTATTAATTGTCGCAATAAGAATTCGTTTAATCTCCAAGCAATCGGTTAGTATTGATTGTCCCATATCTTCTGTTAAGTACTCCGACATAATAAGAAGTCTGAGCCAATATTCAGTTTCAGCGGTTTCTTTAAGTGCAATATGCATTTTTGATATAAAATCGCGTACACTCTGTGCGTAATTTGCTTCGTTAATATTTGCGCCTAAACTTGTACCGCTGCGAATAATTTGCTTAGAAATGATCGATTCTTTTTTATTTCTTGTCAAATATTGATATAATTTAATTATTCGTACAGCAAATAAAACTGATTTATCAATAAGCAGATTCTCTTTCATAACATAGACCTCCAAATTACAGAAGCGTTGCGTTGCAATTATGCAATACATTATTATATAAAAGCTTTTTGACCGACGGGATAAAAGCTACCACAATTATTCATTATTCATCAGCGAAGCGGCTTCATTATTCATTATTCATTAAAAACCAATATTGGTCAAATGAATAATGAATGATGAATAATGAAAAATGAATAATTATACTGTATGAATTCCCCTATGCTTGTGCGCGTGAGGCATATCAAGCGCGTACTTTTTTGCCTTGCGCTTTTCAAAGAATGCTATTGCAATGCCGTGGTAAATGGCGTAGGTGAGGATGTCTTCTTCCTGCTCGAGCCACGGGGCGGTATATTCGCGGATGCGGTCGTATTCGGGCTCTAAAAGATCGGCGGGGCGGACGAGCACAAGAGGTTCGTCACCGCCGATCTCGGAAACGAACTCGGGCGCAAGAGGCGCGGGGAGCTTGCCGAATTTGCCGAGAACGAGATCTTTGAAATCCTCGCCGACGGTTTCATATCTCTTTGAAGAAAACGTATTTCTTATCGCCTGCGCGCCGATTATGAACGAGATCGGATAAACCATTGGTGGACATCCGGCGTCTTTTCTCACTTGCTCGGCTTCTTCTGCAACATCGGCACCGTAGGCTTCAAGCAGATATACTTCTGCTGTCACCGCTCCCGAATCGAGGGCGATATCGGCAATCTTTTCTTCGGTTGCCGAAACGGTTACGGGAAGTTGTACGGCTTTTATAACTGCTTCCGTCAGCTCGCGGCAGACGAATTCGTTTGACACTCCGATAATGCCTATCGCATCCGCACCCATTGCGGCAATTTGAGAGGCGTAGCCGGCGAAATAGGGGATCGAGTGGACTGGGCTTTCGGCATAGACCATACCGATCTCGAGTTCTGCTCCGTATTTTTTTGCCGAAGCGGCGGCGGTTTCGAGATTTCTGGCATCATTGAGAGCATCAAATATCCTGATAACGTTGATGCCGTTATCTATCGCCGCGGCAACAAAAGCATCGACGATCTCGTCGGGATAATGGCGGTATCCGAGGAGAGCCTGACCGCCGAAGGTCAGCTTCAGGCGTGCATCCCTCAAAAGCGCGCGCAATGAGCGCAGAGTGTCCCAAGGGTCCTCCTCGAGCTCGCCGAAGCAATATTCGGTTATGTCGATAGCCGCATAGCCTTTGAAATCCTTTTCCTCAAAGGTTTCAATATCGGCGTGCGAAAGGTTAAGTACTCTTTTTGACTTATCCATTATTTATCTTCTTCTTCGGTTTCTTCTTTTTTCTCTTCGGGCTTTTCGGTTTCCTCAGCCTTGATCTCCTCGATCTCGACTTCGTATTCCTTGCCGTTGACTTTAACCTTGAATTTTCTCATTTTATTCTCCTATGCGGCGTTTATTCGTTCTTTTAAAGGATACGACACGGAAGGGTGTGGGTTTGCGCTCTTCCCTTTCGGCTTCCTCTTCGAGTATCATTGCGACTGCCGCCGTGATTGCGGCAATTTCTTCATCAATATTTTCTTCCGGTACTATGACTTCTTCTTTTCTTTTGCTTTTAAGTAATCGCAAAAGGATATATAAAACCACCAGAACCGCGACACCTATGAGGACGAAGATGCCCTCGCGTGGCAGAGTTGCGGTATTTTCAAGCATAAACATATCGTCACCTCTTGCGGCGCACAGGCTGCGCGCGCAGCTTGCCGAGAAGCATATAAAGTGCGGAAACGATCCTCGGGCGAAGTTCTGAGGGCGTCAGAATGTCATCCACCTCTCCGCAAAGTGCGGCATCGTTCGGCGAAGCATACTTTTCGCGCCAATCGAGCTCAAGCATTTCGCGGCTTGACGTGAGATCACCTTCCTTGATCTTATCGTTCCAGAGGAACGCGACCGAAGCCTCGGGTGAGAGTGCGCTTATGATCGAATCGGTAAGAGCAAAGCAGACATCCGCGCCTATCGACTTTGAAGCCATATAGACGAATCCGGGACCGTAGGCTCTGCCGATAACGGTGGTGATCTTCGGATTTGACGAGAACGCAAAGGCATCGCTCATCGCCGACGCACTTTCGAGATAAAAGGCATTATCGGTGACGGAATTATCAAATCCGGGGCAATCGACAAAGGTGAGCATCGGCAAGCCGAATGCGTCGGCGAATTTTTGTATCTTTGTAATAACGCGGCAGGCGGCTGGGGTGAGTGCGCCGTCTTTCTGCGATCTTTCGGATGAAATGAAAGCGCATCCGACTCCGCCGACAGAAGCAAATCCGACCGCGACTTCGGGAGCATACTCGGCGAAAAGGCGGACATAGTTCTTCTTATCCGCGATCTCCGCGATCAGAGCCTCACCGCAAAGAGAGCGAAGATCGGGGGCGCGCTGAAGCTCGAATTCGGGAACATCGGGGTCGATGGCGGTTCCCTCGGTATTATTAGAAGGAAGAAAAGCAATGAGGCTGCGCGCGAAGCGGTAAAGCTCGCCTTCGTCCTCCGCCTCATAAGCTGAAATTCCATCGGGTGCGGGTGCAGATCTTGCGCCGCTTACAAAGGGAGAAACGGCATAAACCTCGGTCGATTCCTTGACAGAAATAAGGAAATCAAAAGAGGATGCGAGAACTGCGTGGGTTCCTCCGCAAACGCCGGGAACGAGCGCGATTCGCGGGACGATTCCGACGGCAGAGCTGTTCGCAGCTATGGTTTTGCCAAGTGCGGCAAGCATTTTTGCGCCCTCGTAGATATAGGCGCCGTCGCTGTCGAAGATACCGACGATCGGCGCGCCGCCCCGCAGAGCCATAGCGTAAAGATCGCAGATAAGCTTTCCCGAGGTCGAATCGAAAGCGCCGTTCATACGGGCGCGATCCTGCGCGAAGGCATAAACAAGGCGTCCTCCGACAGAGCCGTAGCCGCAGATGACGCCCGCGGGCTCATCGGGATCGGACGAGCGGTTCATATATGCACCGATGCGCGAGAAAGTGCCGTGGTCGAAAAGCGCGGTCAGGCGCGCCATGGCAGTATAAGTGCCCTCGCTTTCGACAGCCGCGGAAATATCGATCTCGCGTAGCATTTCGGTCAGCTTTTCCGCCGTCATAGCGCGGCGCAGGCTTTTATTCTTTTCTTTAGAGTTATTATCCATGGATATTTCTCCATTTTTTACTTAATCAATTAATTATAGCATATTTTCCTCTTTTTTACAATAGCAATTTCGATTTCCGATTGAAAAGGCGGTCAAAATATGCTATAATAGTGTCGTAAACCCCAAATTCTCACTTTCCGAGAGTGATTCTCGCTCGCGGGGGTGGTAATTTCTCCGACGTTATGGTAGAATGTAGCCACAGCCAAGCCGGCACGGCTGATTCAGACCTTATGGAGGTACGTTATGGAAAAGAAAACAATAGGCAAATTTATAGCCGTTCTGCGCAAGGCGAACGGCATGACGCAAAAGGATCTCGGAGACAGACTTTTCGTTTCGGATAAGACCGTCAGCCGTTGGGAGCGCGACGAATGCGACCCCGAGCTTTCGCTGATACCCGCGATAGCGGAGATATTCGGGATCACGACGGATGAGCTTTTGCGAGGGGAACGCAACAGCCTCGAAGCTGCGATTGCGGAAGAACCCAAGCCAAGTACAAAAAGCGATAAACAATTCAAAACGATGCTTCGCGCGAGAGTAAGAAAATACAAGAATCTTTCGCTAATCTCTGTGGGCTTGTTGCTTGCAGGACTGATAGCAGCAGTAGTTTGCGGCATTGTGTTTTATAAAACAAAGCTCGGATTTTGGGTATCGCTGCTTTTTGTTGTGGCAGGCACGATATGCCAGGTCAGCTTAACTTCAAATTCAATCATACATTCGGACGAGTATGACGAAACTTATGCAGAAAAGATCATACAGGCAAATTCCAAAATAACCAGAGTTGCAATCGCGTTCTTTTACGGTATGACAGCGACATTCATTTTCTGTCTGCTTATTGCATTTTCGGATGTTGATGTTTTATACTTAACAAACGGATTCAATATTGATGTTTTATGTCTTCAGCCTAACGAATGGATGCTGTTGAGTTTATTATTTATTCCGGCAACCTTTGCCGTATTCGGTTTTATTCATTTATTGTTTGTCAAGCCGATACTCATCAAGCGCGGACTTATCTTTGTTACCACAGAAAAATGTCGCAAGATCACATTCCGCAGAAGAATCCTTGTTAAGATTACAGCCATCGGTGGATCTATACTCTCTGTTCTGCTCGTCGCGGGAATCGTTATCGGTTTGATCGGTGTTGACGGATTTGTTAAGAAAGAAGTCTACAATACGCTTGAAGACTTCGGCGAAGCTATGAAAGAGGATCAGGCAGAATACGTCGAATGGCATCGCAACACTTATTATTACGACAAGGATGGAAACAAGGTATATTTGCATTCCGATATGGAAGATGATTTTATGCTTGAACATAATACTGTAACAGACCCTCGCGATAATGTCATTTTTGAGTATGATTACAATACTACACTGTATAAGAGCATCAAATTCTCGGGCAAAGGAACCAGAACGCCGGTCACAGTAATCACGAATAATGCTTATTGGGATGCTCAGTATCTTGGCGAAACTATTCTTACTTGGCTGATTCTGCTTGCTTGCATTGATCTTGTCACGTGTGCTACCGTTTATTTCATTAAAGCATACGGCAAAAAATCAAAGAGAATATAAAATCACAGAGCACCGCGCGGGCGGTGCTCTGTTTCATTTCAGAAATATTCGTGCTTACACTTCGGGCATTTCGGATAATCGAAATCGTGGACAGTGCCGCACTTGGGACAGGTCTTTTTCGGGGTATCATCGTCGAGCGTTTCGTTTTCCGCGAGGAAGAACTCAAGCTTTCGGCACTTTGGGCAAACCAATATCTGCACTTCAAGTGCGCCCGACAATAGATTCGGGAGGTCGCCGAGGACCCATCCTGTCTTGCCGAGCTGAAGCTTCTCACGCGACAGATACTGCATATCCTCTCCGCAGCGTAGACATTTCATATTGTCCATAATCACGATCAAAGATTGAAGTACTTATCAAACTCAGCGGGGTGCGGGATCTTGGACATCTCGCTGCACTCGGCGCGCTTGGTCTTGATGAAGTTAGTGATAAGCTCCTTGGGGAATACGCCGCCTGCGGTGAGGTAGTCGTGGTCTTCCTCGAGCGCTGTGAGAGCCTGCTCGAGCGAGGTGGGAAGTCCCTTGAGCTTTGCTTTTTCCTCCTCGGGAAGGTGGAAGAGGTTGAAGTCATAGGGTCCCCAGCCGTTTGCATGGGGATCTATCTTGTTCTTGACGCCGTCAAGTCCCGCCATAAGGATAGCGGCATAGCAGAAATAGGGATTGCAGGTCGCATCGGGGTTACGGAGCTCGAAGCGGCGCTTCTCGGGCGACTTTGCGTATGCGGGGATACGGATGACCGCACTTCTGTTCGAGGTCGCGTAGCCGATCGTAACGGGTGCCTCGAAGCCGGGAACGAGTCGCTTGAAGGAGTTGGTGCTGGGGTTGGTGAGTGCGCAGAGGGATGCGATGTGCTTGAGAAGTCCGCCCATGAAGTAATGCGCGGTCTCGGAAAGATGCGCGTAGCCGTTGTCATCCGAGAACACGGGCTTGCCGTCCTTCATCAGGAGCATATGAACGTGCATTCCGCTTCCCGCCTCGCCGTAGATGGGCTTGGGCATAAAGGTTGCGGTCTTGCCATACTTGAGTGCGGTGTTGTGGATGATGTACTTGATCATCATAGTAGCATCCGCCATATGAACGACCTCGCCGAGCTGGGGTTCGATCTCGAACTGACCGGATGCGGCGACCTCGGGGTGGTGATAATTGATCTCGATGCCCATTTCCTTCATAAGAAGGCACATCTCACTGCGCGCTTCATATGAAATATCGAAGGGCTTTGCGATGTGATAATTTTTCTGCTTGGGAACAACAACTCCGAGACCCTCGGTGGCGCTGTTCCAATAGGATTGCTTTGCATCGATGGAGGCACTGATCTCGCTTCCGCTGACCTGCCAGCCCGCTTTATCAAAGAGGTAGAATTCGAATTCGGGAAGGATGAACATCTCGTCCGCGATGCCGCTCTTCTTCATCTCGGCAACAGCCGCCTTGATGATGTTTCTGGGGTACTGAGGAAGCGGACGGTTTTCGGGTGTGTCGATGATCATTGCGTTACCCGTCATCGAAAGGGTGGGGATGGAACAGAAGGGGTCGATGACTGCGGTGTCGGGATCGGGGATGAAGACCATGTCGCTCTTCACTACCACGGCATATCCATAGTTGGATGCATCAAATCCGATTCCGCTCTTCATCGTGTCCTCGGAGAAGTTTGCGGCGGGAATGGATACGTGACGGTACTGACCGTTGATATCGACCATTTTGAAGTCGATCATCTTGATACCGTTTTCTTCGATCATTCGAATAATATCTTTTACGTTCTTGCTCATTTTGTGCCTCCGTATTTTTAATTGATATTATGATACAACAAAATTGCAAAAAAATCAATAGTTATGCGATAATTCAAGAGAATTTTTTCCAAAACAGTAGTCTAAAATTTATGTTGACATTCCTACGATTATATTGTATAATAGACTCAACACACAAGGGAGAAATTTCTATGAACACCCACTACGACATTGCCGTCATCGGAGGCGGACCTGCGGGAGCGACTTTTGCGCGTGAAATCGCAAGATCCTGCCCCGAAAAAAGAATAGTTCTCATTGATGAAAAGCCGAGGACGGGATCGAAGGTTTGCGGCGGACTTCTTGCGCCCGATGCACAGAAGGTGCTCGCTCAGTTCGATCTTGATCTTCCGAAAAGCATTCTTGCCGACCCGCAGATATTTGACGTCAAAACGATCGATCTTGCTACGGGCATCACGCGGAATTATCAGCGGCATTATCTGAATATGGACCGCGCGGCATTCGACGAGTGGCTGCTCTCGCTCATTCCCGAAAATGTGGACGTGATAAGAGGCAGATGCCATTCGCTGACCGATCAAGCCACCGGGAAGGTGCGCGTTGAGGTTGACGAGAATGGCGAAAAAGCCGAGTTCTATACAGATATTATCGTCGGTGCGGACGGAGGCTCCTCGATAGTCAGACGCACGTATTTTGATTCTCCCAGCAAGCTTTACATATCCATTCAGGAGCATTTCAAGGATGACGGCGGAGATATGCCGAGTTACTCCTGCATCTATGACCCCGAAACCTCGGATAGCTGCTCATGGACTATCCGCAAGGACGGATACTTCATTTTCGGCGGTGCATTTGATATAAAGAGCGGTCGCGAGGCGTATTTCAAGCAGAAAGCAAGAGTTGAAGAATTCCTCGGTCACTCCTTTGGCGAGGCTGTAAAGATCGAAGCCTGCCTGCTTACAAGCCCGCGAAAGACGCGCGACTTTATTTCGGGAAAGGGACACGTTTTTCTTATCGGAGAAGCCGCGGGTCTTATCAGCGCAAGCTCTTTCGAGGGAATCAGCAGCGCGTTTCTGAGCGGAAAATACCTTTCAGATGCCTTTGCTTCTGAAAGCGATCCCGATAAAGTACTTAAATACTACAAGAGAAAAACCGCCAAACTGCGCCTTAAACTACTGTTTAAGATCCCGAAAATGAAGATACTCTGCTCTCCTCTGCTTCGTAAGATGATTATGAAAAGTGGGATCTGCAGTATTGAAAAGTATTGAAAAGGGTCTGACTCATTATGATATATTTTGCATAAAGTAATATTAACAATATCATTAATTATCCCTTAATGTAATTTGCAATTAAATGAAGTTGCGCGCTCTCCTTTCACCGCTTCCGCGGTCCCCCTTCCTCCCGGAGGAAGGCTAAATGGTACGTGCAACCTTCATTGTTTGTGCAGCGAATTTTGCTCAAACTTATAATTTTGCATACCAAAAAGGAATATTTTATTTGAATCAATTTGCACTCGTAATAGAGTTATTGCAAACTTTTTTCAATAAAATATTCCTTTTTACTGTTTATGGGTTAAGCTAAAACGATATTCGCTGAATATCCGAAGGAGTTTGCGCTGACCAATCAGCCTTCCTCCGGTGAGGAACTACCTGCGTCCCGCAGCTTGGGACCGCGGAAGCGGTGAAAGGAGCCCGCAAAACTATCGGTTAGCTCAAATAATATCTATGTTAAATGAGCCAGCCTCTTTTTTATAATACATCTTTAGCTATAGTCTCGTCAAGCTTGCGCAGGCAGGATTCGAGGAATCTCGTCCACGCCCTTTCGCTGACGAAGTGGTTTTCGCCAAATTCGCAGAGGTCGAGCCACTTTTCATAAGTATGGTTATTCCAGCTGTGGTTACCGAGGAAGAGTTCTACCTTTTCGCCGAGAAGGCGGTTTACGGAATTGCGGTAGTCCTCGCGGCAGCCTTCGTAATCGAACTTGCCTTGATGGAGTGTATTTACACCCGCACCGCCGAACATTCCCGCGCGGACGACTCTGCCGTTTTCTTCAACGTTGAAGAAGAATGAGATAGTGCCCTTGGTATGACCGGGTGTTTCGATGAAGCTTATCGTCGTGTTACCGAGAGTAAGCGTGTCGCCCTCGGAGATGAGGATGTCGGCATCAAAATATCTCTTTGCCTTTTCGTAATCCTCGCGCCCGATCAGCGTTTTTGCGCCCGAAAGCTCGACCATTGCGCGCGTGGCTTCGGTATGATCCCAATGCCAATGCGAGTTGATTATGTATTTTACGTCGGTGGGGGCAAATCCGAGCTTTTCAAGTCCCGCAAGGATGACTTCAAGATTTGACGGCGAGCCGGTGTCGATCATAATGAGTCCCTCACCGGTGTCGATAACGTGCGAGGATTCGGCATAGGTTCCTACAAAATATACGTTTCCAAACATTCTGAACGGTTCGATGATACGTTCACTCTTGGGCGGTAATTCGCGTTTAGTCATCATTTTGTTATCTCCTTTTTCATCTTAATAAATGTAATAATACCGATTATCGAGGCAACAATCGCAACGCTTTCGTTTATGATCCCGCCGATAGTGGGATTTTCGATAAAGATGTTGTAGATCAATATCATCGACGAGGTGCAGATGACGCTCTTGCGGAGAAGCTGGGCGTCGCCGAAGGACATAAAGATAGTGTTTGCCGCGAGTGCGATTATAACAAGCAGCGAGATCGGGCCTTCCCAGGAGAGGAATCCGAGTCCGCCCATTACTGCGGCGAGAATGCACGCCGAGATCATATTCATCTTCGACTTTGAATCCTGGAAGAAGAATGCAACGTTTCGAATGATGCAGACGATGTTAAGCGCAAATCCCGAGGAAGCGCCGAGCAGAAGGTAGCTGATGCAGGTCGAAAGAGTCGCCGCGGTCTGCAATATCAGCAGCTTTTTCTTTGAATTGACCTGATAGGACACAAATGTGATTATCGGGGCAACGATACCGAGTATCTGCCCTGCAATTATTCTTGCTTCCATTACTGCCACCAATCCTTATAGAGAAGCATCAAACGGAAAACAGAATCCGAATTGTTGCAGCCCATTACAAAGCTGTTACCGTCGCGGAAGATGTTTTCGGGCTCGCCGTCAACATTATAAAACGGTACGGCAGCGATGAACTGACCGTCAAGGGTGTTGATCGTGATAGTCTGGAATCTCGCGCCCGACTGCCAACGGGGATCGAAGATGTACTTGCCGTCGCAGTAGAATCCCTGCGTGGTAAGCTTTGCATATCCGTCCGTGGTGCTCTTGATGGTATTGAAATTTTCATCGGTCAAGTGGAAGGTATAGCCGGTTGCGAAGAGATACTGATTGGTTTCGGGGAGATAACAAACACCTCTGTTTGACGTGGGGCAAACGGTGTACTCGATGAATTCGAGCGTATCGGGATTGACGAAAACAAGTCCCTTGTAGCTGTCGGTCGCCGAGCAGAAGGAGATTACAAGGCGATGGTTCTTCGAGTCGTAGGTTATGTCATTGGTATGACCCGATGGCATGGGCTTTGATTTTGCAACGAGCTCCCAGGTGCTCATGTCAAATTTGTAGATCATTCCCGTTTCGGGAGTGGTCGATTTATTTATCATTGCATAGTATGCGTATTTGCCGTCGCTTCCGCCGCCCTGCATAACTGTGCACCCCTGCGATTCGGGAACTTTGGCGAGCGTTTCAATGGGATAGAACGCCATCTCTCTGCCCGAAGCCATAACCTCCTCGGGGGAAATGAAGCCTTCCTCGGTCTTGACGAAGCATTCGAAATCCTCTTCAAGAACAAGCGAAAGATTGCCCGCATCATCTTTGGTCACGAGGTTTTCCATGAGGTAGTCAAGTCCCCGATAAAGAAGATAAAAAGTCGTTCCGTTGATCGCGATCTTGTTGCCGCGGACGATGATGCCGAAGCCGTGCGAGCCGAGGGCATCGAGTTTTGCCTTGAGCTCAATGCTTGCGTCGCGGGCGGTGTCGCCTACGAGGATCTCGATCTTATCGTCAACCGACTGACCGGGCATAACAAAGTCTGTTCCGAGACCGAAGGTTGCGCCGAAGCGCTTGTTCAGCTCCTTTCGGAATTCGGTGAAAAGCTCGAGCATAGTGGAGAGCTTCGGAATGCTGTCCGCTCTGATGAGAGTGACCGCAGCCGCGTTTTCGGGAGTGATGGTGAGATAGACCTTGGGCTCGGGTTCGGTCTCCTCCACGGTTGTTTCCTCAACCGCGGGAGCTTCGGTGGAAAGAGGTTCTGTGGTTATTGGCTCCCCTTCGCCCGTGTCAGCACAAGCGGCAAAGGCAGAAAGGAGAGTGATCAAAGCAAGAAAACAAGCGACCAATCGCTTAATTGATGATTTCATAGCGCCTCCAAATTTTGTATTCAAGTAATTATACAATATTTGTGCCGAATTGTCAAGACAGAGTTTGCGGACAAAGGATTGACAAATCGAGCATAATGTGGTATAATAACAAAAAATATCTGCCACCGGGTAGAATGAAGCATTCGAATACATCGTTAGGTCTTTGAAGATGTATGTCGAATGCTTATTTTTTGGAGGAAAAATGAAAGTGTTAAAATATTTCAGCAAATTCGAATGGGCTTTATGGGGTTCTTCCTTATTTCTGATAGCCGCCTTTTACTGCCTTTTTGACCGCTCGAGTCCGCTGACTCTCACAGCTTCCCTTCTCGGCGCGACGTCCTTGATCTTCTGCGCGAAAGGCAATCCCTTCGGACAGGTGCTGATGATAATTTTCAGCGTTCTTTACGGAATTATTTCCTATTCCTTCGCCTATTACGGCGAGATGATAACTTATATATGCATGACCGGACCGATGGCGGTGTTTGCGCTCATATCCTGGCTGAGAAACCCTTATAACGGCAACAAATCCGAAGTGAAGGTCAACAGACTGAAAAAAGCAGAGATCGTATTTATGATGATCCTGACGCTTATTGTGACGGTTATATTCTATTTCATCCTCAAATACTTCAATACCGCAAATCTCTTACCAAGCACTGTTTCAGTCACAACGAGCTTTATCGCTGTATATCTGACCTTCCGCAGAAGCCCGTATTTTGCGCTTGCATATGCCACAAACGACATCGTTCTCATCGTATTATGGGCTATTGCCACAATAGAAAACGTTTCTTACATCTCGGTGGTAGTTTGCTTCATCACTTTCCTCGTGAACGATCTTTACGGGTTTGTGAGCTGGAAAAGGATGGAGAAAAGGCAGAGATGACAGAAGAAAGCACTCGTGGTATAAATCGAGTGCTTCTTTGTTATTTATATTTTTGTCCCGCGGATCATCATAATAATAGAAAGATTGGTTTCCCAATACTTCTTACCCGCATCGTAATCTGCTATTCTACTGTCAAATCTCTCGTTCACGATTTGCTTCATTTTTGACACTTCATCTTCGGTAAAATGTTCCGGCATAGTGTTCAATACCGATTCAATCGACTCGAGTGAACAATAGCGAATCGAATTTATCATATCATGTGCCATTTCAGCCTTGTATTTCGGGGCATCGGGAGTCAAATCGACGGTAGCATAACCGGTTGATACATAATCAAAACCGTATTTTTGCATTGCAAGCGGAAGTTCCGACTCACTCATTGGATATTTACATACTGAATAATCATTTAAGGTGTTATCAAATTGATCAATCTTGTTCCGAAATTCTTGTTCAAATTTGTTGTAGGTAAAACACTTCGGAGATATATTGATTCCTTTTCTGGATGATAAAACTATACAAACACCGTTTGGCTTCAAAACTCTGCGTTGCTCGCCGTAAAACTTTGATGGCTCAATATGTTCACTTACTGTATTTGAAATAGTGACATCAAAAGAATTATCATCAAACGGTAACGATGTAGCATCACCTTCCAAGAAATTGATGCCTTGCACATTCTCTCTTGCATAGCAAATAAAATTACTGTCTCTATCGATTGCTGTGATCTCTGCTAACGGATACCATCTATGAAGAGCTTCAGCCAACGCGCCGGGACCGCAACCGACCTCAAGTATCTTAATCGGCTTGTTTTCATCAAAACCAAAAAAGGACTTGTATTGTTCGCTGAATATATCGTCAAAACGCAGTTTTCGACTTGTATATAGTGTTTTTATGCCTTGTATGTACTTTGACCATATCTCATTCATGTTATCACCTCTATTCTTACAAATTGATTAATTATATCACATATATTACAAAATGTCAATAAACGTATAGTTGACACTAAGCGAACCAAAAGCCTCGGAAAATCCAAGGCTTTTGTAATTTATTTGATTGTTCAAATCTTGGGAAGGCTTGCGGCTGCGATGGACTGGCCTACGCGGCGGCTGCTTTCGTCGGGAAGATGGATGGTGATCTTTTCTGCAAGCTCGGGGTATTCCTCTGCAAGTACCTTTTGGGCGGTCTTGTAAAGGATGCTTCCGCCTTCGCCGGATGATACTCGTCCCATAAGAAGAACGTGCTTAATATCGTAGAATATTGCATAGTAAGCCACAGCGTAACCGAAATATGCTCCGATAGTTTCATAGATCTTTGCGGCGCGCTCGTCGCCCTTTGCCATAAGACCCTGAACGACCTTGAGCTTTTCAGCGGGTGATGCGCTTTCGTCAAGCTCGATTCCCGCTGCGGGAGCAAGCTTGATTACAGAATCCTGCGAGAAATACTTAACTCCGCAACCGTAGTCGCCCGACCATTCGTCTACCATTGCGTTCTTGTTGTAGTCAGCAGGAACGAATGCGAGCTCGTTGAGCCAACCGGTGATGTTGCCGTTTCCGTCAACGTATCCGCCTGCCTCGCTTGTGCCCATTGCAACGCCGAGGACATTGGTGTCGTCAAGATCCATTGCGCCCGCGAGAGCTGTAACGTCACCGTCATTAGCTACCTCGATCGGAACGCCGCCGAGTTCTTTGGCAATATCGGTGTAGATATTCTTAACTACCTTCTCGAATGCCTCGGGATTCTCGTTCTTTACCTTGAGGAAAAGCGAAGATGTCATAATGCGGTTGCCGATTACAACGCCTGCGGTGGATACGCCGATAGCATCGACCTTCGGCATCTTGGAAGCTGCGGTCTTCATAGCCTCCATGATTCCGTCATAGTGATACTTGGGATCATTCTGCAGCTTCGGGAACCAAACGACTTCCTCGGAATATACTGCTTCGCCCTCGACTACCGCGCTCACCTTACGGTCACTTCCGCCGGCATCAAAGCCGATGCGGCAACCGTCAAGATGGCGGCCGACGGGGGATGCGGTCTCTTTTGCAACCGGAGCCTGATCGAAGGGAACGTGGATGACCTCAAAAGGAGCCTCGTAAACGCCCGACATAAAATCGTTGTCAAAAGCGCGGATGCCGCCCTCGGAATAATCTGCCTTGATCTTATCTGCGATCAGCTTGGAACCTGCGATGATTATCTTATATCCGCCGCGGATCCAAAGAAGAGTTTTTACTATTCTTTCGACGAACTCGTGGTTCTCCTCGTCGTGTCCGGTGCCGTCCTTGAACACCTCGATGGTGAATACGGAGGTGAGGCCGTCGTTTCTTTCAAGTCCGATGGTGAGCGGCTCGCCGCCCTCTGCCTTTACTGCAGCTTCAAAATCGCGGTATACGACCGACATCGGCATAAAACCGGGATCGAGCGGTGCTAAAACTTTAAGCTTCATAGATAGTTCTTCCTTTCTTTATGGTTCTGATTATATTGATATTTTCATCTGCAATGATGATGTCCGCATCCTTGCCTGCTTCAAGCGAACCGATGCGGTCATCGCACTTGATTGCTTTTGCGGGGTTGAGGGATGCCATTTTGAAGACCTCGTTTGCGGGAAGTGATGTATGATCGAGAACGTTCTTTACGGCGCTGTTGAGCTTGAGAACGCTTCCGGCAATGGTGCCGTCGGCAAGTCTGCATTCGATTCCCTTGAGGAATATGGGTTGTCCGCCAAGGTCGTATTCTCCGTCGGGCATTCCTCCCGCGCGGGTGCAGTCGGTTATCAGCACCATCTTGTCGCCCTTGACCTTTGCGATTATCGAATAAAGTCCGGGGTTGATATGGAATGTATCGGCGATAACCTCGACCGAAACGTTATCCGATGCAAGTGCAGCACCGACAACTCCGGGATTTCTGTGTGCAAGCGCGGACATTGCGTTGAACAGGTGTGTTGCGTGGTTGACGCCGTCCTTTGCCGCGCTCATTGCTTCATCGAACGTAGCGTCGGTATGGCCCATAGAAATCAACACATTGGATTCTGCCGCCAGCTTCTTGATGCAAGCATGTCCCTCGTCCATTTCGGGTGCAAGGGTTACCGAGGTGATGATATCTGAATTTTCAATTATGAAATCTGCGTCGGGTTTGAGGATATTCTCTTCCGCCTGCGCGCCCTTTTTCGAGGGGTTGATGAAGGGGCCCTCTGCATGAACTCCGATTATTTCTGCTCCGTCCCAGGTCTTGCTTTCTTCTTTGAGCGAGCGGACTGCGTTGAGCGCGGCGATGATCTCGTCCTTAGCAACCGTCATCGTAGTAGGCAGGAACGAAGTAACTCCGTTTTTGGCTACGCCGTAAGCCATCTTTTTGATTCCCTCGGGCTTTGCGTCGCAAGTGTCCTCTCCGAGATAGCCGTGGATATGAATATCGATAAGGCCGGGGGCGACGAAATTACCCTTGGCATCAATGACGCTCGCATCTGCGGGAAGCTCGTCCACTATTCCGCAGATCTTACCGTTATCGCTGTCAAAAGCAAGAATTTTGCCGCATACGACCGAATCGGGAAGAACTATTTTACCGTTTGTTATGTATGTCAGTGCCATAGTATGTATCTCCTTATAAAATTTTCCTTACGTGCATAGTATAGCAGACTATAATGAACTGTTTTTGAATTTTCTTTGAATTTTTTGTACCGCTTCTTTGTTCTATATGAAATTAATAATATAAGAATGTTAATCAATATTTATGCGCCAATTTTATGAACACGTAGGTGAAGAACCTTTAGAGTTCGGTTTACCCGCACTAAAGCAAAAGCGAACGGCTTTGCCGGACTTGAACTCTTCACCTGCGCCGGATTTTGTTTGTGCGAAGCCGTAATTTCTGCTATGCCGGCGCTATACGTGTTCGCTTGGCGAACACGTAGGGTGAAGAACCTTTAGAGTTCAGTTTACCCGCACCAAAGCAAAAGCGAACGGCTTTGCCGGACTTGAACTCTTCACCTGCGCCGGATTTTGTTTATGCGAATCTGTAATACCTGCTATGCCGGCGCTATACGTGTTCGCTTGGCGAACACGTAGGGTGAAGAACCCTTCTTATTTCGGTTTACCCGCACCAAAGAAAAGCGAACGGCTTTGCCGTTCGCTTTTGCTTTGTGGTAATAGATCAATTTTGCAACTTGCAAAAATCCATTATATTTTGATATATACTGCAAACAATACCTCTCTTACATCGAATTTTGTTTATAAGAAATTCGTTTTCTTCTCTGACCAAACTTAAATGTTCCAAAAAGAAATTATTAATATAAAAAACTCAATAATAGGTGTGCACGTACCTACGATAGTTACTCTTTTCCTCACCATCAATAGCAAAAAGCTGCTACGCTGAACATTATATGTAGTCAAAACATAATTATATTATCTAAATATAATAATATAACTAATTGACTTTTATTGTAATTATATGGTATAATATAAATAATAAATATTTCGGAGGAAAATACATATGAAACACCAAC